>DATJWM010000169.1:0-112541 GCA_035501255.1 Mycobacteriales bacterium | reverse complement strand
TCAACTACCTCGGCGGCCACATGCCGACCTTCGCGTTGAACTTCTCCCGGCCGGGCGGCCCGGTCGTCGTGCAGTACTACAACCTGCTCCGGCTTGGGCGCGAGGGCTACCGCAAGATTCACGAGGCCGGGTACGCGATCGCGCAGTATCTCGCCGAGCAGATCGCCGCGATGGGTCCGTTCGACATCATCTATGACGGTCACGGCGGCATCCCGGCGCTCGCCTGGAAGCTCAAGGAGGGCGTCGATCACGGCTTCACCCTCTTCGACCTCGCCGACCGGCTCCGCACGACCGGGTGGCAGGTCCCGGCGTACACGTTGCCGAAGAACCGCGAAGACCTCGCCATCCAGCGGATCCTGGTCCGGCACGACTTCAGTCGCGACCTCGCCGACCTCCTGCTGAGCGACTACCGCGCGGCCCTGACGCACTTCGGCAACCACCCGGTGAGCACACCGATGACCGAGAGCGAGTCAGGAACGTTCAACCACAACTGACCTCGCGCAACGGCGTCACGCCGTTATGCCATAGCCCACACCGCGTCACGCCGTCACGCCATAGCCCACACGGCGTGACGCCGTTATGGACTACAGGTCGAGTTCGGCGGTGACCCGTCCTTCGGCGGCGGCGGCCGCCAACGCGGCGTGATCGCGCTCGTTCAGATCGGCGTAGGACTCAGCGAACGCCGCAACCGCATCGTCGAACTGGGTTGTCTTCCCGAGGTACGCCGCCACGGCGATCCGGTCCCCGGATCGAGCATGTGCGCGGGCCAGCGTGGCTCCGCACAACTCCCCGTAGTGCCGCATGCCGGCGGGGAGCATTTGCTCGATCGGCAGCGAGATCTTCCAGTCGCGCAGTTGGCGGATGTAGTAGTCACGCTCGACCCCGTCGACGCCGGCGACGCTTTGCCAGCCGAGGAAGATGTCGCTGACCGCCTGCATCAGGTGCTGGCCCGCGACCACACGCTGGCCTTGGTTGGAGTACTCGCTCGCACCGGCAAAGTTCGCGAGCACGGACTGCTGTGCCTCCTTCGCCTGAAGGAACAACGGTTCGACGCCGTCGCCACCATCCATCAGAACGATCCACGCGCGAGTCCCGACACTTCCTACCCCGACGACCTTGCGTGCGAGCTGGACAAGTTCGAATTGCCGCACCAAATACCGGCGATCGGATTGCAGTGTCGCGGTGTAGCCGGAGATCAGCTCGCCGATCACCTGGTAGATCGCGTTGGCCCCTAGTTCGGGGAGAAGTTCCTCGACCGGCACGATCAGCGGCGGCTGGCTGATGATCTGACGCCTGCCGTTGACGACGGTCGTGAGCTTCTTCAGTGCCTGGGTGCTGTCCCGGCTGCGCGCTTTCGCGACGTAGGCCTCCGTGGCCTTGAACCGCTTCGGACCGATGTCCGCCTTGATCGACGTCAGCGCCTGCTCGACGTCGACCGAGCTGTACCAGACCTCCATCATGGTCTCCTGCGCAAGGGTGCGCATCATCTCGCGGTAGGCGCGCACCGAGGCGCGAGCGATCGCTTGGCTCTCCTTGCTGGTGAACTCGTTGTCCCGCGCCGCCACCACCAGCGAGGCGGCGAGGCGCTTGATGTCCCATTCGAACGGACCGGGCAACGTCTCGTCGAAATCGTTGACGTCGAAGACCAGCGCACGTTCCGGAGATGCGAAACCGCCAAAATTAGACAGATGGGCGTCACCGCACAGTTGGACGCGAAGGCCGGACGTCGGCGTGGTGGCGAGGTCCGCGGCCATTGGCAGCGCCGCGCCACGGTAATAGGTGAACGGCGACACCAGCATCCGCCCGTACCGCACCGGGACCAACTCCGGCACTCGGGTGAGCGCCTGCTCCTCGAGCAATGCGACCGGGTCCCGAGACGCAGGAACATCGAGCGCCGCGTGCGAATCGAGCGGCGCAACGGCCCGAGCGGCCTTGCCTGCGGCCGCCCGATCGTCCCGGCTCGGCCGCGTCAGCGAGCCCGCCAGGCCTCGCGCTGCCTTCTTCTTCGGTCCTCGGGTGGCCGACTGCTTATCTATCGTGTCCGCCATCAAGGTCGCCTGCCGTTCTGGGTCTCACGTGCGTCGGTCGGTGCTCACCCTCTCGCTCCGACACCCGTTCGTCCATTCCGGTCCGACGCACAGGATTCTTTCACCCGCGGTTCAGACTGCGAGAGCACAGTCGAGACACGAAGATCGACTGACCACTCGCACCCACCGGCGCGAAGCGGAGTCGCCGAAGGAGCCGAACCGTGACCGACGAGCGCGAACCCGCGGCCGAATCAACGGCCGGCGAGGACCTGCCGACCGCACCTCAACCCATCTGGGCACCACCGCCGACGAGCGACTGGCGATTCGGACCGGAGGCGCCCACGTCGGCGTTCGGACTCGCCGACGCCGTCCCGACCGCGCCCGCCACCGGCAACCACTCTTCCCGGCGCCGGGTCGGTCTGCTGGCTCTCGGCGCCGTGGCGCTGGTCGCGGTCGGCGCGGCAGGCGGCGCGGGAATCAGCCGCGCACTCACCGACAACTCCGGGTCGTCCGCCTCCGCTGGCGCACCGAACGGCTCGTCCGGGGGAACGCCGACGCTACCCGGCGGGTCGAACGGGTTCGGGTACGGCGGGTCCGGGAGCGAAGGCTTCGGCGGGTCCAACGGCTTCCCGAACTTCCCTGGGTTCCCCGGTTTCAGTAGCGGCGGCAGCTCAGGCTCGAACGGCTCGAACACCTCCGACGGACCGACCGACGCGGCGAGCATCGCTCGTGATGTCGACCCGGGCGTGGTCGACATCACGACCACCGTCGCGGGCGGCGAGGCGGCCGGCACCGGCATGGTGCTCACCTCGAACGGGGAGGTGCTGACCAACAACCACGTCATCAACGGCGCGAGAAGCATCAGCGTCCGCGACGTCGGCAACGGCAAGACCTACAAGGCCACCGTCGTCGGCTATGACCGCAGCCACGACGTTGCGGTTCTTCAACTGACCGGGGCCAGCGGACTGACCACGGTCAAGACCGCAACCTCGGAGCCCTCCAGCGGCGCCGCGGTGGTCGGGATCGGCAACGCGGGCGGCACCGGAGGCACTCCGAGCTACGCCGGCGGCGCGATCACCCAGACCAACGCGTCGATCACTGCCAGCGACGAGTACGACGGGACGTCGGAGAAGCTCACCGGCCTGTTGGCGACCGACGCCAACATCCAGGCCGGGGACTCCGGCGGCCCGTTGGTCAACACCTCGGGTGAGGTGGTCGGCATGGACACCGCCGCCTCGTCCGGGTTCAGCTTCGACACGGGCGGCGGTTCCGGTTCGTCTCGCGGATTCGCCATCCCGATCACGACCGCGCTGCAGATCGCCGCGCAGATCGAGGCCGGCGACGGCTCCTCCACCGTCCACATCGGCGCGACCGCGCAGCTCGGCGTGTACGTCGGGAGCGACGCCTCGACCGCCGGCGGCGCCCAGGTCGTGCAGACCGTCAGCGGCGGGCCGGCTGCCCAAGCCGGGATCAGCTCGGGTGATGTGATCACCTCGGTGGCCGGGCACTCGGTGCAGAGCGCCTCCGGACTCACCGCGCTGATGACGACGCTGACGCCGGGCAGCACGGTGACCGTCGACTACACGACCGGATCGGGTGCGAACCGCTCGACCCAGGTGACACTCGGCAGCGGGCCGCCCCAATAGAACAGCGGCCGGGCAGGGAACGCCGGCGCGAGGGCTCGGCCGTTGCCTCAGCTGGCGGTGGCGAGCCGGTGAGCGGCGCTCAGCGAGTAGCGATCCTGCTCGGTGAGGCCGCCCCACACGCCGTGGCGGACGTCGTTGGCGATCGCCCAGTTCAGGCATGCGGTGCGCACGGAGCAGCCCGCGCAAACCGCGAGCGCGGAGTCGACCTGGCGAAGGCTGGGACCTGCGTCGGTCAGCGGGAAGAATTGCTCCGGATCTGCATCTAGACACGCCGCGTTGGCCCGCCAGTCCATTACCCGCTCACCTCATGTCTCGAGTCGCCGTTGTCTCGCCGGAGCGCTGCCTCGTGGGCGCCGCTTCGCAACTTAGCGTCACCTAGTGCCATTTGCAAGGCACTCAGTGACACGACCAGGGAGTCGGTGTTACGTTCACTCTCCGTGGACCGTTCCCCCGGGCCGACCGGCCCCGCCATGACTGCCCCGGCGGCGGTACGTGACCGCCTTGTCGACGCGGCGTTCGCGCGGCTCGCCGACGGCGATTTCGAGACGACCACGGTCGATGAGATCGCCCACCTCGCGGGGGTGAGCCGGCGCACGTTCTTCCGGTATTTCGCGACGAAGGAGGACGTGGTCTTCCCCGACCACGAGGCGATCCGCGCGACGGTGGCGGCCGAGCTGGCCCGCCGGATGGGCGACCCGGCCCTCGAGGCAGTATGCACCGCGGTGAGCCTCGTGCTCGACGACTACGTCGCACATCGAGAGGTCTCCCTGGCCCGGTTCGCGTTGACCCGCAAGGTGACCGCACTTCGCGACCGGGAGGTCACGAACGTCCATCGCTACCAGCGGCTGTTCGCCCGCTACCTCCGGGACCGGTGCGCACACCCCGACCCGATCGTCGCCGAGATCATGGCGGCTGCCGTCGTGGCGGGTCACAACGGCGTCCTGCGCGAGTGGCTGGTCACGGGCGGGACAGACGACCCGAGGCCGCGCCTTGCCGCCGTCCTCGGTAGCGTCCGGGCCTTGTTCGACGGCCCCGCGCGTGGCGGGAACGAATCGGTGTCCGACGCCACCGGAGTGCTCGCCTTCTCGATCGGTACGCCGCTGACGGAGATCGCCACCGCACTGCGCTCCCTCACCGACACCGAACTCTGACCCGACCCGTAGCCTGGCGGGCGCGGGTCGGGCGGTGACGATCAGCGGGCGATCGTGGCGGCGAGCCGTTCGAAGGCGTCCAACGAGTGCCCGGACACGAGATCGTCGACGTGGGGCAGGGCGACCGCCATCCCGGTCGCGAGCGGCGCGAAGCCGTCACGACCGGCGTGTGGGTTGACCCAGGTGATGCGGTGCGCCAACCGCTTAAGGCGGGCCATCTGCGCGCCGAGCAGGGTGGCGTCGCCGCGCTCCCACCCGTCCGAGGCGATCACGACGACCGCCTGGCGCGCCGTACCCCGCTGTCCCCACCGGTCCAGAAACGCCTGCAACGTCTCACCGAGCCGGGTGCCGCCGCTCCAGTCGGGGATGGCCTCCCCTGCGGCCCGCAGCGCCTCCTCGGGATCCCGGCACCTCAGCTGGCGGGTCACCCGCGTCAGCCGGGTGCCGACGGTGAATACCTCGATCCGGGTCGGCGAGCGCCGAAGGGCGGCGTGGGCGAACCGCAGCAGGAGATCGGCGTAGGGGCTCATCGATCCACTCACGTCGATGAGGAACAGCACCCGGCGCGGACGGGCTCGCGGTCCACGCCGGGCGGGCCTGCGCAGCTCCCCACCGTCGCGGACGAAGGCTCGAACCGTCCGAGCGACGTCAAGGTCGCGCCCCGCGCCGGGCCGCCGACGCTGGGTACGGCGAAGGCCGGCCCGCGGAGCGAGACGGCTCACGAACCGGCCCACCGCCTCGAGTTCCGCGACATCGAGCTCGGTGACATCCCGATGCCGCAACTGCTCGGCGTCGCTCGCGGCGACGCCGAGCTCGCCGCGGTCGTCGCCGGCCACGCGTCGACCGGTCGCGATCGACGCGCGGATACTCGCCTCGACTCCACCGACGGTCTTCGGCGGTTCGCCGGCGATCCGGCCGATCCCGAGGAACCACTCGTCGAAGAGCGCGTCGTAGCGCGGCAGGTCGTCCGGGTCGCCGCAGACAGTGGCCCGTCCCGCCCAGTACACGTGCGAGGGATTGGCCGCGTCGAGGCACGCGATCGCCTCGACCATGGCCGCGACCCGGGCGGGATCGACCGCCACTCCCGACGCCCGTAGCGCCCGGGCGAACCGGGCGAGGGTGACCACCGGGTCGATCTCGTCGTCCGGTCGCGCCATGGTCAGCCGCCGATGAGCTCGTCGATCCGGCGCTCGACGACGACCACGTCCTCGTGGTACTTCAGCGCCGCGCCGAGGGTCACCAGCGCCGACTCGCGATCGAGGCGCGTGGCGCCGAGGGTCTGCAAGGCGTAGGTCCAGTCGATGCTCTCCGCGACCCCGGGCGGCTTGAGCAACGGCGCCTCCCGCATGAGCGCAACCGCGCGGGCGACGTCCTCGGTCAACAGCTCGGCCGCGTCGGGAACCCGGCGACGGATGATGGCGACCTCACGGGCAACGTCGGGGTGGGCCAGCCAGATGTAGAGGCAGCGCCGCTTGAGGGCGTCGTGCACCTCGCGAGTCCGGTTCGAGGTGATGACGGTCAACGGCGGCGTGGCGGCGCGCACCGCTCCGAGCTCCGGAATGGTCACGGTCGACTCGGCCAGCACCTCGAGCAGCAACGCCTCGAACTCGTCGTCCGCGCGATCGATCTCGTCGATCAGCAGCACCGACGGGCTGTGCTCGATCGCCCGCAGGATCGGTCGGGCGATCAGGAAGCGACGACTGTACAGCGACGCCTCTACCTGGTCGGGATCACCGTCGGCGGCGGCCCGCAGGTGCAACATCTGGCGGGAGAAGTCCCAGTCGTACAACGCCTGGCTCGCATCGATCCCCTCGTAGCACTGAAGGCGGACCAGTTCGGCGGCCGTGATCGCGGCGAGCGCATGGGCCAGAGCCGTCTTCCCGACCCCGGGGTCACCTTCGACGAACAGGGGTCGACCCATGCGCATGGCAAGGTACGCCGAGGTCGCGAGCCCCGGCGTCGGGAGGTAGCCCGCCGCGTCCAGCGCCTCGGCGACATCGGACGGGTCGGACCACGTCGGGTGCGCCACCCGTTCAGTATCGCCGCTGCGCCGCTGCGCCGCTCCGCCGTGCGGACGATCGGCGCTGCGGGCTATCGTCGGCACCCGTACCCGACCACGAACGCGGAGGCCCGGCCGGTGGAGATCGTCAACGACTTTCAGGTCGCCGTACCGATCGAGGACGCCTGGAACGCGCTCAACGACATCGAACGGGTCGCGCCGTGCTTGCCGGGTGCCGAGTTGGTCAGTCTCGACGGAGACGTCTTTACCGGCACGGTCAAGGTGAAGGTCGGCCCGATCACCGCGCAATACAAAGGTCAGGCCAGCTTCGTCGAACGCGACGAGGCCGCTCACCGCGCGGTGATCAAGGCGGAGGGCAAGGAGAGCCGCGGCCAGGGCAACGCCAGCGCCCTCATCACCGCGGTCCTGACCGAAGACGCAGGCACAACGAACGTCTCCGTGACCACCGACCTGACGATCTCCGGCAAGGTGGCGCAGTTCGGTCGCGGCGTCCTCGTCGACGTGAGCACCAAGTTGCTCCAGCAGTTCGCGAGCTCGCTCGAGGCCGATCTCGCGTCCGCGGCCGACGAGCCCGACCCGGTCGCGGCCGACGCCACCACGCAGGGCGGAGTCGACGCGGGCGCCGCGAGCGCGGGATCGTCCGGCGCGCACTCCTCGCGCTCGTCCGTGCCGGCCGAGCCGGTTGATCTGCTCGGCGCGGCTGCGCTCCCGATTGCGAAGCGAGTGGCGCCGTACGCGCTCGCGACCATCGTCGGACTCTGGCTGCTTCGGCGCTGGGTGAAGCGCCACTAGTCGTGACGAGCCGGCGCTACGACAGCCCGATCCGCCGCGAGCGAGCCGAGCAAACCAGGGAACGGATCGTGACGGCCGGCGCGGAGATCGTCCATGGCCTGTCCTCGTGGAACTGGAGCACGCTCACCGTCCGGGACGTCGCGCGACGATCCGGGGTGCACGAACGCACGGTCTACCGACACTTCGCCACCGAGCGCGCGCTGCGGGAGGCGGTTCTCGAACGGTTGATCGACGAGGCCGGGATCGAGGTCGACGGGCTCCGGCTCGAGGACCTTCCGGCGCACGTCAGCGACCTCTTCCGCTACCTCGGATCGTTCTCCAGCTCGAGCGAACGACCGACGGACGCTGCGCTCGCCGCGCTTGATCGGCGGCGCAAGGAGGCGCTCATGGACGCGGTCGAGGCGGCCGCCCCGTCATGGACCGAGGCCGACCGGCGCCTGGTCGCGGCCATGATCGACGCCCTGTGGGGGGTGCCGACGTACCGACGTCTGGTCAGCGGTTGGCAGCTCGAACCCGCCGAGGCGATCCGCGGGACCACCTGGTTGCTCGAGCTCGCGATCGCCGCGATCACCACCGAAGCAAGGCCCGGCGAGCGTTGAGACCCGGAGACGCTTGGCGCTGGCGCCCGATCGGTGCCAAGGTGATGGCACGAATTTGGCCCCGACGACCGGCCCGGCACAGCCACAAGGGGACAACGCGAGGAGTGGGAGCGCTCGACGGCATGGTGGCGGTGATCACGGCGGGGATCGGTGGTCCGCAACAGGCGCACGAACTGAGCATGGAGCTCTACGACAAGATCATGGACGTGAGCCTGTCGAGTACGGCGCCCCGGGGATCCGGGTGAGTTGGATGAACCGACGATGAAACCAAGCGCGTTTGCCTACCACCGCCCCGGCTCCGTCGACGAGGCGATCGGGCTCCTGCACGACCTCGGCGACGGCGCGAAGGTCCTCGCCGGCGGCCAGAGTCTGATCCCGATGCTCGCGTTGCGGCTCGCCGTCTTCGACGACCTGATCGACATCGGCGGGATCCCCGAGCTGTCCGGGGTGCAACGTCGCGGCGACCTGCTCCGGGTCGGCGCAACCACGACCGAGGCCGCGGTCGAGACGGACCCCGACGTGCTCGCGTGCTGCCCGCTGCTCGCCCGGTGCACGCCCTACGTCGGGCACTTCCAGATCCGCAACCGGGGAACGGTCGGCGGCTCGATCGCCCATGCCGACCCGGCGGCGGAATACCCGGCGGTCGCCCTCGCGCTCGATGCGACCCTCGAACTCGCGTCGCCGAGCGGGACGCGCACGGTTGGCGCCCGGGACTTCTTCGACGGCTTGTGGAGCACGACGATGGCGGCCGACGAGATGCTCGTCGCGACCTCGTTCCCGATCTGGAGCGGTCGGTGCGGGTTCGGGTTCGAGGAGTTTGCGCGCCGGCACGGCGACTTCGCGATCGCCGGCGCGGCCGTCGCGGTCGAGCTCGATGACGACGATCGGGTACGCCGAGCCGCCATCGGACTGATCGGGCTCGGCTCGACTCCCGAGCGTGGCACCGCAGCGGAGGCCGAGGCCGTGGGGACGCGCGGCGGCGAGATCGATGCGAAAGCGCTCGGCGCGCTCGCGATGGGCGGCCTGTCGGCGGTGCCGACCGACCTGCACGGCTCCGCGGAGTTCCGGCTGCGGATCGGCGCGACCATGGTCGCGCGAGCGTGGACAACGGCGATCTCGGAGGCGACCGGTGACTGAGCTACCGATCGAGCTGAGGATCAACGGGCAGGTCCGGCATGCGCAGGTCGAGCCGCGGATCACCCTCGCCGACTTCCTGCGCGACACCTGCCGGTTGACTGGCACCCATCTCGGCTGCGAGCACGGCGTCTGCGGGGCGTGCACGGTGCTGCTCGACGGGGCCGCCGTGCGCGCCTGCCTGGTCCTTGCCGTGCAGGCCGACGGCGCAGAGGTGACGACGATCGAGGGCCTTGCGGCACCGGACGGCGAGCTCTCGCCGGTGCAGGCCGCGTTCCGCGACTGCCACGGCCTTCAGTGCGGGTTTTGCACCCCCGGGTTCGTGATGTCGGTGACCGCCTTCCTGCGCGACCACCCGAAGCCGACCGACCCGCAGATCCGCGAGGCCCTGTCCGGGAACCTATGTCGTTGCACCGGTTACCAAGGCATCGTCCGAGCCGTGCACCAGGCCGCCGACGCTCAGCCGGCGCGGGAGCAGACATGAGCACCGCGTCCGCAGCAGGGGCCGCCCGTTACGCCGGTGCCCGGATCAGCCGGGTCGAGGACGCGAGACTGCTCACGGGGCGTGGCGTGTTCACCGACGACATTTCACTGCCCGGGATGCTGCACGCCTACTTCGTGCGCAGTCCGTTCCCCCGCGCCCGGATCAACTCCATCGACACCAGCGCGGCACGTGCGCTCCGCGGCGTACACGCGGTCTTCACCGCGGCCGACCTCAACCCAGGCATGAAAGAGCAGTGGCACACCTCGATAGGCAAGGACAGCCCCGAGACGCCGCGCCCCCCGCTCGCCGAAGACGAGGTGCGCTTCGTCGGCGACCCGGTCGTTCTCGTCGTCGCCGAAAGCCGTTACCTCGCCGAGGACGCCGCTGAGCTTGTCGACATCGACTACGACCCGCTCCCCGCGGTCGTGGATTACAAGGACGCGGACGACCCGAACGTCCTCGTGCACAGCGCACACGGATCGAACGTGATCGCCACCATTGCGGGGCTTCCGGCCGAGGCACTGGCCGACACCTATGCCGAGGCCGCCCACGTCGTCGAGGCGACCATCCACCAGCAGGGCTATGCGCCGGTGCCGATGGAAGGGCGGGGGCTGGTCGTCGACTACTCCCCCACCGGCGACCTCACGATCTACGCCGCCACCCAGTCCGCGCACGAGGTACGGATGTTTTGCGCCCGGCTGCTCGGCGTCCCCGAGCACCGGATCCGGGTCGTGATGCGCGACACCGGCGGCGGCTTCGGTCAGAAGATCCTGGTGCAGCGCGACGAGATGTGCCTGATGCTCGCCGGGCCGAAGCTCGGCGTGCCGGTGAAGTGGGTCGAGGATCGCCAGGAGAACCTGCTCGCCGCCGGCAAGGCGCGCGAGGAGCACGCCACGGTGAAGATGGCGTTCGACGCGGACGCAGCGATTCAGGCGGCCCAGATCGACTACGTCAACGACTGCGGCGCGTACCCGACACCCTGGCCGGCGGGCACGACCGCGGTGGTCGGCATGTTGTTCCCCGGCCCCTACCGCGTCCCTCAAGCCAGCTTCACCACGACCGCGATGTACTCCAACAAGCCGGGGCGATCGGCGTACCGCGGGCCGTGGCAGTTCGAGACCCTGGCCCGGGAAATGCTCCTCGACATCAGCGCTCGCGCGATCGGGATCGACCCCCTCGAGCTTCGCCGCCGCAATGTTCTGCGCGCCGACGAACTGCCGTATGCGAACCCGAACGGGATGCCCTACGACAACATCACGCCCAGCGAGACCCTCGAGCAGGCCGTTGCCATGCTCGACTACGAGGCGTTTCGCGCCGAGCAGGCCAAGGCCCGCGAGCAGGGGCGCCATCTCGGAGTGGGGATCTCGACCTACGTCGAACCGTCAACCCCGGGCTACGGTTACTACGGCACGGAGGCGGCCACGATCCGGGTCGAGCCGACCGGCAAGGTCAACGTCTACATTGCGGGCGGCTCGACCGGCAACAGCCTCGAGACCACGGTCGTCCAACTGGCGGCGGACGCGCTCGGGGTCGCGATCGAGGACGTCGCCACCATCCAGGGCGATACCGCCCTCACCAGCTTCGGCGCGGGCGCTGCGGGCAGCCGGAGCGGGTCGATGACCGCGGGTGCGATCCGGGAGACCTCGGCGATCCTGCGGGAGCGGATCGTCGCGATCGCCGCGCACAAGCTGGAGGCGGCACCCGAGGACATCGAGCTCGCCAACAGCGTCGCCTCGGTGCGCGGGGTGCCGACGAGCGGCGTCTCGCTCGCCGACCTCGCGGCGCTCGCCTACTTCGAGCCACAGAGCCTCCCGCCCGGCCTTCCCGCCGGCCTGGAAGCGAGCGCGCGCTACACCGCCGACGTCCCGATCATCTGGGTCAACGCCACCCACGTGTGCACCTGCGAGGTGGACATCGAGACCGGCAAGGTCAGCCTGCTGCGCTACATCGTGAGCGAGGACTGCGGCCCCATGATCAACCCGAACGTGGTCGAGGGGCAGATCGCCGGCGGGGTCGTCCAGGGAATCGGCGGGGCTCTTCTCGAGCATCTCGCCTACGACGACGGCACCCCCGTCGCCACGACATTCATGGACTACCTGCTCCCGACCGCCGACGACGTGCCGGTCATCGAGTACGGGCACATCGAGACCCCGAGCGGGGGTCCCGGCGGCTACAAGGGAGTCGGCGAGGGTGGCGCGATCGGCGCACCGCCCGCGGTCGTCAACGCCGTCGCCGACGCACTGTCACCGTTCGGCGTCGACCTGAGGACGCTGCCGCTGTCACCAGCGGCAATCATCGCGGCCCTGGAGGCAGCGGGACATTGAGCCCGTCCGCGACCCGCCGGTCAGCCGGCGGGTCGCGGGGTGACGACCACCGTCGGGATGTTGGTGAGCGCCCCTGAGCGCAGGACGGCGTCGATGACCCGGACCAGCTCCTCCACCGGGAGCAGCGTGCCGGTGATCAGCCCCTTCTCGAACCACATGGTGCCGAGCTCGGTCGCGAGCTCGACATCCCAGCTGTTGGCGAACTGTGTCATCGACTCGCCCTCGCCCCCGGCACAGTCGCCGACCACCACCCGGGTGAAACCGACGGTCGGCTGCTCGATCCGCCACGCCTCGATCAGCTTGTCGAGCGCGGCTTTGCTCACGGCGTACACGCCGAGACCGGGGAACGGCGTGGTGATCGAGGCGCTGATCGAGGACAAGTAGGCCACGGCGCCCCCGGAATCCTTGAGATAGGGCAACGCGGCGGCGGTGACGAGGTTGGCACCGATGACGTTCGTGTCGAACGACAGATGCCACGCATCGAGGTCGACGTCGGTCAACCGGCCGAGGACACCGACGCCGGTCGCGAACACCACGCCGTCGATGCCACCGAGACCGGCAGCAGCCTCGTCGATCGCGGTCGTGCACGACTGCGGATCGGTGACATCGCACGCGATCGCCAGCGCACCGTTGCCCGCCTCCTTGGCCGCGTCAACGAGGCGATCGTGCCGGCGGGCGAGCAACGCGACCTGTTCGCCGGCTTGAGCCAGTCCGATTCCGATCGAGCGGCCCAGCCCGCTCGACGCACCGACGACGACAATCCGCATCTGCATCCTCGCTTTCGACGTGGAGGTCAATATAGGCATGGAGCCGACCCCGGCTGTGCTTCGGTCGCCGTTCGCGACGTCACCACCGCTTCAATTTTGACGTCAATGTCGACGTCGATGCAGTATGAAAGTTCCTACCGATCGCGCCGCAACAACCTGCGGACGAGGGCGCAACCGCTGACGAGGGGCTGACCCAGACATGCTCGTCGAGCTGAGCTCCGACCAGGAGGCTCTCCGAGACACCACCGCCCGCTACCTCGACAACGAGATGCCGGTCGACCGGGTGCGCGGGCTCCGCGACGACCCCGCCGGCTACGAACCGGCGTACTGGGCCAAAGGCGCGGAGCTCGGGTGGACGTCACTGCTCGTTAGCGAGGAGCACGGCGGCGGAACGGTCAGCGGCTTCGCCCTGCAGGACTTTGCCCTCGTCGCCCACGAGTTCGGCGCGCACGCCGCGCCCGGCCCGCTGGTGCCTGTCAACGTCGTCGCGAGCGCCCTCGACGCGGTCGGGAGCCCCGCGCAGCGCGCGCACATCGACAAACTGATTGCGGGGACGGCGATCGCCACCTGGTGCTTCGGTGAGCCTGTCCCCCACGACCGGTTCGATGAGGGGACCCTCGAGATCCGTCCCGAGGGGTCCGAACTCGTCATCAGCGGCGTGAAGCGTCCGGTCGAGAGCGCCGCGCAAGCCGACCACCTGCTCGTCACCGGACGCACCGCAGACGGACGGTCCCAGGTCCTCGTCCCGGCCGACACCCCCGGCGTGTCGATCCAGCCACTGGACACCGTCGACCTGACCCGCCGGTTCTCGATCGTGACCTTCACCGACGTGCGGGTCCCCCTCGACGCCGCGGTCGGTGACCTCGGCGCGGCGGCCGGCCAGATCGAGCGGCAGGCCCAGCTCGCGATCCTGGCGCACAACGCCGAGGCGATCGGCGCGATGCAGCGGGCGTTCGGGATGACCAAGGACTGGGCCTTCGACCGCTACTCCTTCGGTCGCCCGCTCGCGTCGTACCAGGAGATCAAGCATCGCTTCGCCGACCTGCTGTCCTGGCTCGAGGCGAGCCATGCGATCAACGACGCCGCGATCGCCGCGTTCGATGCCGGTGCGCCGGGCACCGCCGAGCTGGTGAGCGCCGCGAAGGCCTACGTCGGCGAGCAGGGGTCGGAGCTGGCCCAGGACTGCGTGCAGCTCCACGGCGGCATCGGCGTCACCTTCGAGCATGACCTGCATCTCTACCTGCGGCGGATCATCCTCAACCGGACGTTGTACGGCACGCCGGCCGAGCACCGCCGGCGAGTGGGCGGGCTGCTGGTGGACACCAGCCGCACCGATCGTGGGGAGCAGCAGTGAGGACCGACGACCTCGAGGATGTCGAGAGCTTCCGCGCCCGCGCCCGCTCCTGGATCCGGGCCAACCTGCGCCCGCTCCAGCCCGGCGAGGCGCTGAGCACGCTGCGCAACATCCGCACCGAGGAAGAGGAACTCGCCGGTGTCGCGCGCGACCGCGAGGTCCAGCGGATGCTCTTCGACGCCGGTCTCGCCGGCGTCTGCTTCCCGCGCGAGTACGGCGGCCAGGGACTGACCCAGGCCCATCAGCAGGCCTTCAACCAGGAGATCGCGGGCTTCGAGTTCCCGTCCCGCCTGCAGGCACCGACGTTCTCCCCGTGCGCGGCGGTGCTGCTGGACTTCGGCACCGAGGAACAGAAGCTTCGCCACATCCCCGCGATCCTCAAAGGCGAAGAGATCTGGATGCAGTTCCTCTCCGAGCCGAGCAGCGGATCGGACGTCGCCAGCGCGCTCACCAGCGCGGTGCGCGAGGGCGACGACTGGATCCTCAACGGCTCGAAGATCTGGACGACCGGCGCGTGGTGGTCGGACTGGGCGCTCTGCCTCGCGCGGACCAACTGGGATGTTCCCAAGCACCGCGGCCTGACAGTGTTCATCTTCCCGATCCACCAGCCCGGCGTACAGATCAACCGGATCGAGATGCTGAACGGCTCCAAGGAGTTCTGCCAGGAGTACATGACCGACCTGCGGGTTCCGGACTCCGATCGGGTCGGCGACATCGACGGCGGATGGACGGTCGGCACCCGCTGGATGTTCCACGAACGCCGACTGTTCAGCTCTCCGTTGGTGACCGTGCCGAGCGGCCAGCCACACGGCGGGGTCAGCTCCTCGTTCCTGGTCGACGTGGCCCGCGACTCCGGACGGATCGACGACCCGCGCTCGCTGGAGCTGATCGGCGAGGCCCGGATGCTGGAACTCGCCAAGGAGTCGCTTCAGGGCCGGATCGGGCGCGGGATGGCGCTCGGGAAGATGTCCGACCAGGCGGCCGCGCTTGGCCGCCTCTTCGGCGGGATCGCAGCGGCGCGGACGTTCACGGTGTCCTTCGAGCTCGCCGGCTCGGTCGCAGCGACCTGGACCGACGACGACGGCTCCGCCTCGCTCGCCGGCTACGACTATCTGATGCGCCAGGTGGCCTGTATCGGCGGCGGAACAACGGAGATGGCCCGCAACGTGGTCAGCGAACGCGTGCTCGGGATGCCGCGCGAGCAGACGATGGATCACGGGGTCCCGTTCCGCGACGTGCCCCGCGGCTCCTCCGCACGCCGCTAACCGCCGCGCTACGGCGCCTCGGCAACCGCTTTCACTCGTTCGAGGGTGCGGCGCATGTCGCGCTCGTTGCGGCGCTGACGAAGGAATCCGCCGAGCGGGTACCACACCTTGGTCAAGATGTTGTCGCCCAGATCGAAGGACTCGGTCGCGGCGGTCCCGCCGTCATCGGTCCCGCGGAACTCGTAGCGCCACACGTTGACGCTGCGACCGCCCATCACGACCGCGAACTCGAACACTTCGCCACGTTGACACTCGGTGATCTCGCACGTCGTCCAATACAGGACCGGCCACCGCTCGTTGCGCTTCACGTGACCGCGGTATCGGGCGCCCACGGACGGGCCCTCCGCCCCATCCAGCCACTCGGCCTCGACGACCTCGGGGCTGTACTCCCCCATCCTCGTGATGTCGCTGATCAGGTCCCACACCCGTTCCGGGGGGGCATCGATGTGGACCGTGACGGACGCGCGCATGCCGCCGACACTAGGGGATTAGTGAGCCGTTGGCCCTAGCGGGCGCCGGGCAACGGCTCACGCTTGCGCTTACTACAGCCGGTAGAGGCGCTTGGCGTTCTCGCCGAGGATCTTGCGACGGGCCTGGTCGGACAGCGTGGCCATCTTCGCCTCGACGCTTGCCAGCGGGCTCGGATACAGACACGTGGGGTGCGGGAAGTCGGTCTCGAACAAAATCCGGTCCTCGCCGACCGCCTCGATCAGCTCGGGCAGCTTGTTGCGGTTGTTCTCGAACCAGAAGGTGGCGTAGACGTTGGAGGCGAAGTACTCCGAGGGCATCTTCTTCATCGCCGCCAGCTCGCGTGGCGCGTTCTCGGCCATCTCGTAGTCGAGCGTCTCGAGGATGAACGGGATCCAGCCCACCCCGCTTTCGACCGAGACGGTCTGAAGATCCGGATGCCGGTCGAAGATCCCGGACAGGATGAGGTTGGTCACGACCCGCGCGTTGCCGATAAACAACAGCGTCCCGCCGATGGCGAGCTTGGTGTTGTCCGGGTGCGAGGGCCACGGGTATCGACCGTAGAAGGTCATGCCGGTCACGCTCGACCCGATGTGGAAATGGACCGGGAGCTGGTGGTCGGTGCAGGCCTCCCAGAACGGGTCCCAGGCGGGATCGGCGAAGTCCGGTGAGCCGAGATCGTCGGGATCGGAGGTCATGTTGACCCCGCGGGCGCCGAGGGCGGCGACCCGCTTCGCCTCCGCCACACAGGCGTCGATGTCCCACGCGGGCATCAGCGGAAGCGGCAGCAGACGATTCCCGGAGTCGGCCTGGATCTCGGCCATCCTGTCGTTGTAGATCTCCACCGAGAGCAAGCGAAGCGCCTGGTCGGTCGACGAGCCCAGGTTCTGCCCGCCGAGGCCCAGGGTCGACGGGAAGATGATCTGGTGATCGATCCCACACTCGTCGAGCACCCCGAGGCGAACCTTTGGGTCATAGGCGCCGACGTGGATCTCCTCGAAGTCCCACTCGAACAGCGCCTTCTGCGCGCTTTCCTTCACGCCGTTGCGGTCGATCACCCCGCCGGCGCTGTAGCGCCCGACCGGCTCGCCGTCGAAGACCCACGTGGCCTCGCCGTCGACCTGCTCAACGTGCGGAACCCGGTCCCGATACTGGGCCGGAGCACGACTGGTGAACAGGTCCGCCGGCTCGGACCAGTGGGAATCGGAGTCAACCACGAGCGTGCCATCGTTCAACATAAGCGGACCTTAGGTTTTGTGCCCGGCTCCCACAAGAGCCGCGCTGCGTGAACTGCTAGGCCACGACACCACGGACCTTGAAATCAACCACTGTGTCCCAGTCGTACCCGAGCTCCTCGAGGATCGCGTCCCCGTGCTCGTTGAACTCCGGCGCCCGGCGCGGCACCGCCGGTTCCTCGTCGTACTGCACGGGCGCGGCCGCGAGCTGGAACGGTACGCCGCCGGCGGTGGTGCAGGGTTGGATGTAACCGTTCGCCACCGTTTGCGGGTCCTCCGCGACCTCGAGAGTGTCCTGGACGACGGCCCACTGCCCGGAGAAGTTCTCGAGCATCTCCCGCCACTCGGCGAGCGAATGCGCCGCGAAGGTCTCCTCGAGGATGGCCATGGCCTCCCCGGAGTTCTCCATCAGCGTGGGTTGGTCGAGGAAACGCGGGTCGCTCGCAAGCTCCGGCCGGCCGATGACCTCGCACATCGGTGGCCAGTACTTGCCGGCCTGCAGGCAGGTGAGCATGACGTAACGGCCGTCCTTGGTCCGGTACGTTCGGCTCAGCGGGTTCGCCCGGGTCGCGGATGCCGGCGGCGGCCGCCAGGGCAGGTCCAGGACGAGGGAGAGCGCGACGGCTTGACCCATCGCCCAGATCCCGGTGCTGAGCAGCGACACGTCAACGACCGTCGGCTCGCCGGTGCGTTCCCGGTGGAACAGCGCGCCCATGATGCCGCCGGCGATCGTCATGCCTCCGATCGAGTCGCCGAACCCCGGAGCCGGCGGGATCGGCACGCGCTCGTCCTCCAGGCCCATCGACCCCATCGCGACGCCGGAGCGAGACCAGAACGCGAGCGAGTCGTAGGACCCGCGATCGGCATCCGGCCCGCGATGGCCCTGACCGGTGCCGCGAACGTAGATGATCTTCGGGTTGTGGGCCCGGATGTCCTCGACCTCGATGTTGAGCTTGCGCCGTACGCCCGGCATCTTGTTGGTCAAGAAGACGTCCGAGGTGGCCGCGATGCGGTAGAGGATCTCCAGCCCCTCCGCAGTGGTGAGGTCAAGGCCGATGCTTCGCTTTCCCCGGTTCGAGTGCTCGAGCAGCGCGTGCACGTCCTTGGGGACGATCGCGACGCCACTGGAAGCGAGCCCTCGCATCGCGTCGCCGCGCTCGACGTGCTCGACCTTGATCACGTCGGCACCCCAGTCGCTGAGCAAAGCCGACGCCGCAGGAACGAAGGTGTGCTCGGCAACTTCGAGAACGCGTACGCCGCGCATCACGTCCGTCATGAATCCTCCGTGGCGACTCGCACCCTTTTCCGGTGTCCGGCGTTAATTTAACATCGACGTCACGGTCGATAATCTGCGGCAGGAGCGCGGTGCACCGCCCACCCGCCGCTCGGATCGCGAAGGAGCCCGCGTATGACCGTGGTGAGCAGCAACGACCGCGACCTGTACTACGACCCGTTCGACTTCGAGATCGACACCGATCCGTACCCCGTCTGGCGACGGATGCGCGACGAGGCACCGCTGTACTACAACGAGCGACACGACTTCTACGCGCTGAGCCGGTTCGACGACGTCCAGCCGGCGCTCGCGAACTGGGACGCCTACCGCTCGGGACGCGGCACGATTCTCGAGCTGATCAAGGCGAACCTCGAGATCCCACCAGGCAATGTTCTCTTTGAGGACCCGCCGCTGCACGACGCCCACCGCGCGGTCATGGCCCGGGTGTTCACGCCCAAGAAGATGGAGGCGTTGGAGCCCAAGGTGCGCGAGTTCTGCGCCCGCGCACTCGACCCTCTCATCGGCTCCGGTCGCTTCGACTTCATCGCCGATCTCGGCGCCCAGATGCCGATGCGCACGATCGGGATGCTGCTCGGTATCCCCGAGGAAGACCAGGAGGCGATCCGCGACCGGCTCGACGAGGGCCTGCGCCTCGACGCCGACGACGAGATGCCCGAGACGTTCGCGATCGATGCCGGCCCCTCGATCTTCGAGGACTACATCGACTGGCGTGCCACGCACCCTTCCGACGACCTGATGACCGAGTTGCTCAACGCCGAGCTCGAAGAACCCGACGGCACCACCCGCAAGCTCACCCGCGCCGAGGTGTTGACCTACGTCAACATGCTCGCCGGCGCGGGCAACGAGACCACGACCCGCCTGATCGGCTGGGCCGGCAAAATCCTCGGCGAGAACCCCGACATCCGGCGCGAGCTGGTGGCCGACCGCTCGTTGATCCCGAATGCGATCGAAGAGATCCTGCGCTTCGAGGCGCCCTCACCCGTCCAGGCGCGCTACGTGCAGTACGACGTCGAGCACCACGGCCAGGCCATCTCAGCGGGCAGCGTGATCCTCCTGCTGAACGGCTCGGCCAACCGGGACGAGCGACGCTTCCCGGACCCCGACCGCGTGGACATCCGACGCAGCATCGGCCGACACCTGAGCTTCGGATACGGCCTGCATTTCTGCCTCGGTGCCTCGCTCGCCCGACTCGAGGGACGCATCGCCCTCGACGAGGTGCTCAGCCGGTTCCCGGACTGGGAGATCGACTGGGACCACGCCGTACAGGCGCGAACGTCAACCGTCCGCGGCTGGGAGGCGATGCCGGTCCACACCGGCTGAGACCGGCTCCGGCCGCCGGTGGCGGCACCGTCAGGCGTCGCCCAGCAGCGCGGCCGCGACGAAATCGGCCAGACCCTCGAGCAGGTCGTGGTCCGGTGCGACCTCCGGCATCGAGGTCACGAATGAGGTCGTGCCACCGAGCACGAGTGGGACGAGCCAGCCCCGCGTCAAGACCCGCGCGGGCGCGTCGCCGGCCGTGAGGGCGCGGCGCAGGATCGCATCGATCACCTGCTGCCACTCCCGCTCGCGGTTCAGCACCCGTGCGGCGACCTCGGCGTCGACCGCCATCGCAGCCCACAGGGCGGGCAGCGCTGCGCGGACCGCGGGATCGGACAGGAACTCGAGGTTGGACCTGATGACCGCCCGAAGGTCGGCGCGCAGGTTGCCGGTCGGAACTTTCGGCGCTCCCTCACCGGCGTACAGCGGGCGGTCGCCGTCGAACACCGCCGCCGCGACGAGGGAGGCCTTGGTCGCCCACCGGCGGGTCACGGTTCGCACATGGACGCCACACGTGCGGGTGACCTCGGAAACGCTCAGTCGCTCATACCCCTTGGTCGCCAGAATCTCTCGGACGGCAGCCCGGATCGCCGCGTCGAGGGAGGCGTCTCGCGGACGTCCGCGTTCGGCGCGGGCCAGTGACTCCGCTGCGCTCACGTCCGTCAACCGGCATCCCTCAATTCCATCGAGCGCCGCAATTTAGGGCCTAGGGTTGACACTAAACCATCCCTCTCCTACCGTCCGACCAGCACCGGTGGGCATCGCCCTCCGGCACCGACCCGAAGGAGGCCCGACCGTGAGCAAGGTCGGCATCGTCTCGGTTGACGGTCACATCAAGGCTGCACAGCAGACCTACCGCGACTACCTCGACCCTCGCCATCGCGAGGCCTACGACGAATGGTCGGCGTCGGCGTCGGCGTCCGGGGGTCGCGACGCCGGCAACATTCAGGCCGAGATTCCGGACGAGGCCCAGTGGGACCTATCGCGGCGACTGACCGACCTCGAGTCGCAGGGCGTGATCGCGGAGGTCCTGTTCCCGAACGGCATCCCGTTCCAGCACAACGCGTTCGAGGATGCCGGCCGCGCCGAGGATCCGGCGCTCTCCCGGGCCGGGATCGACGCCTACAACCGCTGGCTCGTGGACTTCTGCGCCCAGGCACCCAACCGGCTCAAGGGCCAGGCGATCGTGAGATTCGACGACATCGACCGGGCGGTTCTGGACGTCCACTGGGCGAAAGAACACGGACTCGGCGGCATCATGATGCCCGGGCTCTACCCCGGCGACCGGTATTTCTTCGACCCCGCACTCGACCCGATCTGGGCGGCCGTCGAGGAGACCGGCTTGCCGTTGAGCCAGCACGGCGGTGCCGGCGCACCGACGTACACACCTGCCGGGTTGGCCGCGATCCTCACCCTCGCCTACGAGCACGCCTTCTTCTCCGGCCGGTCGTTGTGGCAGATGATCGTCGGCGGCGTGTTCGACCGGTTCCCCGGCATCAGGATCGCTTTCATCGAGACCGAGGTCCGCTGGATCGGCCCGGCACTTGCGCTGTTCGACTCGCGGGTGGAGATGGGCGACGACTGGATGGAGTTCGCCGCCTACCTCGAGCGGGAGCGAGCCTTCGCCCGCAAGCCGAGCGAGTACTGGGAGTCCAACTGCTACGCCGGGATCTCGCCGTTTCATCCGAACCAGCTGCCGCTGGAGAAGCTGCGCGCCGAGGGGACGCTCGCGCCGGGTGAGTTCGCGATCCGAAGCACGAACGCGATGTTCGGCGTGGACTTTCCGCACTTCGAGTCGATCTACCCGGCGACGGACGAGCAGGTGGCAGCGCTCACCGGCCAGGGCTCACTCACGCGGCAGGACATCCGCGCAGTCCTGTGCGACAACGCCGCCCAGCTCTATGGGATCGATCTGGTCGAGCTGGCGCCGATCATCGACAGGGTCGGCGTCGACCTCGGGCCGGACCGCTAGGGCGCCGGTACGTCGAGAACCACCGCCGACGCCATCCCTCCGCCCGCACACATCGCGGCGACGGCGACCCCGCCGCCGCGGCGGCGGGTCTCGTAGATGATCGACATGATCATCCGCGCGCCGGTCATCGCGATCGGGTGACCGAGGCTGCAGCCGCTACCCAGCACGTTGACCAGGTCGTCGTCGATGCCGAGTTCCTTGCAGGTCGCGACCGGCACGGAGGCAAACGCCTCGTTGATCTCCCACAGCGCCACATCGCCGAGCTTCACCCCCGCGCGGTCGAGTGCCTTGGGGATGGCCACGATCGGCGCAAGTCCGGTGTCCGCCGGCGGAACGCCCGCCGACGCCCAGGCGCGCACGACCGCCAGTGTCTCGAGGCCGTGGGCCGCACTGACCTCGCGATCGCACACGACCATGGCGGCCGCGCCGTCGTTCACCCCGGCCGCGTTGCCGGCGGTGATCGAGAAACCCTCGATCTCCGGGTGCAGCGGCTTGAGCGAGGCGAGCTTGTCCAGGCTCGTCTCGCGGCGCGGGTGCTCGTCGGTGTCGAACATGACAACGGTCCCGTCCCGCTTGGTCACCTCGAGCGGGAAGATCTCCTCGGCGAAGGCACCCGAGTCGATCCCCGCGATCGCCCGCTGATGCGACCGCAAGGCCCAGGCGTCGAGTTCCTCACGAGTGAGGCCCGCTTTGTGAGCCGCGTTCCAGCCGACCGTGATGGACATGTCCATCGTTGGGGCATCGGAGGTCTCAACGTGACTCGGCGGGAACCAGTCCGCCCAGTCCTCGGTCCCGGGCACGCGCCGCGTGAACCGCGGGGTCGTCGACGAGGACTGGGTGCCACCCGCGACGACCACCTTGTCCATCCCGGCGCGGATCGAGGCCGCGGCGCTTTGCACCGCCGACAGACCCGACGCGCAGTGCCGGTTGTGGGCGATGCCCGGCGCGTTGACCAGACCGGCCTCGATCGCGGCGTACCGGGCGATCGCGCCGCCGCCGTAAATCGACTCACCGAGGATCACGTCGTCGATCAGTTCGGCAGGAAGACCTGACCGCTGCACCGCCTCCGCGACGGCCTTCGTGCCCAACTCCATCGCGTCGACGTCGACCAGCGTGCCGCGGTTCGCCGTACCGATCGCGGTCCGCGCACACGACACGATTACCGCTTCGCTCATGCGGTGGCCCTCACCTTCACCAGTGCGCCAAGGTTGCCGCCCATGATCCCGGCGACGTCCGCGTCGGGCAATCCGGCCGGCAGGTGATGGATGTAGCTGGTCGGCTCGGCCAGCCCCTCCGGGTGCGGGAAGTCCGAGCCGAACAAGATGTGGTCGGCGCCGAGGACGTCGATCAGCTCCGCAAGGTTGTCCTCGTGGAACGGGCTGATGTAGACGTTGCGCTTGAAAGCGGCGACCGGGTCCTCGTCGAAGGACTGCGGCATCTTTTTCTGGGCGTCCGCGAGGGACTCGAGCAGGCCGGGCACCCAGTGGCTTCCGGCCTCGATCACCGCGACTCGCAGATCGGGGAACCGGCTGAACACCCCGCCGCACACGAACGCCGCCATCGAGTCGATCAGCGGGCGGTAGCCCATCGTCACGTAGCGGAAAGCGTCCGGGCGGAAGGGCAGCATCTCCGACGGCCCGGTCCAGTCGCTTTGATAGCGGGAGTAGCCGCTGTCCGAGGAGTGCATGCAGACGAGGACGCCGAGATCCACCACCCGCGCCCAGAACGGGTCGAACTCCGGCCCGGCAAACGACCGCGACCCCCGCAGGCCCGGCACCGGCGCCGGGCGGATCAACACGACCGAAGCGCCCCGCTCGACCACCCACTCGAGCTCCGCGATCGCCTTGTCGACGATCGGCAACGTGATCACCGGGGTCGTGAAGATCCGGTCCGCGTAGTTGAACGTCCACTCCTCGTGCAGCCACTCGTTGAGCGAGTGGATGACGACATGCGTGAGCTCGACGTCATCGCGCATCCGTTCCTCGAGCAAGCTGGCGAGCGTCGGGAACATCAACGTGCGGTCGACGCCGAGCTCGTCCATCAGCGCCAAACGAGGGGCCGGCTCGCGAAACGCCGGAATGCTGCGCATTGGCTCGCCGATGATCTCGCGGTAGGACTTGCCTTGCGGGTTGCCGTCGCGGAAGTACTCCTCCTGGGCACCGGGCCGCGCGACCACGTCGAACGTCGGGTTCGGGATGTAGTCGCTGATCTGGCCACGAATCGCGATCTTCGTCCGGCCGCGGACGTCGACGTAGTCGATCGCCCGCTGGTAGCGCTCGGGGAGGTGGCGGGTGAAGGCGTCCCGCGTCTCGTAGAGATGGTTGTCCGCGTCGAAGACGGGATACGGCAGATGAGTCGGCATGAGATCGACCGTACGCCGTTTTTGACACCGACGTCAATATTGGATATCGCCGGTCGCTCGGCCGATCCGAGCGGTCACGAGCCCGGGAGGCGGCTCGGCGCGGGCCCTCCGGCGCCGTTGACGCGCGGTTGACAGGGCCCGGTGCCCGATGCACAGTGGTCGTGCGATGTAATTGGGCACTCACTTACTATCAGGTCTCGCTTCGCGACGCAACCGAGGGGTCAACCCGGCGATGGACTACCCGCTCATCGATGCCGACGGTCACTACTACGAGCCGGACGACTGCTTCTCCCGCCACATCGAGTCCCGATACAAAGACCAGACCGTCCGGGTCGAGCGTGGCGGCGACGATCTCGGCCGGGTCTACGTCCGGGACAACCGCACGTTCATGAGCGTGATGCCCGGCGACTACGCCTCCGCCCCCGGCGCCCTCCAGGGTCTGTTCGTCGGCAACGTCGACGAGGGGTTCAGCCACCGCGAGGTAATCAACGCGCGCGACTACCCCGCATTCACCCACCGGGAGGCGCGGCTCGCGCTGATGGACGAGCAGGGTGTCGAGGCGAGCATCATGCTTCCGACGCTTGCGGTCGCGGTCGAGTACGACATCGAGTTCGACCTCGACGTCCTGTACGCCAGCCTGCGGGCATTCAACCGGTGGCTGGAGGAGGACTGGGGGTACGGCGCCGACGGGCGGATCTTCGGCGTACCCATGGTGTCGCTGATGGACGCCGACCGCGCCGCCGCCGAGCTCCAGCGACTGATCGAGGCGGGCACCCGGCTCGTGCACGTGCGTCCGGGCCCGATCGGCGGACGCTCCGCCGCGCATCCCGATCTCGACCCGTTCTGGGCGCTCGCGGCCGAGGCCGGGATCCCGGTCGTGTTCCACGTGTCGAACAGCGGCTACAACCACGTGTACGGGCAGTTGTGGGGCGAGGACCCGAACAACCCCTCGCACGCGCAGTCGCCGCTTCAGTGGGCGCTGTGCAACACCGAGCGTCCGGTGGTCGACACGATGATCGCGCTCACCCTGCACAACCTGTTCGGCCGCCACCCGAACATCAAGGTCATCTCGATCGAGAACGGCAGCAGCTGGCTTCGCCCGCTGATGAAGACGGTCGACAAGGCCGCGGCGCTCGGGCGGCGCGGACCGATGATCGGCGGGCCGCTCAGCGCGACCCCGAGCGCCGACCTGGTCGAGCACTTGTGGATCTGCCCGTTCCCGGAGGACGACGTCGTCGATCTGATCGACGTACTCGGCGCCGAGCACGTGCTCTTCGGCTCGGACTACCCGCACCCCGAGGGTCTGCGCGAACCGCTCGACTACGTCGAGCGGATGAGCGGCTGCGACGCCGAAACGACCCGCAAGGTGCTGCGCTCCAACACCGCCGGCCTGCTCGGTCTCCCCGACCGCCAAACTGTCAGTTAGCGGGCGTTTCGCCGGCTCAAACGGCCGTTAACTGACAGTTTGGCGGACGTGGCCGGCGGCGATCAGGGCGTCGATCTCCTGGGAGGCGAACCCGAGTTCGGTGAGGACCTCGACGCTGTGCTCGCCGATCCCGGGTAGTTCGAGCATCGGGCCGCCGGACGCGTGCGGGCCACAACGCAGCAGCGGGCCGATCTGCTCGAAGTGGCCCCAATCACGAGTCTCGTACGCCGCGACTCGACCGAGCTCCTGGTTCACCGGATCGTCGAGAATGCCGCGCCGGAACTGGTCGCGGTCGCACGGCTCGATCAGCTCTGCGAGCAGGCCGCGGTCACCCAAGCGGGCCACCCATTCGGCTGCCGGTGCGGTCGCAAACGCCGCCTCGAGGAACCGCTCGGCGGCGATGGCCGTCTCGTCGTCGGGGCTCACCCGCAACGGACGGTACGCCGGGGGCAGCGCCGAGAGCCCGGCCACCTTCCCCAGCTCCGCCCAGGACGTCGGGTCGGGTACGACGAGAGCCAGCCAGCGACCGTCGCCGCCGGCATACAGGCGGTACCCCGGGCCGTACCCGGTCTGCGCGCGGTCGAGTTCGGGTCCGCGAACGACCGCACCGTCGCGCTGGAACACTCCGCTGTGCATCAGCATGCCGGCGCCGAGCAGGCTCGTGGTCACCTGCTGGCCGCGCCCGGTGGCGGCGCGGGCGTACAGCCCGGCGAGGATGCCGATCGCCGCCACCCAGCCTCCGGTCATGTCCAGCGGGATCCAGGTGCCTGCGATCGGGTCGTTCCCGTCGCCGCCGATCCCCTGCTCGAACCCGGTCAGTGCTTGCATCAGGGCGTCGTTGCCCGGCAGTTTGGCGCGCGGCCCGCCGGCGCCGAACCCGGTGGCGTGGCAGTAGACCGCGCCGGGGCGCAGCCGCGCGACGGTGGCACTATCGATCCCGAGCCGCTCGGCCACCCCGACCCGGAAGTTGTGCAGCACCACGTCCGCGCCGGCGATCAGCCGCTCGACGACCGGTCGGCATTCGGGAGCGCCGATGTCCATCGCGAGGCTGCGCTTGCCGCGCTGGCACGCCGCGACGGCGTAGGCCGCGGCCCGCATCGCCTCGCCCTGCGGCGGCTCGACCTTGATGACCTCGGCACCGAGATCGGCGAGCACCTGGGCGGCGAGCGGCCCGGCGACGAAGGCCGAGAAGTCGACGACCCGTACGCCGTGCAACAGCGGCTCGCCGGTGGACGCCGCAGGCGCCGGCAGGCGGTCATCGCCGAGCCCGGGCAGGTCCTCGACCGAGATCGGCGTGGCCAGAACGAGGTCGGTGTGGGAGTCGGCGGTGACCGTCTCGACTAGTCCGATCTCGCCAAGATGCGGCTCGGACAGAGCCTGACCCGGGCTGAGCACCGGTTCGCATGCGATGCCGGCCGCCCGCAGCCGCTCGATCCAGGTGGCGCGCGGCTGCTGGCGGAACGTCTCGCGCCAGCGCACCGCCCGGTCGTTCAGCGCGCCGGTCGCCTGGTCCTGGTAGTAGCCCTGCGGACTCGGCTCGTCGCCGAGGACCTCGAGCAACGTCGCGTACATCCCTTTGCCGCCGAACCAGACCTGAACGAGTTCGCCGTCGCTGCATCGGTACATGAAGTTCGGGAAGGTGGACCCCTTCTCCCAGTAGCTCTCCACCTCGACCGGCGCACGCTCCGACCGGCCGATCATGCAGCCGAGGGTCGCGAGCATCCCGTCGTACAGCGAGGTGTGCGCCCAGCCGCCCGCGCCGGTGAGCACTCGGCGTCGCAGCAGGGCGAGAGCGGACGTCATCATCAGGAAGCTCGCGCCCGAGCCGGTGGCCCGCACGTCGAGGAAGATCGGACCGGGACGGTGACCGTCGAGCTGGGTGCACAGGCCCGCCCGCGCCTCGACCAGGAGGCCGTAGTCCTCGACCTCGCCCCGCGACGTGCGGGACGGCCCGCAGCGGATGTAGACGACGTCCGGGTTGAGCGCGGCGACCTCGGAGAAGCCGAAGCCCCGCCCGTCAACCGCGTCCTCGCTCCCATAGGCCAGTACGACGTCGGCCGCAGCCACGAGGCGGCGGGTCTCCTCCTGGTCGTCCGTGGCCACCCGCGACTTCCCGCGGTGCCAGACCCGCCCCCACGGCAGCGGGTCGTCGATCGGCGGCGTGTGCACGCCGGTGACCCGGGTGACGGTGGCTCCGAGACCGGCGAACAGCATGCCGGGGACACCACCCGCCAAGCCCAACCCGAGCTCGCTGGAGCCGGCCGCCAGCTCGACGACCGACAGGCCCGCACAGGGGCCGGCCCCTGCCTGACCGCTCACGCCACCGCCGGAACGGTCAGCCGCGGCAGGACCTCCTGCGCGGCGAGCGTGACGACCTCGAGGGTGTCCTCGTGAGCGGCCGGTGCGATCACCAAATGCCGGGCACCGGCGTCGACGTAGCGCTGAAGCATCGGAGCGACCTCGTCCGGCGTCCCCGCGGGCGCGATCCGCTCGAGCATCGCGTCGGCCTTCTCGCCATAGGCGCGACCGAGGAAGGACGCGACATCACCGCGCGCGCGATCGCCGTCCCGACGGATCGAGCAGTAGACGAACGCCAGCCATTCGAAGCCGTCGAGGGTGCGACCGATCTGCTGCGCCTCGGTCTCGATGGTCGCGACCGACCGCGCGTACGCCGACGGGGACACCAGGTAGGGCATCCACCCGTCCCCGAGCCGGGCCGCCCGTCGCATCGCGGGCTCCTTGCGGCCGGAGACGATCAGCGGCGGACCGCCGGCCTGCATCCTCGCGCGATCCTCACCGGGGACCTGCACCGCGCGCAGGTCGACGTGGTCGAAGTCGAAGAACCGACCGTGGTGGCTCACCGGACCGCCCTGCCAGAGGGCGCGCAAGATCTCCAGCGATTCATCGGTGCGAACTCCGCGCTCACGGATCGGTACGCCGAGCGCCTCGAACTCCTTCGGGAACTCTCCGCCCACCCCGACCCCGACCCGTAACCGCCCGCCGGACCGAGCGTCGAGATCGGCGAGCTGCTTGGCGACCAGGACCGGTGGGTAGAGCGCAAGGAGCAACACCGCGGAACCGACCAACACCCGCTCCGTCCACGCGGTCATCAGGGCGAGTCGGGTCAGCGCCTCGCCGGTGGGGCTCGGCGGCAGGACGTGGCCGCCCTGCCAGACCGACTCGATCGGCAAGCGCTCCACCGCCGCCAACCAGGCGCGCTCCGGCTCCGGGATCGCGGCGGCGCCCAAGACGATGCGGTCGCCGGACACCAGTCGTGCTCCTTTGGGAGGGGGTGAGCGGGGATCAAGATAGCAACTGCTCACTCGCAAATCGGGGCCGAGGTGAGTGAGCGTGTACTTTTGTTCGGCCTCACCCGACAGACCGCGGCGGCGCGTTGCTCGGCCGGTCGGCGTACGGCAGGCTGCCGTGGCAGGGACTGACGACGAGGGCGCAAGCGAAGGGACACACGTGGGCGCGACCGCAGGGATCCCGCCGGTCATCACCGAGGAGACCGCAGCGTTCTGGGCCGCCGCCAAGGAGGGCCGGCTGCTGGTCGAACGCTGCGCCTCGTGCGGCGCGGAATCCTTCCCGCCGTACGGCGTGTGCCGGGCCTGCCGGTCGCGCGAGGTCGAACACGTCGAGATCACCGAGCACGGGGCCGTCTACAGCCTCACGGTGAACTACCAGCGCTGGCTGCCCGACCTCGACGTCCCGTACGCGATGGTGCTCGTCGAGTTCCCCGACCATCCCGGCGTCCGGGTGGCGGGCCGGCTGCGCGGGTGCGATCCGGAGGCGGCCCGGATCGGCATGGCCGTCGCGGTCGGATTCGAACCCGGCCCCGGCGACGTCGCGATCCCCAGCTTTCTCGCCCTCGAGGAGCCGGCGTGAGCGCGCAGATCTGCGAGCGGCGGGCAGTCATCTCCGGCGTCGGGCAGTCCGCGATCGGGCGGCAGGTCGACCGGTCCGGCTTTGCCTTGACGATCGACGCGATCACGGCGGCGGTGAGCGACGCCGGGCTCGCGCTCGACGACATCGACGGGCTCGCGATGTTTCCCGGTGGCGGCAAGGCCAACCTGCCCGGGTACGCCAACGGCAACCTCTACGAGGTCCAGGACGCGTTGCGGATCACGACGACGTGGCGACAGGGTCAGGTCGAAGGGATGAGCCTGCCGTTCTACGGCCCGGCGATGGCGGTCGCGACCGGCCAGGCTCGGCATGTGGTGATCTGGCGCACGGTCAAGGAGGGCAGCGCCGCTCGGGGAGCCGGAGGCCGAGTAGCCTACGGCTCCACCCAACCGGCCGCGGAAGGGCCGCTCGCCTGGCTCCTGCCGATCGGGATGCTCTCTCCGGTCTGTCAGGTCGCGCCGTACGCCGCTCGGTACATGCACGACTACGGCGTGAGCCGGGACCAGCTCGGCTGGATCCCGGTCACTCAGCGCGCCCACGCCGCGCTCAACCCGGACGCGGTCTACCGCACGCCACTGACGATCGAGGACTATCTCGCGTCACGGATGATCTCCACACCGATCTGTCTGTTCGACTGCGACGTCCCACTCGACGGCTCGACCGCGATCGTCGTCTCGGCCGCCGAAACGGTCGCCGACCTTCGCGCCCCGGTCCGGATCGAGGCGATGGCGGGCGTGATCGATGGCCGCCCGTCCTGGGAGCAGTGGGAGGACTTCGGCCGGGTCGGCTACGCGACCGCTGCGGCGATGTGGAACCGCACCACCCTGCGTCCGAGCGACGTCGACGCCGCCCAGCTCTACGACGGCTTCACGATCGAGGTGATCTGGTGGCTGGAGGCGATGGGTTTCTGCGGCACCGGCGAGGGTGGCGCGTTCGTCGACGGCGGCGCCCGGATCGGGCTCGGCGGCCAGTTGCCGACGAACACCTGGGGTGGCCAGCTCTCGGGCGGTCGCCTGCACGCCGGGTTCGGCCACACGGCCGAGGCCGTACGCCAGCTGCGGGGAGAGGCCGGTGACCGCCAGGTTCACGATGCCGAGGTCGTCGCGGTCACCAACGTCGGTGGATACGAGGCCGGCGCGGCCCTTCTCACCCGCTGGTAGGCGGACACAACCACACCGACAACGACGCAGAGCACGACCGAAGGGAGCACGACCGATGGCGGAACGAGCGGGGCGCCTCGAGGACAAGGTCGCAATCGTGACGGGCGCGGGGTCGACCCCGGGTCCGGGCATCGGTACCGGGAAGGCGAGCGCCGTCGTGATGGCCCGCGAGGGTGCGCGCGTGCTGCTCGTCGACCTGCACCCGCAACGAGCCGAGGAGACCCGCGAGCTGATCGAGTCCGAGGGCGGCGTCGCATCGGTCTTCGCGGCGGACGTGACCTCCGCCCCGCAGTGCGAGGCAATGGTGACGGCCGCGGTCGAGCGCTACGGAACCCTCGACATCCTCGTCAACAACATCGGGCTCGCGGCGCTCGGCACCGTGGTCGACACCACCGAGGAGGCATGGGACCGGTCGCTGGACGTCAACCTGCGGACGGTGTTCCTGGCCTCCAAGTACGCCGTACCGGTGATGGCGGCGAAGGGGTCCGGTGCGATCGTCAACGTGTCGTCGATCTCCGCGCTCCGCGGCGACGGGACGATCGCCTACTCGGCCGCCAAGGGCGCGATCCTGGCGATGACAGTGGACATGGCCTTCTCGCATGGCCGCGACGGGATCCGGGTCAACGCCGTAGCGCCGGGTCACATCACGACGCCCATGGTGATGTCGGTCTCCGCCCCTGGGCCGCGGGCGGAGTTCATGAACGCGATGCGCAGCGAGGCCGGCCTGCTCGGTACGCCCGGCGACGGCTGGGACGTCGGCTGGGCAGTCTCGTTCCTCGCGAGCGACGAAGCCCGCTGGATCACCGGCGCGACGCTGCCGGTCGAGTCCGGTGTCCTGTCCGTGACGCCGCTGATGATGGCGCCCTACCTGCGAGCGATCCCGGAGCCGTAACCGCCGCAGGCTCCCCTGCCGACCCGCTCACGGTATGGTAAGTGAGCATCCACTCACGTTTGGGAGCTCGACCGATGACGCAACTCGCCACCGCCCCGACCGCACCGGCCGCCTTGTGCGAGCGGTACGCCGTCGCCGATGTGGACTCGCACATCATCGAGCCCGCCGACCTGTGGACCTCTCGGCTCGACCCGAAGTGGGGCGAGTTGATCCCCCACGTGCGCTTCCACGAACGCCGACAGGAGGACTACTGGTACATCGGTGATCACAAGCTCTACGGGGTCGGGGCGTTCGCCCAGGCGCAGTGGCCGGAGTACCCGCCGTCGCACCCCAAGCGGCTCGCGGACGCGTTCCTGCCGGCGATCGACGCGAAGGCGCGCCTGTCCTACCTCGACGAGGTCGGCGTCTACTACCAGGTCATGTACCCGAACATCCTCGGGTTCCACAGCCACGTGTTCCTCAAGCAGATGCCGCCGGAGCTGGCCACCGAGTGCGTGCGCGCCTACAACGACTGGCTGGTGGAGTGGTGCTCGGCCGACCCGCGGCGGCTGACGCCGATGATGATGCTGCCGTTTTGGAGCATCGAGGACTCGGTCGCCGAGATGCACCGTGCGCATGAGATCGGGCACAAGGGCGTCCTGTTCGCCGCCCGCTACGACAAGGTCGGTCTGCCCCGGCTGGCGGACGACTACTGGGAGCCGTTGCTCGGCCAGGCCCAGGAGATGGGCCTGTCGATGAACTTCCACGTCGGCTTCCTTGCCGCACCCGAGGATCTCAAGGGGGCGGTCGACCAGTCCAAGAAGATGGACTTCACCCGCGAGAGCTCACTCGTGCTGCTCGGCAACGCGCAGAACATCGCCGAGGTCGTGCTGTCGGGGGTTTGCCACCGCTACCCCGACCTGAACTTCGTCTCGGTGGAGAACGGTGCCGGCTGGCTGCCGTTCCTCGGCGAGAGCATGGACTGGCAGTGGCTCAACGTCGGCGCGCACAAGGACTACCCCGACCGCCTGCTGCCCAGCGAGTACATGCGCCGTCAGATCTACGGCATGTACTGGTTCGAGCGGGAAGCCGTGCGAGCGGTGATCAACCAGCTCGAGGACAACCTGATGTTCGAGACGGACTTCCCGCACGCGACTAGCCTCTCGCCGGGGCCCGCCTCGGAGTCCCCGAGCCCGCGAGAGGTGATGGAGCGCTCGCTCGAGGGGATCGACGACCGGATCGTCGGCAAGGTCCTCCAGCACACCGCCACCCGGCTGTACCACCTCGAACCGCCGGCGCGCGACGCCTGAGCCGCCAGTGCCCGGTCCGCTCACGGGGGTGCGGGTGCTCGAGGTCGCCTCGCACGTCCTCGCCCCGATGGCCGGTGCGGTCCTCACCGAGTGGGGCGCCGCGGTGATCAAGGTCGAGCACCCCGAGACCGGCGACCCCTACCGGTCGCTCACCACCGTGGGACTGCACAACGTCCACGAAGGGCACGACCCGTTCTTCCAGTCGGCGAACCGGGGCAAGCGTTCGGTCGGCATCGATCTCGCCCACCCCGCCGGGCGCGCCGTACTCGGCCGGTTGATCGCGACCTGCGACGTGTTCGTGACGAACCTGCGCCCCGACGCCCGACGGCGGCTGCGAATCGACGTCGCTGACGTGCGAGCCGACCACGACGCGGTGATCTACGTCCGCGGTAGCGCGTACGGCGCTCGCGGACCGGACGCCGGTCGCGGCGGGTACGACGCGAGCGCGTTCTGGGCGCGCAGCGGCATGCAGCACGTCCTCTCGGGCGGGGAACACGAGTGGCCGCGGCCGCCACGGCCGGCGTTCGGCGACGTGGTCGGTGGACTGGCGATCGCGGGCGCGATCGGGGCCGCGTTGTTCCGCCGGGCGACGAGCGGTGAGCCGTCGGTCATCGACGCCTCGTTGCTCGCCGCCGGAATCTGGCAGATCCAGCCCGACGTGGTGAACGCGGCGCTGGATGCCGCGACCGGCGCCACCGCCACACCGCCGGGCCGCTTCGAGGTGTGGAACCCGCTCACCTTGACCTACCGCAGCGCGGACGAGCGTTACATCACCTTGATCATGGTCGCGCCGCAGCCGCGTTGGGCGCAGTTCTGCGCCGCGATCGGCGACTCCGGTCTCGCCGGCGAACCGGCCTTCGCCGACACCGAGGCGCGGCGGATAAACGCCCGGGCGCTCGTGGAACGGCTCGACGCGATCTTCGCCACCAAGACCCTCGCCGAGTGGCGGGTCGCGCTCGCCGACTTCGACGGCGAGTGGTCAGTGGTCCAGACGCCGCGCGAGGTCCACGACGATCCGCAGGTGATCGCGAACGGATACGTCGCCTCGGTCGAGATGGCCGACGGGGTCGTCCTGCCGATGGTGACCTCGCCCACCCAGTTCGACGAGCAGCCGGGCCGGCCGGGGCGAGCGCCCGAGCACGGCGAGCACACCGAGGAGGTGCTTGTCGAACTCGGGCTGAGCTGGCCGGAGCTCTGCGAGCTCAAGGCGCAGGGAGCGATCCTGTGACCCCCACCACGCGTAGTAGCGTCCCGTCAATGGCGACCGCGACGATCGATGGACTGACCCTTGCCTACGAGGTCATCGGTGAGGCGGGGCGGACTTGGACGATCACCCCCGGGGGCCGGTTCAGCAAGGACGACCCGGGGATCCACGAGTTCGCGACCGCCCTGGCGGATTTCGGGAACCGGGTGCTGATCTGGGACCGGCCCAACTGCGGCGCGTCGGACCTGTGCTTCGAAGGCGACTCGGAGTCGGCGATGCAGGCCGACGCCCTCGCCGGCCTGCTCCGTCACCTCGATCTCGGACCGGCGATCTTCGCCGGCGGATCGGGCGGTGCGCGGGTCTCGATGCTCGCGGCCGAGCGGCACCCTGACCTGGCCAGCGGGCTGGCGATCTGGTGGATCAGCGGCGGGATCTACGGGCTGATCTCGGTCGGCAGCTACTACTGCGGCGCGTCGATCGCGGCCGCGTGGCAGGGCGGCATGCCGGCCGTCGCCGAGCTCCCCGACTGGGCCCCGTCGTTCGCGCAAAACTCCGCCAACCGAGACCGGATGCTGGCCCAGGATCGAGACACGTTCATTGCCACGCTCGAGCGCTGGCTGCTGGCCTACTGCCCCTGCGGCGACGTGCTCGTGCCCGGGCTCTCCGAATCCGACGCGCAGGCGATCGGCGTACCGACGCTGGTGTTTCGCAGCGGCACGACCGACCTCCACCACCGCCGCGAGACCTCGGAACGGATTGCTGCGGTACTGCCGAACGCGACGCTCGTCGAACCACCGTGGGGAGACAGCGAGTGGAACGAACGCGGCGCCGCGCGAACATCGGGTGCCGCCGCAGGACTGTTCGTCCGCTGGCACCTGCTGGCGCCGATGCTGAACGACTGGGCGGCCTCGACCCTCGGTTGACCTCAGGCGCGCAGCAGCTGGCCCGGCGCGACGTTGTCGACATCCGCGCCGGCGGCCCGGATCGCGACGCCGTTGACCCACACGTGCTCGATCCCGATGCTGTCGACGATCAGCCGGTCGGCGCCCGCGGGCTGGTCGTAGGCCCGGCGTACGGAGGTGGTCGCGATGGTGTCGGGATCGAAGGCGACGAGGTCGGCGTAGAAGCCCTCCTGGACCAGCCCGCGGTCCGCGATCCGGAACGCGGTGTGCGGGTGTCCGGTAAGGCGCCACACCGCCTGCTCGAGGGACAGCGCCTTGCGCTCGCGCACCCAGTGACCGAGCAGATGAGTGGAGAAGCAGGCGTCGCAGAGCTGACTCGCGTGCGCACCCGCGTCGGACAGTCCGAGAAGCGTGCGATCGTCGGCGAGCAGGTCACCGATCTCCTCATCGCCGTCGTTGTCCATCACGACCCGGAACCGGGTCGCCATGTGCTCGCTCAGCGCAAGGTCGAGCATCAGGTCGAAGGGCGTCGTCTCGCGGTCGCGCGCGAGCGTGTCCAGCGGGATACCGACGGCGTCGGGGTGCGTCTCGGTCTCTTCGACATCGATCTTGGACCAGCGGTGCGACCAGGCCTCGAGCGTCGCCGGTCGGGCGCGGTCGCGCCAGGTCTCGTCCCGGTAGAGCGCCGCGCGTTCCTCGCGCGGGAGAGCGAGGACCTCTTTCCACTCGTCGATCTCCGCAAGCGGCGAAGGGTCGGCCATGCTGATCTGCATGACGATCGGCCGGCAGGCGATCTGCGGGTAGACCTCGCCGGGCAGTGCGGACCCGCGCTCGACCGTGCGCATCGCGGCACCTGGCTTGTCCGCACGGGCGACGAGTGCGGTCCAGGTGACCGGGACGTCGTAGGTCACCGCAAGCTCGGAGAACTGGTCGATGAACATCCCCGGACCGATCGAGACCTGAAGCACGCCCTTACCCTGCTCGCCGAGGACCTCCGCGAGGGCGTAGACCTCGTCGACCTGGGCGAAGCGACTCGGGACCGGGCGACCATAAGCGCCCTGGTGAGCGGGCTGGCGTGAGGTCGAGACGCCGATCGCACCAACGCTCATGGCCTCGCGCACCAGTTCCCGCATGGTCGCGAGCTCGGCCTCGGTCGCGGCCCGTTCCTCGCCCCCGAGCACATAGAGCCGCAGCGGCGAGTGCCCGATGAACGCGCCGACGTTGAGCCGCTTCGGGCGGCGGTCGATCTCGGCGATGTATTCCGGGAACGTCTCGAAGCACCAGTCGATCCCCTCGTTGAGGGCGTCCATCGACATGCCTTCGACGTTCTCGAGCAGCCGCACGATGATGTCCTGGTGCTCGGCGCGGGTGGGCGCGACGCCGAAGCCGCAGTTCCCCATGACCACACTGGTCACCCCATGCCAGCTCGACGGGGTGAGATCGCCGTCCCAGAGGATCTGCGCGTCGTAGTGCGTGTGGACGTCGATGAACCCCGGGGCGAGGGTCAAACCGCCGAGGTCGACGACCGAGGTGTCGGCGTCCGGGACCAGCTCACCGGGCGCGCCGACCCCGCTGATCCGGTCCCCGGTGACCGCGACCTCCGCCGGCCTGGCCGGGCCTCCCGTGCCGTCGACGAGCATGGCGTTGCACAGCAAGAGATCCATCAAGGCTCCGTTTTCCTGGCTCGACGAGCTCGCCCGAGGATAGCAAGCGCTCGCTTACTTACGCCGAGCCGTCCACATCCGGCCGTTAGCCACCCGCTTATCGCCATGTCCGCACGGCTCGGCGTGGGTCATTGCTCGAGCAGCCGTCTGACGCCGGCGCGGGACAGCAGCAGCGTGATGATGAGCAACGTGACCGAGACGAAGCCACCGAGGCTGACGGCGTTGCCGAACACGATGTCCTCGAGCGTGAGCACGACAAACTTGCTCCCGACCGCGACCACCCAGAAGCCGAGCCCGATCACCACTTTGGCGGCGCCACTCGTGGCGGCGTGCAGGCGACCCACGAGAAAGTGCTTGAGGGCGACGACGACTTCCAGCGTCACCTTCAGGAGGACCGCGGTGAGCAGGGACAGCGCGAAGCCCTCGCTGATCACCGATGGGACGAATTCCACCGCGAGGTTCAGCACGACAACGTAGACAAAGACATCGACAACATCCGCGGGATGGGCCTTCATCCAACGCCGCAAGGGAGCCCGCGATCGGCGTTCCTCGTTGTGCGTCGGCGCGGCTGTTGGCATTGACCGATTCTGGACCACTGCGCACCAACACCTCACGTCCGCCAGACGCGGATCTTGCCGTGCTGGTCCTTTGCGATCTGCCACTTCCCGGTATGGATCAGGCGGTGATGGAAGTGGCACAAGTAGACGCCGTTGCGGATGCTGGTGCGGCCGTGGTCCCGAGCCCACCACTCGATGTGATGGGCCTGGGCATGGCCGACGGGCGCGTGGCATCGGTGCCACCCGCAATGACCGCCGGACTCGATCTTCAGCGCCCGGCGTTGCGCGACGCTCCAGGTCGAGGTCTTGCGGCCGAGATCCAGCACCTCACCTTGTGACCCAAGAACGGCCGGGATGATGCCTGCATCGCAGGCAAGCATCCGAATGGTGGCGGCGCTCACCGGCTCGCCATTGATCGAGCCGGTCATGGCCAGGCGGTGCGCCTCAAGCTCACCGCGCACGGTGTCGAGCGGCGCGAGGATCATCACGTTGGCCGCTTCGCCGGCGCTGTCCGTGCCCGCTTCGTGGGTGAGGCTGAACTGCGCCATCGCCACCAACGCGTCCGCGTTGCGCTGACCACGGCTGCGAAAGTCCTCCTCACCACGAGTGCACGGCGCAAGGCCGCGCAGCGCGGACTCGACCAGCGCGCTGCTGGTCGGATCGAGCATCCCGTCGAGGCGGTGCATGCCGTCGAAGGTCCGCGTAAGCCGGACCCAACGGTCGGCGTACTGGCGCTCGTCACGCTCGGCCGCACTCTCCGCGCCACCGAGCCGGGACTTGAGTTCGCGGCAGAATGCGCCGAGCCTGGTCGGGTCGCAGTGGCGCGCGGCTTCTACGAGCTCCTTCTCGATCACCTCGCGCAAGACCGCCGGTGATCCTCGCAGCAGCGACACGATTCGGGCAGAGTGCTCCAGGCTGATCTCCCCCGCCACCAGAGCTTCCTCGAGGACTGGGTAGTACGGCAGGGCCTTCGCGATGACCGTACGGCGAGTGGCTTCGACCTCGGAGCGTCGCCGATCCTCGACCAACCAGGACCGGACATGCCGGCCGCACTCCCCAACGGTCACCTCGCGGCTGTCCATGGCCTGCATCCGGCGAGCGGCAATCCCGTCGAGTCGGTCGACGTGGGTCAAAATCGCCTCGGTCGATCGCAAGAGCACCTCATCGCTGAGCGCGTGGGCGTCCTCGGCAGCGAGCAGCCGGATCCCCTCTGCGATCAGGTCCAGAGCGCGCGATGCCATGCCCGAACACTACGACCGACCACTGACAGAAACGGGCAAGAAATCGTTGGTACTGAAAGGAAGTTGACGACTCTTTTATCCACAGAAGGCGGCCACTTTGGTTGACCAACAACCCAAACCATGCTCGGATCAGAAGTGGGCGAAGCGTGCTCACTCCTGCGGGGCGCGGAACATCAACTTGTAGACACCGGCGAAGTCACGGTTCACCCTCGGCGGCAACGGGACGACCCCGCCCAGTGCACGCGCACCCATGACCACCTGCGCTGCGCGCTCCACGACGCCGGCCTGGTGCAACGCCCGCTCGACGCTGGGGCCGACCGTCACCATCCCGTGACTGGCCAGCAGGGCGGAGCCGACGTCGGCGAGCTTTGCCACCGCGTTCACGCCCAGTTGGTCGGTGCCGCTCATGGCGTAGTCGCACACCGGCACGTCGCCGCCGACGTAGAGCGCAAACTCATCGACCGCAGCAGGAATCGGGATCCGTGCACAGGCAAACATCGTCGCGTACAGCGGGTGGGTGTGGATGACCGACGACACCTCGTCGAACTCCCGATAGCACGCCAGATGCACGCCCTTCTCGCTGGACGCCGATCGGTGACCGCCGACGACGTTGCCGTCGAGATCGAGGACCACCAGATCGTCGAGAGTCATCTGTTCGTAGGACAGCGACGAGGGGGTGATGACGATCGTGTCGTCGGCGAGTCGACCGGATACGTTGCCGCTCGTGCCGGCGGTCAGCCCGCTGCGAAGCATCTCCTTCGCGCCGGCAAGGACCTGCTCGTGAACGCTGCTCATCGACCGAAGACCTCCGGGTTGACGCAGTTGTGGGGTCGGCCACCGTCGAGCACCGACTGAATCCCGCGCGCGATCATCAGCGCGTGGTTCGCTTCGGTGTCGTAGGTTGCCCCGCCGATGTGCGGGGTGAGAACCACGTTGGCGAGACCGGCGAGTGCCGAGGCCGGGTCGAGCCACTCATGGTCGAAGTGGTCGAGACCGGCGCCGCCAAGGTGGCCGTCGATAAGGGCCGCGGTCAGCGCGTCGGTGTCGTGCAGGGCGGCGCGGGCCGCGTTGAGATAGATCGCACCCGGGGTCATCGCGGCGAACTGGGCGGCGCCGATCATGCCGATGGTGGACTCGAGGACAGGCGCATGCATCGAGATGATGTCCGCCTCCGCGAGCAGATCGTCGAGATCATGGGTCGCGTCGGCGACGTAGGGGTCACAAGCGATCACCCGAAGACCAAGACCTTCCAGCCGCCACTTCAATGCCCGCGCGACTGCGCCGTACCCGACTAGACCGGCGACCCGGCCGGCCAACTGCCACGCGCGGAAGCGCTGGTAGGGAATGGTTCCATCCCGATAGATGTCGCCGGCTCGCACCTCGCGATCGGCGACGACGATCCCCCGGTTGAGCGCGAACAGCAAACCGACGCAGAGTTCCGCAACGGCGTCCGCATTTCTCCCGGGCGCACGCAGGACCGGAATCCCGGCCGCGGTCGCGGCCGTCACGTCCACGTTCGTCGGATCGCCGCGGGTGCAGCCGATGACCGTGAGCGGCAAGTCCATCACCGGACCGGCGATGGCGTCGGATTCCGCGACGAGGATCGTTGCGGAAAGCTCGCTCAAACGGGCGGCGAGCTCCTCCGCTCGGTAGAGCTTGATCGGATGAGCGTCGATCCACGGTTCGTAGGTGACGTCGCACAGCGATTCGAGCAGCGCCCACCCCTCGCCTCGCATCGGAGCGAGCACGAGCGCGCGGGGGCGGTCAACCATGTCAACCAGCCTCCTGGGTCACGCCCGTGCGCCGGTGCTGGCGCGACGCTGCGTCGCGCGTCAGACTATCGACTCGACTGACACGCGTGTCAGCAATCGACGGAGGCGCGGTGGCGAGCGGGATCACGATCGGCCTCGACATCGGCACCACCTCGGTCAAGGCGGTCGCGGTCGACGGAGACGGCGACATCGTGGCGAAGGCCCGCGTCCCGCACGACCTGATCGCCCCCGACGCGGCCGTCTTCGAACACGACGCGGTTCAGGCGTGGGTGCACGGTCCACAGCGGGCAATCGAGCAGATCGGCTTGGCCGACTACGACGCGATCGCGATCGCCTCGATGCTCCCGAGCTTCACGGCAGTGGATGCCTCCGGCGTGCCGATCAGCCCGGGTCTGCTCTACGGCGACCACCGCGGGCGAGCCGGCGAGGTGATCCCCGACGCACTCAATTCCGGCGAGTTCCGCGCGATGCTGGAGTGGACCGTCGCCAACGCACCGGACGCGCATGGGTACTGGACGGCGCCCGCAGTGGCGGGTGTCGCCATCGGCGGCGCACCCGCGATCGACTACGGCACCGCCTTCGCGCTCTCGCCGCTGTGGTCGGGCGAGTGGGTGGCCTCGCAGCTCGAGCCGCTCGGGATCCGGGTCGATCAGATGCCGCTCGTGTTCGGCGACGACGAGGTCGCGGGACACGTGGGTTCCGCAGTGCAAGGTTGCGGTATCGCCGACGCCTGGGCGGAAGCGACCGTGTCCGGCGCGGGCAGTGGTGACGTCCTCGTCGTGTGCGGCACCACGCTGATCGCGTGGTGCATGGTGGCGGCGAAGGTCCGGGTCCCCGGGATGTGGGAGTTCCACCACCCCTTCGCCGACGCCCACATCGTCGCCGGCGCCAGCAACGCCGGAGCGCTGTTCCTCAACTGGGTACGCCGCAACCTCGCGGACTCCCCCGGACTCGCTACCGATCCCGCCGGCGTACCGATCTGGGTGCCCTACCTGCGCGGTGAGCGCAACCCGCTGCATGACACGTCACTGCGCGCGTCACTGCACGACCTCGAGCTCGGCCACGGTCCCGCGGAGATCCTGCGCGCGGCTCACGAAGCGACCGGATTCGTCACGCGCCGATATCTCGACCTGGCCGCACCGGGAACCACGCGGGTGGTGGCGAGCGGCGGAGGCACGCACGACGGCGCGTGGATGCAAGCGCTCGCCGATTGCACGGGGCTTCCCGTGGACCTCGTCGCGGTGCCGGAGGGCGCGGCGCTCGGCGCAGCCTGGCACGCCCGGGTCGCGGCGGGGCTGGATCGGGCCGATGACGCCGGCCGTTGGGCCCGGCGAGGCCGGCGCTACGAGCCCGATCCGCGTTGGCAGGAGCCGTGCACGCAGCGCTACCTCCGGTGGCGCGACCTCGCCGGTCCGCACTGAGAACCGGCCAAGTCAGCCTCTATCCGATCCCGGAGGTTGTGACGTCGGTGGCCTGCGCACGCAGCGCCGAGACCGTCGCTTGCTCGCGCGGAACGTGCGCGAACGGGTCGTAGTGGAAGATCCGCATCGCGTTCTCATGGGTGATCTTGTTGACGTCCGCGTCCGGCACCCCGTGCATGTGCTTCTCCACCGACTCGGGCGAGGTCGGCCAGGTCGAGTCCGAGTGCGGGTAGTCGCACTCCCAGGTGATGTTCTCGACGCCGATCAGGTCGCGTTGGGCGATCCCGGCCTTGTCGTCGATGAAGCAGAACGTGAAGTTCTCCCGCGCCTTCTGGCTCGGCAACACCGAGCCGAAGTCCTGGCCGGTCCAGAAACGGTGCCGCTCGTAGACGTAGTCGATCCGCTCGAGGAAGTACGGCAGCCACCCGATCCCGCCTTCGCTCAGCGCGAACTGCATCGTCGGGAATCGTTTCAACGCCGGTGACCAGATCAGGTTCGCCGCAGTCTGGAACAGGTTCATCGGCGTCAGCGTGATCATCACGTCGACCGGTGCCTCGTCGAGGACGAGGACGGTCGAGGACGAGCCGATGTGCAGGCAGATCACCATGTCGTTCTCGACACACGCCGCATAGAACGGGTCCCAGTGCTCCGAGTGCAGTGACGGCCAGCCGAGCTTGCTCGGGTCCTCGCTGAACGTGACCGCGTGGCAGCCCTTCGCCGCGACCCGCCGCACCTCTTCGGCCATCAGTCCTGGGTCCCAGATCGGCGGGAGTGACAGCGGGATGAACCGACCTGGGTACGCCCCGCACCACTCGTCGATGTGCCAGTCGTTGTAGGCCTGGAGCATGACGAGGCCGAGGTCCTTATCCTCTGCGCGAGAGAACAGCTGACCACAGAACTGCGGGAACGACGGGAAGCACATCGATCCGAGGACGCCGTTGACGTTCATGTCCCGCACCCGCTCGTGGACGTCGTAGGTGCCCCGCCGGATCTGGTCGTAGGACGTGACGTTCATGTCGTAGTCCTCGGGCGGGCGGCCGGCGACGGCGTTGAGCCCGATGTTCGGGATCTCGTTGCCCTCGAAGACCCAGACGTCGTTGCCTTCGGCCTTGTGCACGCTCTTCGGCGCCCTCTCGCGCCACTTTGCCGGGACGTGGTTGTCGAACATCCCCGCCGGCTCGACGATGTGGTCGTCGACGCTCACCAGAATCATGTCGTCCGCGCGCATGTGCTCCGCCTCCCGCCAACCGGCATCCGTGACCCAACCCTACGACCCGGTGACAGCCACGGAAAGGCGCTGTAGCGTCGCGCGAGAATCCTGCTCTCCGGCGATCAACCGCACCGAACGGACCAACGCGTGGGCGCACCAGCACCGTCGTACCCCTTCGACATCACCGAGACCGATCGACTGCTGAGCACCACCCGGGCGGTACGCCGGCGGCTGGATCTGGACCGTCCGGTCGAACGGGAGGTCGTTCTCGACTGCCTCCGGCTGGCCGTCCAGGCACCCACCGCGAGCAACTCGCAAGGCTGGCGGTGGATGGTCGTCACCGACCCGGACAAGCGCGCGCTGATCGCGCAGGCCTACCGCGAGGTCGGGTCGGCGTACCTCGAGCAGGCGCGCGACCAGGCGCAGGACGCGCAGACGATCCGGGTGTACGACAGCGCGATCGAGCTCACCCAGGTCCTCGAGCGGGTGCCGGTCCTCGTGATCCCGTGCGTGCAACTCGAATACGAGCTCGCCAACAACGCGATGGCAGCCGGCGTCTATGCCTCCGTCATCCCGGCCGCCTGGAGCTTCCAGCTCGCGCTGCGCTCGCGAGGCCTGGGTTCGGTCTGGACCACCCTGCACCTCTTCCAGGCGGACCGGATCGCGACCGCGCTCGGCATACCGGACGCAGTCATGCAGGTCGCGATGATCCCGGTCGCCTACACGATCGGGACCGACTTCACACCGGCGCAGCGACCGCCGGTGGAGGACATCACGTATTGGAACTCCTGGGGCGAGACCGAGGCGTAGCCATCGGCTACTGCAGAACCCGCACCGGCACGTTGCACCAGCCGGCGACGTTGCTCATCGCCACCCGCCGCAATCCTTCGGGGTCGATCTCGAAGCGCGGCATGAAGTCCAGGAGCAGCTCGAGCGCGATCCGGCTCTCCATCCGGGCGAGCGCCGCGCCCAGGCAGCTGTGAATGCCGTAGCCCAGGCCGACGTGGATCGACTGGTCGCGGGGTCGGTCGATGTCGAACACGTCGGGGGCCGGGAACGCCCGCTCGTCGCGGTTCGCCGAACCCGCGATCACGAAGACCGGGCTGCCTTGCGGGATGGTCGTCCCGTGCAACTCGACGTCGCGCGTGCAGTAGCGGACGACGTACTGTGCAGGCGCCTCGTAGCGCAGCAGCTCTTCGATCGCGTTGGGCACCTTGGACCGGTCGTCGAGCAGCTTGCGCCATTCGTTCGGGTTATTGGCGAAGGTAACCGCTGCGTTGCCGATCAGCTTCGTCACCGTCTCCGCGCCGGCACCACCGAGCAGGCTGGCGAACCCGGCGATCTCCGCGTCATCGAGGTGGGTGAGCGAACCGTCGTCGCGCTCGACCTCGACCGCGATGAGCGCGCTGATCATGTCGTCCTGCGGATCGCCGCGACGCTTTTGGATGAGGTCGTAGTACATCATCCCGGTCTCGATACCGGCCTGGATCCCCTCGGGCGAGGTGGCGACCTGCCCCGGTTCGCGATGCAGGCTGATGTCGAGCCACAACCGAACCTGCTGGCGATACTCCTCGGGGACGCCGAGCATCCGCGCGATGATGTCGCACGGGAAGAGCGCTGAGAAGTCCTCCACCGCGTCGAAGTTCGCCGGGTCGAGTTGCGAGAGGTAGCCCGAGATCACCTCGCGCACCATCGGCTCGAGTCGCTTGACCGCGTTCGGCGTGAAGACCCGATTCACCAGGCTGCGCATCCGGCGATGGTCGGGGGGGTCGAGCATGATGACCATCGGAACGGGCGGGACCTCGCCGGACTGCACCATCGCGAGGTCGACGCCGTGCGCCGAGGAGTAGGTCTCGTAGTCCTTGAACGCCGCGGTGACGTCCGCGTGCCGAGTCAGCGCGTAGAAGCCGTACTGATCGTTGTAGTAGACCGGCGCCTCGTCCCGCATCCGGGCGTACAGGGGGTACGGATCGAGGAAGAAGTCGTCGGAGAACGGATCGAAGGAGACCTTCGTCGGTGCAGTCACGGATGCTCCTGTCCTCGAGTTGGGCCGTCGACCCGAGGGCCCCGCCGCACGACAACGACAACAGCATATGGCTGAAAGTGAGAACGACGTTATCGCCAGGCCGCACTGGGCGGCGAGGGCGCGCGGCACCGGTGCCCGCACTGCCCGCGCGACTGCGGTCTGAGAGGCTGGCGGCCATGCCTTTCGACCTTGCGAACCTTCTCGCCTGCATGCGGTTACGGGAGACCGGCACCGACACCTACGAGGGCGACAACCTCGACCTCGACTACCGCCGGGTGTTCGGTGGTCAACTGCTGGCCCAGACGGTGCAAGCGCTTCGGGGGTCGGCGGGGGACAAGACGCTCAAGTCGCTCACGCAGCGCTTTCCGCGGGAGGGCGACGTTGCCCTGCCGATCACCTACGAGGTGAACCAGCGTCAGGTCGGCCGGACCTTCGCCACGATGGACGTCTCGCTGACCCAGGAAGGCAAGCTGATCAGTACGGCGTCGGCGACGCTGCACCTGGTCGAGGAGGGGCTCGGTCATCCGGCAACACCCCCCGACACCGCGTCGCCGCAGGACTGCGTCGCCGAAGAAATCTCGATGATCCCGTGGGAAATCCGGGTCGTGGACGGAGTGAACCTGAGCGATCCGGCGCCCCGGCCGCCGACGTACCGGTTCTGGATGCGGGCCGCGGACGTGTCCACGCTGACCTCCGACGACAGCCTGTGGGTGCACCAGGCGCTCCTGGCTCACGCGACCGACCTCACCGTGATCGGAACCGCACTGCTTGCGGTGGACGGCCTGTCCCAGGCCGACACGGGGACGGCGTTCCATTCCGCGGTGACGTCGCACGCGCTGTGGTTCCACGACTCGTTCCGGATGGACGACTGGGTGCTGGTCGACCAGAAGGCCCCCGCCCTGTGCGGCGGTCGCGGTTTCGGGCGCGGCGACGTCTGGCAGGACGGGCGCCTCGTGGCCTCGTTCGCCCAGGAGTCGATGGTCCGGCTTCTGGCGCAGACACCGAGCGATCAGTGAACCGTTGACCGGAGCCCACGACGGCTAACGGTTCACTGATCGAGACGCTATTTGGTGGCGACTTCCTTCTTCATCGCCGCGAGCCCGGCCATGACCGGGAACCCGGTCTCGGTGATCGCGTGGCCATGTCCGAGCTGGTGAATGTCGAACACCGCCTGTACCGCGGTCGTGAACCCTTGGACGTCGAGGGTCTGGTTGACCGCCCGCTTGGCCATCCGCAGCGCCCAGGGATGCTGTGCGGCGATCTGGAGCGCGAGCTCCCGGGTGGCGGTTTCGAGCTCGTCGACCGGCACGACCCGGTTGACCATTCCGACGGCGCGAGCCTCCTCCGCCGTAATCGCGCGGCCCGTGAACAGGATCTCCTTCGCGAGGCGAGGTCCGAGCTCCCAGGTGTGACCGTGGTACTCGACCCCGCCGATCCCCATCGCGACGACCGGGTCGGAAAACTTCGCGTTGTCCGCCGCGACAATCAGGTCACACGGCCAGGCGAGCAGCAGACCACCCGCGATGCAGACGCCCTGGACCGAGGCGATCGAGGGCTTGCGACTGTTGCGCCACTTCATCGAGTAGCCGATGTATTGCACGGCCTCGATCTCATAGATCTGCTGCACGGTCCACTTCTCCGGCACGCCGTCGGTCGCGACCCCCTTGAGGTCGTGACCGGACGAGAAGTGCTTGCCGGCCCCGCGCAGGATCACCACCCGGACATCCGGATCGTCGTCGGCCCTGGTCCACGCCGCGTCGAGCTGATCGAGGAGCGCTCGGTTCTGCGCGTTCGCCACCTCGGGGCGGTTCAGGGTCAGCGTCGCGATGTTGTCGGCGACGTCATACAGGACGAGGTCCTCGCTCACACCGTGCTCCAGATGTCTCCTACGGCGCACGGCGACGGTCCCGGTGCGCCTTCAAGGAAACCGACGCTACCACCGGAGTTTCCTCGGGTTAGGGGGTCTGCCCCGGGCGCAGCTCGAGGGTGGCGAACGACGCGGTCGACACCGCGGCCAACACGTCGCGACCGACGTCGTAGACCTCGATCGTGACGACCGAGAGCCGCCGACCGCGGCGGAGGATGCTCGCCTCGGCGTGGGCGGGGCCGACGGTCACCGCCGACAAGAAGTGCAGCGTCAGGTCCGAGGTCGCCGCGCCCAGCCCGGCGGGCAAGGCCTCGTTGACGGCGATGCCGGCAACGATGTCGACGAGGGTTGCGACGAGTCCGCCTTGAAGCCCGCCGCGGGAGTTCTTCACCCCCTCGGTCACCGCCAGCCGCATCGCCAGGTCGCCGCCGTGCTCACAGGGAACGCGGGAGAGATCGAGGAGGCTGAGGAGATGCGGTTCTTCGGCGCTCATCACTAGGCGCCGCTCATTCGACGACGTCTCATTCGACGATGCTCAGCGCCTGCCGCGGGCAGCGGACCACGGCCTGCTCCACCACCTCGCGCTTGTCCTCCGGGACCTCGTCCACCCGGATCGTCAGGATGTCATCGTCGTTCAGGTCGAAGATGGTGGGATCGAGACTCATGCACACACCGTGCGCCTCACACAACCCGCCGTCCACGACCACCTTCACGCCTTCGTCCCTTTCTTTCGCGGCGTCGGGCCGAACAGCCCGCCGGTGCAGAAGTCCCAGAGCTGCTCGCTGTCGAGCGGCTCACCGCCGAGCTCGGCGCCGAGCGCGTGCATGTGGGCGGCTCCGACCAGCGTCTGCATCATGATGATCGCCAGCGTCTCGGGCTCGATGTCTGACCGGAACGACCCGCCCTCGACCCCGCGTCGAACGATCTCCGAAATCAGCTCCCGCAACGGCGCCAGGACCCGCGCGTATTCGCTCGGCCGGGAGTCGGCCAGCTGGAGGTGGTAGACGGACAGGGCGCGGTTGAGCCCCGCGCCCTTCGGGTCCCCGGCCTGGCGGTGGATTCGCTCGAGCACGACGTGCAGCGCGTCAACGGGGTCGTCGATCGTGGCGGTCTCGGCTCGCCAGTCGGCAACCGAGCCGGCGATGACCTCCTCGAACAAGGCGAGCAGCAACTCCTCCTTGCCGCTGAAGTGCTGGTAGAAGGAGCGCAGCGAGGTCCGGGACCGATCGATGAGCTCCTGGACGGTGAAGTCGGTACGACCGGTCTCGCTGAGGATCTGGATGGCGGCCTGGAGGAACCGGTCGGACCGGGACACCGCCCTGGCCCGCGCGCTCTGCAACGACCGCTCGATCGCCCGGTCGCGCCAGGACGTCTCGGCCGCACCGGCGGCAGGGCTGTTGGTCGGCATCGTGCTACGACCGTACCGCCTGACCGCTCCCGACCGGCCGGTCCGTCAGCCGCCGCGAGCCTGCACCATCGCCGACCGGCTGACCTTCGTGGCCTCCGAGCGCGGGATCACCTCGACGAACTCGACCGTCTTCGGCACCTTGTACGGCGCAAGCCGGCCCTTCGCGTAGGCGATCACCTCGGCCTCAGTGGGTGGGGCAGAGGTGTCGGCGGGCTCGATCACGACGTGGACCCGGCGTCCCCACTGCGGGTCGCGCAACCCCAGGGCGACGACGTCGGCGATGCCGGGGTGATCGATCAGCGCGGCCTCGACCTCGGCGGGGTAGACGTTCGCACCGCCGCTCACGATCAGGTCGGCTCTGCGATCGACGAGGTAGAGGTAGCCATCGGAATCGAGATAGCCGATGTCCCCTGCCGACGCGAACCCGTCGGAGGTCGTCGGCAGCGGTGAAGCCTCACCGCGGTAAGCGTAGGAACCCGTCGACGGCCAGCGCAGGAAGATCTCCCCGAATTCGCCGGTGGCAACCTCGCCTCGGTCCTCGTCGAGGATCCGCACCTCGGTGCCGCGATAGCCGCGACCGACACTGCCTTCGTGGGTGAGCCACTCATCCCCGCGGATCACCGTGAGACCGAGTCCCTCGGTCATCCCGTAGGCCATGACGAACTGCTCGGGCGAGAGCAGGTCGAACCACCGCCGCAACAGGGTCGGAGGCATCATCGCCGCACCCTGGATCACCCATACAAGACTGGACAGGTCGCGCTCGTCGATCCCGTCCACCGCCGCCATCCGCGCGAACATCGTCGGGGTCGCCGTCAAGGTGGTCACGCGGAAGTTCTCGATCGCGTCGAGTGCGCGCTGCGCGCTGAACTTCTCCAGGATCACCAGGCGGTCGCCGCCGAGCAGGAAGCCGAACGAGGAGAAGCCGTTGGTGTGGTACATCGGTCCCGGCACGAGGATGGTCTGCGGGCGGGCGACGGGTGTCCAGTGCGTGTAGATGGGTTGCGTGGCCGACTCCAGCCACAGGGCAGGTCGGGCACTCATGATCACCTTCGGCGTACCGGTCGCGCCGCTGCTACAGATGCCGTTGAGCTGCGGGGAGACCCGCTCGTCGAACGCCTCCGCGGACAGCGCGGCGGCGGCCACCCGCAGGTCGCCCACCCGCGCCTCGTCGAGGGTCAGCGCGGGATCGATCACCTCGAGCACGCGGCCGCGCTCCCAGTCGGGCAGGTCCCAGCGCACCGGCACCGGCACGGCGCCGACCTTCCAGCTGCCGAGTGTCGCGAGCACCAGGTCCAGCGAGTTCGGGACCGCGAGCGCGACCCGGTCACCGACCGCGACCCCCTCGGCCTCGAACGCCCGTCCCCACCGGTTCGCGCCCGCCTCGGCGTCGGCCCAGGTCAGCGAGTGCGGGTTGCCGTCCCGGTCGATCACCACGACGGCAACACCTGCGGGGTCGGCGGTGGCGAGCTGAGCGAGCCGGACGCCGTACGGAACCGGCGTCTCCTCGACCTCGGTCACATCGGCCGCCGCTTGAACGCCTCCGGCACCAGGGTGGCAGGCGCAAGTGGCCCTTCCGGCATCGCGTGCATCGCAATTTCGGGAACCACCACCCACGCGGGCAGCTGGTCGAGGTAAACGAGGGCGTCCGCGACGTCTTTGGTCTGCAGGGCGACCATCTCGAAGGTGACGTTTTCCAGCATGTCCGTCTCGACCGGCGCCGGCGTCAGCACGCTGACCTGGATGCCGTCCCGGGCGACCTCGTGGCTGAGGGCAAGCGCATAGGCATTGAGCCCGGCCTTGGAGGCAGAGTAGGCGGTTCGCCCTTTCATCGGGGCGTTGGCCGCCGACGAGGAGATGTAGACCAGGCGCGAGCCGACCGACATCTTGGGAAGAGCCGCATGGGTCGTCACGGCCGCCGCCCGCAGGTTCGCGCGAATCACCGCGTCGAAGTCCTCGATCTTCTCCTTGCGGACGAAGGTCCCCCCGAGGACCCCGGCCGCGTGCACGAGCAGATCGATCGAGTCGACCGCGTCGACGACCCGCGCCATGTCCGCGGGTTCGGCGGCGTCGGCCGCCACCCAGCGCGCGCCGATTCGCTGCGCGGCGACCCGCAGCCGCTCCTCGTTGCGCGCGGTGAGGACGACGTCGTACCCCCGCGCGACCAGCGCCTCGCCGCAGGCGATGCCGATCCCGCCGCTGCCACCGGTCACGATCGCGCTGCGGGTTGTGGCGTCCGTCATGTGCTCATGCCTTTCGCTGATGGAGGCTCAGTCGATCACGAGGCCGGGTCAGCCTCGCCGGGTGGGAGGAGATCGGTGAGGCCGGTACGGATGACCTTGCCCATCGCGTTGCGTGGAAGCGCGCGGACGATCCCCCACTGCTCGGGCACCTTGTAGGCCGACAACTCGGCCCGACAGGCCCGTCGAAGTCCCTCCGCCGACAGCGCGGCGGACCCCGCCGGCTCGACGAGCGCGGCGACCCGTTCCCCCAGCCGGGGATCGGGAACGCCGAAGACCACGGCGCCGGCAACCCCGGGGACCGCCATCAACACCCGCTCGACCTCGGCGGGGTAAACGTTGGCACCACCGCGGACGACGAGGACCTTGCGCCGGTCGAGGATCCGCACCCAGCCGTCGGCGTCGACGGTGCCAATGTCGCCGGTGACCACCGTTGCGTGCGGGGGGTCGACCACGTCGCCGTCCCGCCACACCCCGAGGTACGGCGTCCACTGGCCCGCCCACGGGCCGTCCTGGCGGGCCGAGATCACCAACTCGCCCGCCTCGCCAGGTGGAAGCGCCGCACCGTTCGCATCGCAGGGCTGCACGCACAGATGCGGCAGGACCTGGCCACTTGCCCGGTCGTGGCGCAGCGCACCGACCGGGTCGATCGACACGACGGTGGGAGCCTCGGTCAAGCCGTAGGTCGAGCGGATCGTGAGCCCGTAGGTATCGGCGAACCGGGCGCGAACGACCTCGGGAAGATCGCCTCCCCCGCTCCACACCTCGCGGAGGCTGGCCAGGGCGGTGCGCTCGATCCGTCCTTCGCTCGACAGGTCGTGCAACTGCGCGGGTACGCCGTTCCACACCGTGACCTGCTCGCGGGCGATCCACTCGGCGATCCCACCCGCGTCGCGACGATCCATGATCACGCAACAGCCGGTCGCTTGCGCCGTGAGCAAAGTGGTGAGCACGAGCAGGTTCAGGATGGTCAGCGGCAGGCAGTCACCCTTGCGCAGGTCCGGTCCCCAGCCGCGGGTGGCGACCAGGACGGCCCCGGGCAGCAGCAGGTTGTGCTGGCTGTGCACGATGCCTTTCGGGCGGCCCGTGGTACCGCTCGTGTAGGCGATCCCAGCCGGGGCGTGCACGTCGATGTCGACGTCCGGAGGGAGCTCGGCCGCGTCGAGCGCGGTCTGCCACTCGCCTTCGGCGGCGCCGACCGCCACCGCGCGACATCCGGCGTCGAGCCCCGCGTCGACCAGCTCCCGGCACGAGTCCGGAGGGGCGAACAGCACCACCGGGGCGCAGTCGCCGATCAGAGCGAGCTTCTCCGGCGGGGCAAGGGCCTCGCCGATGCCCACCCAGATCGCCCCGATCCGCATCGCGCCGTGGAAGGCCACGACCACGTCGAGGTCGTTGGGCAGGCTGGCCGCGATCCGGTCGCCGGGCCGGACGCCGAGCGACCACAGCGCGGCGGCGGCGCGGTCGGCGGCGGCATCGAGCCCGGCGTAGGTCAGGGTCCCGGACCGGGCCACCAGCGCCTGCGCCTCCGGGCGCTCGCGCAGTGCCCGGTCGAGCACTGCGCCGACACCGACCCTCACCGCGCGGTCCTTTCGTGACCTCCGATGATCACGAGAACAGGGTCGCGAACGCACCCGTCCGCACGGCGGGCACGAGCCGCTGGGCGAGACGTTCGGCCGACTCGGGCAGGCGGATCAGCGGTTGGAGGTGGCGGTCGAAGACCGAGACGTCGTGCTCGTCACAGAAGCCGACCGCGCCGAGGAGCTGGTGGCAGGTGCGCAGGACCGCGACGGCGGCATCCGCCCCGGCGAGGCGCAACGCGATCGCATCCACCTGCCGTTCGGCGTCGGACGCACTCAGGAGTCGCCAGGTCGTGTACTTCGCGAGCTCTTCCAGGCCGCGAAGCGAAACGGTCGCATCGGCGATCGCGAATCGGACCGTCTGGAACTCACCCAGGGTCTTGCCGAACTGCGTGCGCGCGCCGACGTGTTCGACGACCTCGGCCAGTGCGGCCTCCAGACCGCCGAGCAGCCGCCAGACTCCCAACACGAGGTGTCGCGCCACGTCGTCGGCGGGGATGTCGGGCTGGCGCGCGCCGACGGTCGCGGGGACGAGGAACGGGCCGAGCTTCGCCGGGCGCGGCGAGCCGGTCGCGAGCAGGTGTGACGTGCCGTCGAGGTCGGCTCCGATCCACTCGCCCGCCAGGTCGCCGTGATCGACCCGCGGGTGCCCGAGATCGACAAGCGTGAGGCGACGTTCGCCGACGCGAAGCAGATCCTCGACCACGGGCCAGGGCAACGCGACCGCGCCGGAGGCTCGGCACAGCAGCGCCCCGGCAAGGAGTTGGTCCTCGTCCGCCCGCACATCGAGCTCGTCTGCACCAAGGTCGGCGAGAGCCGCCGCGGCCTGCGTGCGCAACGCCCGGTCCTGCTCGGCGAGCAGCGCGAACTCGGGACCGCCGAGCCGATCGAACCGGTGCCGCGCCGCGCCCCAGAACTCGATCACGTCCGGCGGGAAGGCCGCGTTCACAGTCTCCCTCCCAGCACGTCGCGGGCGACCAGCATGCGCTGCACCTCGATCGTCCCGGACGCCACGGTCGCGGCCTGGGCGTACCGCCAGTGGTCATCGATCGCGCCGGCGAGCACCGCAGCGGGTCCGGCGTCGAGTGAGGTGGCGCCGACCGCCTCGAGCAGAACCTCGGCGGTCACCTGGTCGCAGGTCGTCGTCACGATCCGCGAGATGCTCGCGTCGACCGGGTCGATCCCGGCACCTTGGTCGGCGACGGCGCGGTAGGCGAGCAGTCGGGCGATCCGCAGGCTCACCAGTGCTCGAACCCATCGGGTGTGCACGGCAGGTGGCAGCTCGTCCCACTCCGCGCCGAGCACCTCCATGAGCTGCTCGAACAACAACTCGCAGCGGGCGTAGCGCGCGATGCCGACCCGCTCGTAGGCGAGGGCGTCGCGCATCACCGCCCACCCGCCGCCGACCGATCCCAGCACTTCGTCCGGGGTCACCCGGACGTTGTCGATGAACACTTCGTTGAGGTGGTGCGGCCCGAGCATGGAGGCGATCGGGCGTACCTCGATGCCGGCGCGGTCCATCGGCACCAAGAACAGCGTGAGCCGCTGCGAGCTCGGAAGGTCAGGATCGGTGCAGGCCGCGAGGACGCACCATGACGCCATCTGCGCGTACGACGTCCACACTTTCTGCCCGCTGATCAACCAGCCGTCGCCATCCGGCACCGCGCGGGTGCGCAACGAGGCCAGGTCGCTCCCGGCCTCCGGCTCGCTGAAACCCTGACACCACACGACCTCACCGGCCGAGATCGGCGGGAGGTGCTTCGCCCGCTGCTCGTCGCTACCGTGGCGCATCAGCGCGGGACCGACCCAGTTGACGCCCATGTATTGCGCGCCCCGGGGTTCGTGATGCGCCCACATCTCCTCGCGCACGGTCGTCTGTTCCCAGACCGACCCGCCGCCTCCGCCGTACTCGCGCGGCCAGGTGAGGCAGAGGAGCCCTTCCTGGGCGAGGATCTTGCAGAACCGCTGGGTCAGCTCCAGGTCGGCGGGGTCGTTGCTGAACGCGCCAAGGAATCCCGGACGGATGTGTTCGCGGATCAGCGCCCGCAAGCGCACCCTCAGCGCGTCGGCGGCCGCACCGAACTCGAAGTCCATGAACGTCTCCAGCCGCACGTCGTCGTGATGACCATTATCGGGATGACGACCGTCAGCGCGACGCCGTCCGGGGTAATGAGGCGGACATCATTAACCCATCCCGGATCGCGCGGGCGCGATCCGGGTCGACGCGGCTGCGATGCTCTCCTCAGCCGCCCAGCGACAGCGGAGCATCCAGCAGTTCACACACGACTCCGTCGGGGTCAACCGCGGTTGCCGCGATCCCGCCCGCGGGGGTGGCCATCGTTCGCACCGACCCGCCGTACCCGAGCGCGGTGAGCCGATCGATCGCCGGGAGAACGGGGAGCTGAAAGGACAGCAGAAACAACCCGCGCTGCGGAAGGCCCGTCATCGATGGCTGGTCACCGACACCACCGACGCCGAGGTCGAGCAACTCGACGCTGCCCGCACCCGGATCGGCGGGGTTGCCGAGGAAGATCGTGCGCACCTTCTCGGTCCGTACGCCGAACAGCTCGGTGAGGTCGACCGCCAACTCGACGTCGACAAGCTGCTGGAGGCCCAACCCCTCGACGTAGAACCGCAGCGAGGCGCCAAGGTCGGCGCAGTAGATCCCGGCGTGGTCGATGTGTGGCATCAGAGGTCGATCGTGATCAGCAGGTCGGCCTGCGGGGTCGCGGTCGCGGTCTCACCCGGGCCGAGGATCACCGTGGTGAACGCGCTCCTGATCGCGGCCGGCCCGCTGACCGCGACGCCGGGGCGAACACCGCCCACGTCGTACACCGGGACCTGCTCGTGCCACCGGTCCCCGATCCAGATCCGGCGGTGTCCGAGCGGGGTGATCCGCGACGTCGGTGCCAGCACCGGATCGGCCGGTTGGTCCACTTCCCCGATCGCGGTCAAGCGCACCCCGCGCAGGACCGGATCCTGGGCCCGCGCCTCGATCAGCCGAGCCTCGGCGTTGCGGCGGTGGAACTCTTCGACCGCCGCTTGCACGTCGGTCGGTCCCTCGACCGGGATCGCCACATCGAAGGTCTGTCCCGGGTAGACGAGAAGCAACGACCACTCCGACCGGATCCGTTCGTCAGGCACCCCCGCGACCGCGAGCTCGCGGCGAGCGGCATCCTCCAGGTCGCCGGCGAGGGACTGCAGGTGGGCCAGGTCGACCTCGGCGACCGGGCAGATGTAGCCGCGGGAGTCGTCGATGACGTGGTTCGCCGAGAGCAGGCCGAGCGCCGACAGGCCGGCCGCCGCCCGCGGCACCACGACCCGGCGCATGCCCAAGGCCCGTGCCGTCGTCGTCGCGTGCACACCGCCCATCCCCCCGAAGGCGACCAGGTCCAAGCGACGAGGATCGGCGCCTGCCAGGGACAGCACTCGCCGGATCGCGTCGGTCATGTTCGCATCAACCAGGCGGACCGTGGCCGCGGCGGCCGCCTCGCCATCGAGTCCGACCCGCTGCCCGAGCTCGGCGAGCGCGGTCCTGGCGCCGCCGACGTCGAGCGTCATCCGGCCGTTGTTGAAATCCAGCGGATCGAGCCGGCCGAGGACGAGATCAGCATCCGTCACGGTTGGCTCGACCCCGCCACGCCGGTAGCAGACCGGACCGGGTTGACTCTGCGCGGAGCGGGGGCCGACGTGCAGTACGCCGCCCTCTTCCCAGGCGATCGATCCGCCGCCGGCGCCGATCGACGGGATGTCGATCATCGGGATCCCGATGCAATACCGGTGGAACCAGTTCCAGTCCATCTTGATCTCGGGTCGCCCATCACGGATCAAGCAGACGTCGTAGCTCGTCCCCCCCATATCGACGCTCACGACGTCACCGAGACCTGATCGGGTCGCCACCCGGGCCGCGGCGCTCACCCCGCCCGTCGGTCCTGACCCGATCGTCGCGACCGCACGACGTGCTGCGGCGTCGGCGGTCGCGACGCCCCCCGACGAGGTCGCGACCAGCAGCTCCTCGGCGTAGCCGGCGGCGGCGAGCCGCTCGGACAGCCGGCGGAGATAGCGGGCGATCGGCGGTCCGACGTAGGCGTTGACCAGGGTGGTCGACGTCCGCTCGAACTCCGGCGGCTTGGGGAGCACCTCATGCGACAGCGAGACCATCTCGACGTCCGGATACTCCTCGAGCACGATCTCCCGCGCCTGCACTTCGTGGGTGTTGTTGAGGTAGGAGTGCAGGAAGCTGATCGCGATCGAGGTCACGCCGAAGGCCCGCAGGCGAGCGGTGGCTTTGCGCACCTGCTCCTCGTCGAGCGCAGTGTCCACCTCGCCCTCGGCGGTGATCCGCTCGTCGATCTCCAGGCGGACCCGCCGGCGCGCGATGGGCGGGGGGGCCGGCAAGGTCGGGTCCCAGATGTCTTCCTTGTAGCAGCGGCGGAACTCGATCTCGTCCCGGAACCCGCGCGTCACGAGCAACCCGGTGGGTGCACCGGACATCTGGATCATCGTGTTGTCGCCGGTGGTCGTGCCGTGGACGATGGTCCGGGTCCGGCCGAGCAACTCCTCGAGCGAGATCTCCTCCGCGGCCGCGAGCCGGGACAGCCCCTCAAGCACGCCGTCGCTCTGGTCGCCCGGAGTGGTGGGCGCCTTTTCCAACCGCACCGACCCGTCCGGCAGCTTGAGCACGCAGTCGGTGAATGTGCCCCCGACGTCGATGCCGATCCGGTAGGTCACGTGCGCGCCTGACGCTCGGCCGCCGTCGCCGGCTCGTCGAGCGCGAGGGTCATGTCCTCGACCGATCCGGTGATCACGACGCCGTAGTCGCGAAGGGCCGCCTCGACCGAGACGTACTCGTCCCACACGTCGTCGAGCACCGCCTGCGGATCGCGCACCAGCGGGTCACCCCATCCGCCGCCACCACCGAAGCGGTAGTCCAGCCGCTCGCCGGTCTCGAGGCGGACGCCGGACACCGAGGTCTCAACGAAGATCTCGCCGACGTAGCAACGGTCCGGCGCGCCGTTGTGGCCACCCGCGATGCCCGGATGGGTATGGCGCTGGTTCACGACGTACTGGTTGACCAAGGTCGGCGTCCGGACCTCTTTGACGAAGTGGCTCCCGCACCCGCCTCGCCACTGCCCGGGCCCACCCGAATCGGTGATGAAGTTGCGGCCGCGCAGGATGTGCGGGAACAGCTGCTCGTTGATCTCGGCGCTCGCCTTGATCAGGTTCCCCATCGAGGCCGCGAGCGCACCCCAGCCGTCAGTGCCTTTGGCGGCGCTCACCCAGCCGGCGCTGACCTCACCGCCATGATCGAAGAACGGGCGGCCCGTTCGAGGATCGTGGTCCCCCCACATCTGCCGGGGGCTGCCGAACTTGTAGCTCTGCGGGCAGCAACGATCCGGGATGATCTTGCTCATCGCGATCGCGATCGCGTCCCCGACCTCGACCCCCGGATGGTGGGTGCCGCTCGAGACCGGCTTCCCCTCGACCGGGTTCAGGCAGCAGCCCTCCGGAACCCGCAGGTCGATGCAGTTGAAGAAACCCTCGTTCTTCGGGATGGAGGGGTCGACCAGACTGGCGAGCTGAGCGATCACGTTGCCGCGGGTGTTGCCGAACGTCGACCACGCGTTGATCGTCGACCGATCGTCGGAACCGTCGAAGTCGATGACCAGGCGATCGTCGTCCACCGTGATCGCGCAGTGCACGTGAATGTCACGGTTGCCCTGCGGGTCGTGATCGACATACACGTCGGAGGTGTAGGTGCCATCGGGCCAGCCGGCGATCTCCGCCGAGAAGCGCCGGGTCGCGTCCGCGATCGACCACTCGACGGCCGCCCGGACACAGTCCACTCCGTACGTCGCGATGATGTCGGTGAGGCGCCGGGCGCCGAGCGCAGCGGCGCCAACCTGGGATCTGAGGTCTCCGATGAACCCCGCCAAGCGAGAATTCGCCCGCATCATGAGGATGACGTCACGCCGCTCGTTGCCGGCCTCGACCAGCTTGAGGCACGGGTAGCGAACCCCCTCGCTCCAGATGTCCTTGGCAAACACGTTGTAGCCACCGGCCATCGCACCGCCGGTGTCGCCGTGGTGGCACTGGATCGAGGCGAACAACACCAGCTCGCCGTCCGGGCCGAAGACCGGGGAGAAGACGTTGACATCCGGCAGGTGACCACCGCCGTGAAAGGGGTCGTTCGCGATCAGGACGTCGCCCGGGTAGAGCTCGCCGTCGAAGAACTCGCTGGCAAAGCGCACCGGCAGGGTCGAGGACAGCATGAATTGCGGGATCCCCACGGACAGCGCCGCCAGCCGACCGGTCGCGTCGAGGATGGTGGCGTTGCGCTCGTTCGACTGGTTGAGGATCGGCGTGGTGGCGGTGCGCGACACGTACGTCGCCATCTCGAAACAGACGGTCTCCATCGCCGACTTGATCACCGACGCGGTGATCGGATCGACGCCGAGAGCAGCCTCGGTCGTCACCTGGACCTCCTTGCGCTGCACCCCTCAGGAGAGCAGGAGGAGCGTATTCGGAGAACGGCCTTCTCAGCAACGCCGGGTCACTGTCCGGCGGCGGGCTCAGGCCCGCGTGTCGATCACCACCCGGCCCTTGACCTGGCCGGCGAGGATCCGGTCGGCAAGCGCGAGGATGTCCGTCATCGGCTCGACGGTCGTCATCGAGTCGAGCAGGTCGAGGGGCAGGTCCGTGCCGAGGCGCTCCCAGGCCCGCGCGCGCAAGGTCGCTGGACACATCACCGAGTCGATGCCCAGCAGGCTGACACCGCGGAGGATGAACGGAAGGACAGTCGTCGGCAGGTCGTTGCCCCCGGCCAGGCCGCACGCAGCGACGGCCCCGCGGTATTTCGTCTGCGCGAGCACCGTGGCGAGCGTCTGGCTGCCGACGGTGTCGACCCCGCCGGCCCAGCGTTCCTTGTCCAGCGGCCGGCCGGCGCTCGCCAGCTCGCCGCGGTCGATGATCGAGCCCGCTCCGAGGCTGCGCAGGTAGTCATGGGTCTCCTCGCGACCGGTGGATGCCGTCACCGAGTAGCCGAGCCGGGCGAGAACCGCCACTGCGACGCTTCCCACTCCGCCGGCCGCTCCCGTCACAACCACCTCGCCACGGTCGGGGACCACACCGGCACCTTCGAGCGCCAGCACGCAGAGCATGGCGGTCAGCCCTGCGGTCCCGACCGCCATCGCCTGCGCCGCGGTCAACCCCTTCGGCAGCGTGGTCAGCACCTCGCCCGGAACACGCTGTCGGGTCGTGTACCCGCCGGGACGGGTCTCGGACAATCCCCAGCCGGTCGCGACGACCTCATCCCCGACCGTGAACCCCGGGTTCGTCGACTCGGCAACGACGCCCGCAAAGTCGATCCCGCAGGTCATCGGGACGGACCGGGCGATCTTGCCCTTCCCACTCACCGCGAGCCCGTCCTTGTAGTTCAGCGAGGAGTAGGCGATATCGACGGTGACGTCGCCCTCGGGCAGGTCGTCGTCGCTCACCTCGGTCAGCACGGCCGGTGCGGATTCGCCGAGGACGACCGCTCGATAACTACCCATGACCACCCTCGCGTTGTCGGACCGTAGGCTCTCGATGATGACTGACGGCCACGCGGCCGAGATCCGCGGCCCTCGTTTCGCCCCCGACGAGTTCAGCTCGACCGGGCGACCGCTGACGATGGGAGCCTTCATCGTCGAGGTGTGTCGGCGCCACGCGCAGCGCGAGGCGCTGGTCTTCGACGACCCGCTGCGCGATGGCGCGACCATCCGGTGGACCTACGCCGATCTCGACGCCCAGGTACGCCGGGTGGCACGCGCATTGGTCGCCGCGGGCATCACGCCCGGCGACCGGGTGGCGATCTTGATGGCGAACCGGCCGGAGGCGGTCGCGGCGTTCTTCGGAGCCGCCGCCGCAGGCGCCGTCGTAACCCCGCTCTCCACGTTCTCCACCCGACCCGAGCTCGCGGCGCTGCTCGCCGCGAGCGAGGCGAAGGCGCTGCTGTTCCAGACCGCAATGGGCAAGCGTGACTTCGCCGTCGACATCACCTCGCTCGACCCGGCGCCGCGGATCCTGGCCGCGGTCAGTCCGGCTGAACCCGCGACCGGCGTGAGCGGCTGGGAGGCCTTCCTCGCGGCCGGCGAGACCGTCCCCGAGTCCGCGGTCGAGACGATCATCGCGGCGACGCAACCCTGCGACCCCGGGTTGATCATCTTCAGCTCCGGCACGACGTCGACCCCGAAGGGGATGCTGCATCGTCATCAGGCACCCACCGTGCAGTTCTGGTTGCAAGCCGAGTTGTTCGGCCGCACCGAGCACACCCGGATGTGGACCGCACTGCCGCTGTTCTGGACCGCCGGGATGAACACGGCAATGGGGGCCACCCTGGCCGCCGGCGGTTGCTGGGTGATGCAGGAAGGCTTCGACGCCGGCGTCGCACTCGCCCTGATGGCCCGCGAGCGGGTGACCGAGCCCTACACCCTGCCGCATCATGCAACCGCACTCGCCGAGCATCCGAACTGGCTCTCGACCGACCTGTCCAGCCTGCGCTGCGTCTTCGGCAAGTCCGTCTTCGCGCGCCACCCGACGGTCACCGGCGACCCGCACTGGCAGATGCCGGTCGGGTGGGGGATGTCCGAGACATGTGCGTTCATCAGCGCGCACCCGTGCACGAGATCGCGGGAGGTGATGCGGTCGAGCCTCGGTCGGCTGCTTCCGGGCGTTGAGCTGAGGGTGCAGGCCGCCGACGGTCGCGTGGCCGCGATCGGCGAGGACGGTGAGTTCCTGATCAAGGGACCGACCCTGATGGAGCACTACCTCGGCAAGACGAGGGAACAGTGCGTCGACGCCGACGGCTGGTTCCATACCGGCGACGTCGGTCACGTCGACGACCGAGGCGACATCCATTGGGAGGGGCGCAACAACGAGATGATCAAGACCGGCGGAGCGAACGTCGCCCCGGCCGAGATCGAGGTCGCCCTGCGCGCGTGTCCGGCGGTCGCCCTCGCGCGCGTGATCGCGATGCCGGACCCGCGGCTCGAGCAGATCGCCGTGCTCTGCGTCGAACTGCGCGAGGACACCTCCGACGGACCGGAGGAGATCACCGCCTTCCTGCGCGAGCGGCTGGCGTCGTACAAGGTCCCCAAGACGGTCCTCACGTTCTCCCAGGGCGAGATCCCCTTGACCCCGAGCGGCACCAAGGTCGTCGACGACGCGCTGCGCACTCTCGTGGCCGCCCGGTTGTCGGCGAACTGACCGGTCGAGCCCCGATGGTGACCCAACCCGATCTCAACGCGACCGCGCAGATCAACCACCCGAGCGCGCACGCCGTCACGACCCCGGACAAGCCCGCGGTCATCGCGGCCACCTCCGGCGCGATCACGACCTACGCGGAGCTCGACCGTCGCTCCAACCAGGTCGCCGCGCTCCTCACCGCGCGCGGCCTGGTGACGGGTGACGGCATCGCGGTGCTCATGGCGAACGGGACCGAATGGTTCGACGTCGTCTGGGGGGCGATGCGGGCGGGGCTGTACGTCACGCCGATCAACTGGCACCTCACCGCGCACGAAGCGGCCTACATCATCAACGACTGCGAGGCGAAGGCGCTGTTCGCCGACGCCTCGCTCGCCGACACCGTCGCCCGGTTGGTGGACACCCCGACGGCCGCGCTGCGCCTGTCGACCGGGGGCGAGTTGGCCGGCTTCGAGCCGCTCGCCGCGGCTGTCGCCCGGCAGCCCACCACCGCGCGCGAGGGTCAGCGCGAGGGCATGTGGATGTTCTACTCCTCCGGCACGACCGGGGTGCCGAAAGGCATCAAGCCGACGCTACCGGCCCCCGAACTCGGTGGCCCGAACGCCTTCACGATGTTGCTCGTCGGCCTGTACGGGTTCGGTCCAGACGTGGTCTATCTCTGCCCGGCGCCGCTGTACCACGCCGCACCGGCCGGGTGGAGCACGGGAACGCATCGGCTCGGCGGCACGGTCGTCGTGATGGACCGGTTCGACCCGATCGAGTTCCTCGCGTTGATCGAGAAGCACCGCGTGACCCACGTCCAGGTCGTCCCGACCCACCTGATCCGCCTGCTCAAACTTGCCGAGCGTGACCGCGCCCGCTTCGACCTGTCGAGCCTGAAGGTGCTCGTCCATGCCGCCGCGCCCTGCCCGGCGTCGGTCAAGCGCGAGGTCATCGACTGGCTCGGACCGATCGTCTACGAGTACTACTCCGCCAGCGAAGGCTCCGGATTCACCGCCATCACCTCACAGGAGTGGCTCGCCCATCCGGGTTCGGTCGGTCGCTCGATGCTCGGCGCCGTACACATCGTCGGTCCCGACGGCGGGGAACTTCCGGTCGGCGAGGAGGGTCAGATCTGGTTCGAGTCGGCGTCGCAGTTCGCCTACCACGGCGACCCCGCGAAAACCGCGCAGGCGTTCAACTCCGCCGGCTGGAGCACGATCGGCGACGTGGGACGGGTCGACGCGGACGGCTACCTCTACCTGACCGACCGGGCGTCGAACATGATCATCTCGGGCGGGGTCAACATCTACCCGCGGGAGGCCGAGGACGTGCTCGTCGTCCACCCGAGCGTTGAGGACGTCGCCGTGATCGGTACGCCGGAGGAGGAGATGGGCGAACGGGTGACCGCCTTCATCCAGCTTCGTGAGGGGATCGCACCGAGCGACGCGCTTGCGGACGAGCTGATCTCCTACTGCCGGGAACGGTTGAGCACCTTCAAGTGTCCGCGCGAGATCCGCTTCGTCGACGAGCTTCCGCGGCTGCCGAATGGCAAGCTGCTCAAGCGCCTGCTGACCCAGCCTGAATCCTGACGATCGCCGGGTTAGCGTCGTAGGCGTTCACACCTTCGAGGAGACCGCCGTGGGTACTGACCAGAGGAACAGCTTCACCGTCACGAGCACGGATATCACCGACGGGAAGCCGCTGCCGACCGCGCAGATGTCCGGGATTTTCGGGGCCGGGGGGTCGGACACCTCCCCGCAGCTGAGTTGGAGCGGCGCGCCCGCGGACACCGCCAGTTTCGGGCTGACCGTGTACGACCCGGACGCGCCGACCGGCTCCGGCTTCTGGCACTGGGTGGTCGCGAACCTGCCGGCGGACTGCTCCTCCCTGCCGACCAACGCCGGTGACGAAGGTGGTCCGGGGCTACCCGACGGCGCCTACCAGTTGCGCAACGACGCCGGTCTGCCGCGGTTCCTCGGCGCTGCGCCCCCGGCGGGACACGGACCGCACCACTACATCTTCACGATCCACGCCCTCGATGTCGCCGACATCGGTGTCGGCGCGGACGCTCCCCCGGCGCTGCTCGGTTTCATGATGTGGCAGCACACGCTCGCCAAGGCGTCGATGACCGCGACCGCCGAGGTTCCTGCCGACTGACCTGCGGGGTCGCCGTCGGGCGGTCACCGCGCAACGGCGACGCCGATCGTCATCGCGCCTGGCCAGCGGGGGCCGGGGGTCAGGTAGAAGGACTCGGCGGCCGTGACGGTGAACCCGTTCCGGTCGATCAGCCCGACGATCGGGCGGGTGACGTGACATCCGCCGAAAAGGAGCTTCTGGACCGGTTCCATCGTTCGCTGCATGCGCTGCACCCTGGCGTCGGGCGCGAGCCCGTGCTCGAGGAAGTGGAACGAGCCGCCCGGCTTCAGGACCCGCCGCAGCTCGCGCAGGGCAGCGCCAAGGTCGGGGATGGTGCACAGCGTCCAGGTCGAGAGCGCCGCATCGAAGCAGCCGTCGTGGAAGGGCAGGGACTGGCCGTCGAGCCCGCTGCGTTCGATCCGTACCGGACTGCTCGCGACCCGCTTGGCCGCGAGCTGCCAGCCGACGTCCGCCGGCTCGACCGCTGCGACCGCGGTGACCGACTTCGGGTAGTGCGCAACGTTCAGCCCGCTGCCGAACCCAATCTCGAGCACCTCACCGGACAACCCCTCGCAGACCCGCCGGCGCAGCGGTTGCATGCTCCGGGCACCGCACGCGACGTTGATGATCCGCGGCAGCACGTGATCCGCATAGATGCTCATGGTTCATCCTGCCCGCAGGCCGGACCTCACATCAACGGGCCGACGCTCGAGACCTCGAGCCGCTTCAGGTCGAACTCACCGTCAAGTGCCGATCCCATCGCGGCGCCGAACTCGGCGAGATGCGGCGTCGCGAAGTGCGCGTCGATTGCCGCCTGGTCCCGCCACTGCTCCAGCAGCAGGACCAGGTTCGGGTCCGTGGCGGACAACCAGAAGCGGTAGTCGAGGCATCCGTCCTCGGCCATCGACAGCTCACTCATCCGTTGTGCCGCCGCGAGCATGTCCGCGCGCGCCTCGGGCTTGACCTTGCCCTGCCCCATGATCACGATCACAAACTCCGCCTTCCCGAGGGGGTAGCAACCAGCGAAGTCTACGAACGCCGCTACTTGATCCCCGCCCGGCCGGTCAGGCGCACCGAGATCGTCACCGGGATGATGGTGAGGATCAGTACGGCGACGACGACGACGTTGACCTCCGGGAGTTGTTGACCAAGCCGGATCGCGCCGAAAATCCACAACGGCAACGTGTTCTGCGCACCGGCGGTGAACGTGGTCACGATGATCTCGTCGAAGGACAACGCAAAGGCAAGAAGGGCCCCAGATACAAGCGCGGTCGAGATGGTCGGCAACGTGACGAACCGGAACGTCTGAATCGGGCTCGCACCCAGATCCATGGATGCCTCGACCAGTGACCCCGACACCCGGCGCAGGCGAGCGATCACGTTGTTGTAGACGACGACGATGCAAAACGTCGCGTGCCCGATCACGATCGTCTCGAGCGAGAGGTTGATGCCGGCGAAGGTGAACGCGGAGTTCAAGGCGATACCGGTGATGATCCCCGGCAAGGCGAGTGGAAGCACGAGCAGCAAGGAGACCGCGTTGCGGCCGAAGAACTTGAACCGGTGGACTCCGAATGCCGCTGCGGTGCCGAGGATGATCGCCACAGCAGTGGCGAGGACGCCGGCCTTGATCGACAGCCAGAGCGCGGAGCGGACCTGCGGGTCGTGCCAGGCCACGCGCACCCAGCGTGTGGACAGGCCCGCGATCGGCCAACTCTGCACGTTGGACTTGTTGAACGCGTAGAGGATCACGATCGCGATCGGCGCGAACAGGAAGAACAGCACCGCGGCCACCCAGAGCCGCAGGGCGACCGCACCGATCCGCCCAGTCATCAGATCTCCTCGAACGCGCCCAGGAAGCGCGCGATCGTGAGGTAGACGATCATGATGACGATCGGCACCGTAGCCAGCGCGGCAGCGAACGGCAGATTGCCCGCGACCCCGACGTTGGCGTAGATCGCGTTGCCGATGAAGGTTGATCGCGCCCCGCCGATCAGGATCGGCGTGATGTAGTCACCGAGGGTGAGCGCGAAGGTGAAAATGGAACCCGCAACGATTCCGGGAAGCGCGAGGGGAAGCACCACCTTCCATGTCGTGCGCGCCGGCCGGCCGCCCAGGTCTGCCGACGCCTCGAGCAGACTCGCGGGAATCCGCTCGAGCGCGCCGAACACCGGCACGATCATGTAGGGCAGCCAGATGTAGCTGAACACCACCCACAGCGCGGTGTTGCTGTAGCCGATGTGCGGCGCCCCCAGGCCGATCTTGGCGAACGACCAGTCGAGGGTACCGCCGTCCTGGAGGATGACGATCCAGGCGTACACCCGCGCGATGTAGCTCGCCCACAACGGCAGCAGAACGGCAGCGAACAGCAGGTTGCGCACGCGCGGTGTTGCCACCCGAGCCATGTAGTAGGCGAACGGCAGAGCCACGATCGCGTCGGTGACCGTGACGAGCGCCGCCATCCCGACCGTCCGGCCGATGATGCGCTCGTACGTCGGGGTGAACAGTTGACGGAAGTTGTCCAGGTTCCAGCTGTGGACGAGGTTGTTCGTGAACGGGTCCACCGACCAGAACGCCGTGATCAGCATGACGACGAGCGACGCCAGGTAGATCACGAGGAACCACGCCAACGGCGGCGTGAGCGTCAGGGTGCCTCGCAGCCACCCCCGACGCCACAGCGCCGCGTTGACTTTCGACGTGGTGTCCGACAATCCGGCGCCGTACCTCAGCCGGTGATCTCAGTCCACGCATCCACCCACTTCTGGAAGGGCACGCAGTCGTTCTGACCGTTACCGCACTGGGCGAGCGGGGTCTTCCAGAACTTGATGCTGTTGTAGTAGGACTGCGGCGCGTTGGCGTGGTAGTCCTCGCAGGAACCCTTCGAGAGTTGGTCCATGATCGGACAGGACAGCTTGTTCGCCGGCGTCTCACCGAAGTAGACCGCCTGCTCGGCCTGGGGCTTCGGCTGGGTGATGTAGTCCATCCACTTGTAGGCGCAGTTCGGGTGCGGAGCCTTGGCGGCCATCAGCCAACTGTCCGCCCAACCGGTCGCTCCCTCGTTCGGGATCGTGTCCGCCACCGGCGCCTTGGCAGCCTGCAGCGCGTTGGTCTGGTAGGGCCACGCGGCACCGACCGTCGTCGTCCCGCTTTGGAACAGCGAGATCTCCTGCGACGCGAGCCCCCAGTACTTCTTCACCAGCGGTTCCTGCTGCTTGAGCAGGTTGACGGCGGCGTCGAACTGGGTCTGCGTCAGCTCGTACGGGTCAGTGATGCCGAGACTCGGCTGCGACTTGCTCAGGTAGAGCGCGGCATCCGCGATCTGGATCGGGTTGTCCGGCACGGTGATCTTGCCGGAATACGCCTTGTTGTAGAGCACCGACCACGACGTGGGCGCGGTGGGAAACGCCTTCGTGCTGTAGAGCAGGACGTTCGGCCCGAACTGGAGTGAGGTGCCGTAGCTCTTGCCGTCGATCGTGTTGAACGCCGGTGCCTGAAGGAAGGAGTGGAAGTTCTTGATTTGCGGCACGAGCGAACGGTTGATCGGCCGGACATCGCCGCCGTAGATCAGCCGGAGGTCGGCGTCACCGGACGCGGACACCATGTCGTACTGGCCGCCGCCGCCGTTGGCCATGAGCGCGACCATCTCGTTGGAGGTGCCGGCGTACTTGGCATTGACCTGGCAGCCGGTCTGTTGCTCGAACGGCTTGACCCACTGCGGCTGGGTGTAGCCCTCCCAGGCGATCAGGTTGAGCTTCCCTTCGCCCGGGCCGATTGAGCTGGGCACCGGGTCGTTCGCGGTCGGAACGCTCAGACCGCTCGTCCCGCCTGAGGTCCCGCCTGAACCGCCCGAACTGCTCGAGCCGCATGCCGCGACCGCGATCGAGAGCGCAGCAGCGCCCACCCCGAGGCCCAGCCTTCGCCAACGCTTCATGGTCATCCTTCCGCCGTAATCTCCGCCTTGATGTGGTGTGCCTGGTCCGGTTGCCAGGTGGCGATGACCGCCTGACCGACGAGATCGGACTGCCGTGAGGCCGCCCGTTCGAGGTTGGGGCGGACGGCGACCAGGGTTCGGCCACTGTCCAGCGCGACGGTGTACCGCGTCATCATGCCGAGGAAGACGGCGTCGGTGACGACTCCCGGCTCGCTCGTCGCTCCGGTCGCGGGTGTTCCGTCTGCGGGCAGCAGCGCGATCCGCTCCGGCCGGATCGTCATCGGCGCCCCGTCAACCTCGAACAGGTTCGAGGTTCCGACGAACCCGGCCACGAACGCTGTCGTCGGCCGGTCATAGATCTCCGCGGGTGTGCCGACCTGCTCGATCTGGCCGAGATTGAACACCGCGACCCGGTCGCTCATGGTCAGCGCCTCCTCCTGGTCGTGCGTGACGTAGACGAAGGTGATGCCGACCTCTCGCTGGATCCGCTTGAGCTCGACCTGCATCCCCTGCCGAAGCTTCAGGTCGAGGGCGCCGAGCGGCTCGTCGAGGAGCAGGACCGCGGGCTCGTTGACGATCGCGCGGGCAAGCGCGACCCGTTGGCGCTGGCCACCCGAGAGTTGTCCCGGCTTGCGATCTCCTAGGCCTTCGAGCCCGACGAGCGCCAGGGTTTGCCCGGCGCGCTCCCGGCGCGATCGCCGGTCCACCTTGCGGATGCGCAGGCCGTACTCGACGTTCTCCTGAACCGACATGTGCGGAAAGAGCGCGTAGTCCTGGAAGACGGTGTTGACGTCGCGGGCGTAGGGCGGGATGCGGGTCACGTCCTTGCCCTGAAGCTCGACGGTCCCCGCGTCGGGTCGTTCGAACCCGGCGATGACTCGCAGCATGGTGGTCTTTCCCGAGCCGGACGGGCCGAGCATGGTGAAGAACTCGCCGGCGTTGATCGTGAGATCGACACCGTCGAGGGCGGTTACCTCGCCGTAGGACTTGCGCAGGCCGCGAAGGGCAATCGCCACCGACGCCACCCCATTCACACTCGGATCCTATGGGCTGCCGCCCTGGCGTCAACGGAAACCCACGATCCGGAACGCATCAGCAACTGATTCCGTAGTACCTGGGCATGCGGCGGTGCTTGCACAACCGGCCACCTGGCATGGACCATGGGAACGGCGCCTGTGCACGCCTTCCCCGAGCACCTTCCCCGAGCACCGCCAGGAGTGACCCGATGGCTCGCGCGTTGTGGACCGGCTTCATCAACTTCGGCCTCGTGAGCGTGCCGATCGGACTCTTCCGGGCGACCGAGGACCAGACGATCGCGTTCCACCAGATTCACAAGGGCACCTCGCACCGCATCCGTTACAAGAAGGTCGACGAGATCACCGGCGAGGAGGTCGGCGCCGAGGACATCGTCAGCGGGTACGACACCGGGGACGGCGAGTACGTCGTTCTGACCAAGGACGAACGGCGCGACGCTGCGGCCGAGAAGTCGGACTCGATCGAGATCGTCGACTTCGTCGATCTCGCGAGCATCGACCCCGTCCAGTTCCGCTCGAGCTACTACGTCGCCCCACGCGGAAAGGGTGCCGATCGGGCGTACGCCCTGCTCCGGCAGGCGATGCAGGAGACGCACAAGGTCGGCATCGCCACGCTCGTGATGCGCGACAAGGAACATCTCGTCGCGATCCGGCCGGGCGAGGAGGCCCTCATCCTCGAGACGATGTACTTCCCGGCCGAGGTGCGCTCGGCTCGTGAGGAGCTCGACACGCTCCCAGCGACGGTGGCCTTCACGGGCCGGGAACTGGAGATCGCGAAGACCCTGATCGAGTCGATGACGGTCGACTGGGACCCCTCCGAGTATCACGACACCTACCGCGAACGCGTCCTGGAGCTGATCGAGGCCAAGAGCAAGGGCACGGTCCCGGTCGTGCGCGCGCCAGCCGCACCGAGCTCGAACGTGGTCGACCTCATGTCCGCGCTCGAGGCTTCCGTCGCGCAGGGCAAGGCCACGGCATCGCCCGATCGTGCCAACGGCTCGGCGAGGGCGAAGCGCGCCAAGGCACCGGCCGCGGCGAAGCCGACCACCGAGATGACCAAGGCCGAACTCCTCAAGCTCGCCGGCGAATTCGACATCTACCGACGTTCGAGCATGTCCAAGCAGGAACTGGCCGACGCCGTCGACGAAGCCGTGGACGAGGCCGAGGCGGCAACGACCCGACGGCCGGGCAAGCGCAAGGCGCGCGCGTCCGCATAGCGGCGTGACGCCGCTATGCGGACGGCGTACCGGCGTGACGCCGCTACGGGTACGGCGTACCGGCGTGACGCCGCTTCACTAACCGAGGAGCGGGGCGAACAGGTCGCCGTCACGCGCGACCCGGGCGATCACGTCGGTGGCGCGGAAGGTGAGATCCTGCGGGTCGCCGGAATCGACGCACCTCGCGACCTCGTCCCACGTGACCGGAGTTGACACGGTCGGCTCCGGACGAGCCCGCAGCGAGTAGACCGCAACGGTGGTCTTCACCGGGTGATTCTGGCTCCAGTCGATGAGGATCTTGCCCGCGCGCTTGGCCTTCGTCATGGACGTGACGACGAGGTCGGGATGCGTGCGCTCCATCTCCTCCGCGATCCCCAGCGCCCACCGACGGGCTTGGTCCCAGGTCACCGGCTTCGGGTAGCGCAGGTAGAGCTGGAGACCTTTCGAGCCGCTGGTCTTCACCAACGGACGGGCGTGACCGTGGGTATCGACGTAGTCCGCGATCCAGATCGCGAGCCGACCGCAGTCGACCACCGACGTCCCCGGTCCCGGATCAAGGTCGAACACGGCGAAGTCCGGATGCGTCGCACGGGTCCCGCTGCGTGTGGTGTGCCACAACGGGACATGGAGTTCGAGTGCGGCGAGGTTCGCTGCCCACACGAGGGTCGGGATATCCCCGATCACGACGTGCTCGACGGTGTCGGCCGGGTGCCCGGTCTCGTCCTCCCGGCGGGACGGCACGACAACCGTCTTGACCCAGGACGGCGCGTGCCGCGGCACATTCTTCTCGAAGAACGACTTGCCCTCGACGCCGTCCGGGTAGCGCCGGAAGGTCGCGGGACGACCGGCAAGGTGCGGCACCATCACGGCGGCGATCGTGGCGTAGTAGGTCAGGACGTCGCGCTTGGCGAACCCGGCCTGCGGATACATCACCTTGTCAAGGTTCGTCAGCCGCAACCGGCGACCGTCGACCTCGACCTCAGTCCCCCCAGTCGATGTCAACGGCGGTTGTCGACCTCCCGGTCGGACCGGCCCGGCTGCACGTCGGTCGACGGGGCCGGACGGATGATTCTGACGATCTGCGCGGAGTCCTCCGTCCCGGATGCGCGTCGGTCTCGTTGCTCCGTGACCGGCCGCTCCTTCATGAACGTCCCACCTCGCTTCAGGCGCATCGCTCTGCCTCCTTCGTGCCGCCCCGCGCCATCCTTCCCCGCACGCCCATGATCATGCCTGCCCTGAAGGGCAGCCGAAAGAGGAGGTAGATCGACCGATCCGGAGGTTTCCCTCTGAGCGAACTTGTGCGGGAAACAAAGTCACCCGGCTCGTGGTTGAGCCAATTGCACTCAACTTTCTGCACAGAGGTAGGCCATGTCCGAAACCCTGACCCTTCCCGTCCTGCCCCTCGATGACCTCGTGGTCCTCCCGGGCATGGTGGTCCCGGTGCGTCTCGAGGAGGCCGAAGTCCGGGCCGCGATCGAGGCGGCGCAGGCGCGCCAGGAGCCCGACGCCGCAGTGCCTGCTCAGGTCCTGCTGGTTCCCCGACCGCAAGGGCGGTACGCCGCGGTGGGCACGCTGGCCGCGATCGAACAGATCGGCCGGCTGCCCGATGGGCAGCGCGCCGCGGTGGTGCGTGGCCTGTGCCGGATGCGAATCGGTACCGGAGCGACCGGACCGGGAGCGGCCCTGTGGGTCGAAGCGTCCGTCCAGGAGGAGTCGGCGCCGGACGAGAGAGCCGGAGAGCTCGCGCGGGAATACAAGTCGATCGCGACCGGAATCCTCCAGCAGCGGGGTGGCTGGCAGTTCATCGACTCGGTCCAGTCGATCACGGACCCGTCGGCGCTGGCCGACATCGCGGGATACGCGGCGTACCTCACCAACGACCAGAAGATCTGGCTGCTGGAGACCACGGACGTGGTGGAGCGGCTCGAGCAACTGATCGGGTGGGGCCGCGAGCACTTGGCCGAGCTGGACGTGGCCGAGACGATCCGCAAGGACGTCCAGGAGGGCATGGACAAACAACAGCGTGAGTTCCTGCTGCGCCAGCAACTCGCCGCGGTCCGCAAGGAGCTCGCCGAGCTGACCGGCAAGCCCGAGACGGAGGAACAGGACTACCGCGCTCGGGTGGAGGCGGCGGACCTTCCGGAAAAGGCCAAAAAGGCCGCTCTGGCCGAGGTCGACAAACTCGAGCGCACCTCCGAGCAGTCCCCCGAGGTGGGCTGGATCCGGACGTGGCTCGACACCGTCCTCGAATTGCCGTGGAACGAGCGCACCGAGGACGCCTACGACATCACCGCCGCGCGCGAGGTTCTCGACGCCGACCACGCCGGCATGGTCGACGTCAAAGATCGCGTGATCGAGTACCTCGCCGTCCGGCGTCGTCGTGCCGACCGCGGGCTCGGTGTGGTCGGCGGACGGCGCAGCGGCGCGGTTCTCGCCCTGACGGGCCCTCCCGGTGTGGGCAAGACCTCGCTGGGCGAGTCCGTCGCACGAGCGATGGGGCGGCGTTTCGTCCGAGTCGCCCTCGGCGGCGTACGCGACGAAGCGGAGATCCGTGGTCACCGCAAGACCTACGTCGGCGCGATGCCGGGCCGGATCGTGCGCGCGATCAAGGAAGCGGGTTCGATGAACCCGGTCATGCTCCTCGACGAGGTCGACAAGGTCGGCGCCGACTACCGCGGTGACCCTACGGCCGCGCTCCTGGAGGTCCTCGACCCGGCCCAGAACCACACCTTCCGCGACCACTACCTGGAGATCGAGCTCGACCTCTCCGACGTCCTGTTCCTCGCGACCGCCAACGTGATCGACTCGATCCCGGCGCCGCTGCTGGACCGGATGGAGGTCATCCGGCTCGATGGATACACCGAGGACGAGAAGGTCACGATCGCTCGCGAGCACCTGCTCCCCCGCCAGCTGGAGCGAGCCGGGCTCACCGCCGGCGACGTCACGATCAGCGACGACGTCCTGCACCGGCTCGCCGGCGAGTACAGCCGCGAGGCCGGCGTCCGCGACCTCGAACGTCTGATCGCCCGAATCCTGCGCAAGGTGGCCGCCAACGTCGCGATCGAAGCGCCGACGCAGCCCGTCGAGATCGATGCCGACACCCTCGTCGGGTACGTCGGACGACCCCGCCACACCCCCGAGTCGGCCGGGCGCACCGCCCCGCCTGGGGTGGCGACCGGCCTGGCCGTCACCGGAGCGGGCGGCGACGTGCTGTTCGTCGAGGCATCCCTCGCCGACTCCGACACCGGCTCGACCAACGTGACGATCACCGGCCAGCTCGGTGAGGTAATGAAGGAGTCGGCCCAGATCGCGCTGGCGTTCCTGCGTGCCAACGGCGCCGCGCTGGACCTCCCCGTCGGGGAGCTGGCCAACCGCGCCGTACACCTGCACGTTCCGGCCGGTGCGGTCCCCAAGGACGGCCCGAGCGCCGGGGTCACGATGACGACCGCGCTCGCCTCGTTGTTGTCCGGACGCCCGGTCCGTGACGACGTCGCGATGACCGGCGAGGTGTCGTTGACCGGGCGGGTCCTGCCGATCGGCGGAGTCAAGCAGAAGCTGCTGGCCGCACACCGGGCAGGGATCACGACCGTGTTGATCCCGGCCCGCAACGAACCCGATCTCGACGACGTCCCGGCCGAGGTCCGGGATGCACTGACGATCCACCCGGTCGCCGACGTGCGCGAGGTGCTCGCAATCGCACTGAGCGACGCCCCGGCGGATTCGGTTGCTTGCGCCGCCTGAGGCTCCGATCGTCACCTCGCATCCACGCTTCTGTCTCGGTTTCTGTGTCGTGGCCGACAGCGGTGTCCTGACATAACGGCACACTCCCGGCGCCCGAGATGCACAGGCGCGCCAAGATCGTTACGATCTGCTGCCTGACAACAGGCGCTGCCGGGAGAAACCCCATGAACAGATCGCTGGCGCGACCACCGCAGCTCATCAGGCCCCACCGCCACACCGCTCTGGCGATGGTGGCGTGCTGCTCGCTCATCACCGCGTACGCGATCGGCGCCGCCGCCCCGGCACTGGCCGCACCATCGACGTCCGCGCCACAAGCCACCTCCCCGGCGCCGGCCACGGCGAGCGCCCCGGCATCGGCACCGCGCGTCGCGCCGACACCAGCGACTCAGACGGTCGCAGCAGCCTCGGCGGGCAAAGCGTTCTCCTGTTCGACCCCGACGATCTTCCTCGCCCAGCAGTCGCCGACCAAGCTCTACACCTCCCAGTACGGCGCGGGAAAGACGACGTTCAGCGCGCTCGGTAAGGCGCACGGATGGTCCTACAACGCCGTCGGCTACAACCCGAAGGACAAATACCTCTACGCCGTCAGCATCAACGGCGGAAAGAAGTACCCCGCCGGGCATCTGCTGAAGATCGGCGCGAGCGGCGCGATCGACGACCTCGGTGCGGTCAAAGGCGACAGCTACCTCACCAAGAACGGGGCGGTCACGGGCGCCTTCGACTCCTCCCATCATTTCTGGGTGACCAGCCCGGGTGCGCCCGCCATGGACGAGATCGCGGTCGGCAGCCACCCGAAGGTGAGCAAGAAGCTGAAGGTCTCCCCCGCGAAGAGTTGGAAGAGCCTCGACTACACCTACGACGGCGGCTTCATGTGGGGCATGGAGTCCGCGGGCAGCACGGTCATGATCCAGCGCCTGTCGCTGTCGAACGGCAAGGTGTCCAACTTCACCGCACCTTCCTCGATCGGGGCCGGCGCGAAGTTCGGTGCGGCCTGGACCTACGGCAACGGCAATCTCGGCTTCGACAACAACACGACCGGCGGGCTGTTCCAGATCGAGGTGAGCGCCCCGAGCTCAACCGCCCCGACCTTCACCGTCATCTCGTCGTACTCGGGGCCGGTCGCGGGCTCCAACGACGACGGCGCCGCGTGCGTGCCGACGCCCGCCGACCTGTCGATCTCCAACCAGGCTCCGGCAAGTGCCGTCGTCGGCAGCGAGATCGACTGGATCGTCAAGGTCACCAACAACGGCAAAGGGGTCAGCTCCGGCTACACCATCACCGACCCGCTGCCGAGCGGGGTCACCAACGCCGGATCGAGCTCGGCCGGCTGCTCCGCGACCGGGTCCACCGTGAAGTGCGCGGAGGGCACGCTCACGGTAGGCAAGAGCATGACGTTCACGATCTCCGGCAACGCGCCGGTCACCGCCGGAACGTGTGTCACGAACACGGTCAGCGTGCTCGGCAACGAGCTGGACAAGGTCGCGTCGAACAACAGCGCCGACGCGCAGACCTGCACCACGAGTGCGGCGCCGACCCTCGGCAGCGAGACGCCCACCCCCACCACGGACGTGCAAGGGGCGGACTTCCAGGATCAGGTGACGCTGGCTGGCGGCGTGAACCCGACGGGCACGATCACCTTCGCCATCTACGGTCCGAGCCAGTCGAGCTGCACCGGCACCCCGCAGCAGACGGTCAGCGCAACCGTGAGCGGCAACGGCGTCTACACCTCGCCCGATGCGACGGTCAGTGACGTCGGCGCGCACTACTGGCTCGCGAGCTACGGCGGGGACAGCAACAACGCGAGCGCCACGACGACCTGCTCCGCCGGCCTGTTCACCGTGTCCAGCGCAGGCCCGGGCACCTGCACGATCCACTGGGTCGGGTCAAGCTCGGGCGGATCCTGGTCGACGGCGTCCAACTGGAGCCCGAGCCGGTTGCCGACGACCGGCGACGTGGTTTGCATCGGTACGTCGACGACCTCGATCAGCGGATCGGTCACCTTCGACGGAGGCAGCGGCAGCTACAACACCTCGATCGCGCAGATCAAGGACTACGGCGGCCTGTCGATCACGAACGGCAACCTGCTCATCACCGACACCAGCTCCGCATCGGCGGAGCAGAGCTTCGTCACCAACTTCTCGATCTCCGGCGGCCAGCTCGGCGACTCGACGACTTCGACCGCCGGGCTTGCGGTCTCGGGCACGTTGACCGAGACCGGCGGGTCGTTCGTCGCCCCGACTTCGCAGAGCACGCAACCCGTGCTGACGCAATCCGGGTCGGGGTCGGTGTTCATGCAGAACGGGACGCTCAACCACTGGTCATTGATGCTGTCCGGGCCAATGAGCTTCGGCTCGGGCTACACGTATGTGCAAAACGGTGGCGCGATCACGGCGTCGGGTGCGGTGACGGTGACGACGTCTCCGACGTTGTATGACTACGGGTCGGCGGGGACGTTCACGCTGACCAGTAGCGGCTCGTTGACGATGAACTCGTCGGGGAGCACGTTCACGTTGGGGATGCCGTTCGCGTTGTCCGGGCCGGTGACGGTGACGGCGGGGACGCTGAACTTGGGGAACAGCGACGGCGGGTCGTTGGCGGACTTCACGGTCGCGAGCGGGGCGACGTTGCAGCTGTCCCCGACGACGAGTAAGACCGACACGATCACGTCCGGGTCGACGAACTCCGGTGCGGGGGTGTTGAAGACCACCGGGAACGGAACGATCACGGTGAACGCGCCGTTGAACGTGGACAACGTGTTGGTCAACGGGTCGACGTTGAACCCGACCGACGGGCAGACCAGCAACGGCGGGCTGACCGTGTCCAGTGGTGAGTACGAGGCGACCGGCGCGCACACCTACACCGTGGGTGGCTTCACGATGACCGCCGGTCAGGTCGGTGACTCCACCACGAACCAGACCGGTGTCACCGACTCCGGCGACTTCTCCTTCACCGGCGGGTCGTTCATCGCCCCGACCTCGCAGGCCACCCAACCGGTGCTCAACCAGACCGGGACCGGTAACGCCTACATCGCGGGCGGAACCCTCAACCACTGGACGCTCACCCTCGCCGCCTCACTATCGATCGGCAACGGGTACACGTATGTGCAAAACGGTGGCGCGATCACGCCGGGCTCCAACATCACCATCGCCTCCGGAGCGACCCTCTACGACTACGGGTCGGCCGGCACATTCACGATCGCCTCCGGAAAGACCCTCACCGAGACCGGCACATCGTCCGCGCCGAATCTCAACGTTCCGGTGACGAACAACGGCACAATAACCGCGAGCGGACCGGGCCTGACCTTCAAGAACCTCACCAACAACGGGACGCTCGACCTCGGAACATCCACGGTCACCGTCCAGACCGCCTACGCTCCGGCGTCGGGCTCGTCGTTGAACGTCACGATCGGCGGCACCACCGCCGGCACGTCGTACGGCGACCTGGTGGTCAGCGCAGCGATGACGATTGCCGGCACCCTCAACATCACCACGCCGGGCACGTTCACCCCGACCTCGGGCACGCAGTTCACGATCGCCACCTTCACCAGCGAGAGCGGGTCGTTCGGCTCGGTGCACACAACCGGCGCGTCGTCGTACAACGCACCCACGATCAGCTCGACGAAGATCGTGCTCCAGGCGAGCTGACTCAGCCGCCGAGATAGGACATTTCCACCCTGGGCTCGGTCGGTGACGCGGCGCTGCGAACCTCGGAGTACCGATCGTCCCGACGGTGCCAGATCCCTCCGACGAGCGCGGCGAGATCGGCGTCGCTCGCACCCGAACGCATCGCCGCCCGAAGGTCACGGCCCTGGGTCGCAAACAGGCAGGTGAACATCTCTCCCGTCGCAGTGACGCGGGCCCGAACGCAATCGGAGCAGAACGGCTGGGTGACCGACGCGATCACGCCAACCTCTGCGGTGCCGTCGCGAAACCGCCACCGACGAGCCACTCCGTCGAGGTCGGTCGGCTCGCTGGGTTCGACCGGGAAGACCGCATCGATCCGCTCGATGATCTCCGCGGCCGACACGACCTGATCGCGCAGCCAGCCGTTCGAGCTGCCCACGTCCATGTACTCGATGAACCGGACCTCGAGCCGCTGCTCGCGCGCGAAACGGACGAGGTCGACGATTCCCTCGTCGTTGAGCCCCCGTCGAACCACCGTATTGACCTTCACCGGCGCGAACCCGGCGCCCTGAGCCGCCACGATCCCGGCGAGCACCTGATCCAGCGGGACCTTGCTGTCGGTCATCTCCGCGAAGATCCCCGGGTCGAGGCTGTCGAGGCTGACGGTGACCCGGTCCAGTCCAGCGGCTCGGAGGGCGGTCGCACGCTCGGCCAACAGCGATCCGTTGGTTGTGAGGGCAAGGTCGTCGATCCCGGGAATGCCCGCGATCATCCCGATCAGCACCTCGAGGTCACGCCGCAGCAGCGGCTCGCCGCCGGTCAGGCGCACCTTGGTCACCCCGAGACCCGCGAAAACCGTCACGAGCCTGGCGAGCTCCTCGAAGGTGAGCAGGTCAGCCCGGGAGGCGAAGGCGTGATCAGGACCGAAGCTCGCTCGCGGCATGCAGTACGGACAGCGGAAGTTGCATCGATCGGTGACGGACAGGCGCAGGTCACGCAACGGCCGGCCGAGGCGGTCGCTCGGATCGGGCGGTGTCCCTCGCACACCTGACAGCCTATGCATGGCCGAGCACTAGCCTCTGCGGTCATGGGAACGCTCACCGCGGTCGTGCTCGCCGCGGGCGCGGGACGCCGGTTCGGCGGGCCCAAGGCACTGGTGCGGTTTCGGGGTCGGCCTCTGCTCGACCGGGCGGTCGCCCTCGCCGACGCGGCCGGATGCGAGGAGTGCCTGGTCGTGCTCGGCGCCGACGCCGAGTCGATCGCCGCGCGGGCCAACGTTCGCGCCGCCTCGGTGGTCGTCGCGCCGGACTGGGCGGACGGGATGGGCGCGTCGCTGCGCGTCGGTCTTGACGAGGCGGTTCGGCGCGGACCCCGGGACGTCGTCGTGCTGCTTGTCGACCAACCTTTGATCGGGCCCGATGCCGTCATCCGCCTCCGCCGCGCGCTCGATGGCGGCGCCGCGGTCGCCGTCGCTAGCTACGACGGGCAGGCCCGAAATCCGGTCGCATTCAGCGCGTCGGTGCTGGCCGACGTCGCCCGCGCGGTTGGCGGCGACCGTGGTGCCCGCGACTGGCTGCACGCCCACCCGGAGCTCGTGACCGAGGTGGAGTGTGCAGACACCGGTGATCCCAGTGACATCGACACCGTCGACGATCTGAACCGCCTGTCCTGACTTACCCGACCCGCACGACACCCCGGGCGGCCAGCGCCAACCGTACGTCGCGGTACTGCCTGGCTCGGTGCACCTGATCCCGCCAGCCGCGTCCCGTGACCCGATGACCGAGCGGCACCTCGCACTCCACCACCCTGGCTCCGCGGCGAAGCGCGTCGATCGTCAACCCCACCTCCACCCCGAACCCGCGCGCCAACGGCTGTACGGCGTCGAGAAGCTCACGCGTGACGCACCGCTGACCCGACAACGGAGCGACGGGCCGCCAACCGGTGGCCCGGTCGATCCCGGATGCGGCCAGCCGCACGACGAACCCGTGACCTCCCGCACCCACGGCCGGAGGCAGGATGGCGACGGTCATGTCGGCCGCCCCGGCCAGGACCGGGCTCACCAGGGCACCCGCGCTGCCCGCCGAGGCCTCCAGGTCGGCGTCGAGGAACAGCACCGCGTGGGCGACGTACCCGTCGCGGCGTGCCTGCGCCGCGCCGGTCGTCATGGCCGCCGCCTTCCCGCGCCGGTGACGGTGGCGGACGACGGTCGCGCCGGCCGCCTCGGCGAGACGCGCGGTCGCGTCGTGCGACCCGTCGTCGGCCACCACGATCGCCACCACCGACAGCAGCGTCCGGGCCGCCGCGACCGTCGCCGCAATCCGGCGTTCCTCGTTGAACGCCGGGATCACCACCACGACGCCAGGCGGCGGCGTGACGCTCGACGCGCCTGACATAGATTCACCCTGCCATGTCGCGCGCAACGCTGCCCAACTTCATCATCGTCGGAGTGAGCCGCGCCGGCACGACGACGATGTTCAACGCACTGTCGGGTCACCCGCAGATCTGTAGCTCGTCGAGCAAAGAGACCCGTTACTTCCAGCCGATTCGGTACGGCGAGTCACTGTCCCCGCTGTCGGACTACGAGGCCTACTTCCGGCGATGCGGCGGCCGACCCGTGACGATGGAATGCACCCCGGACTACTTCTACGGCGGAGCCGCAACCGCTGCGGCCATCAAGGAAGTGTGCGACCCGCGGGTCACGATCATCCTGCGAGAGCCGTTCAGCCGCCTGATCTCGTTCTTCCGGTTCATGCAGGTGCGCCTCCAGGTCCCGGCGCAGATGACGCTGACCGACTACGTCAGACGGTGTGCGGCCATCCCGGACGCGGAGATCAACCGGCGCGCCAACAACACCTTCACCGGTCTGTGGGGCGGGCAGTACGCCCGCCATCTGCCGGCCTGGCTCGACGCGTTCCCGGGCCGCTGCGACCTGTTCACCTTCGACCAGCTCTCGAGTGATCCCGAGGGTCTGCTCGCCGAGCAATGCCGTCGGCTCGGCATCTCAGCCGAGGGTGCCACGCCGATCATCGACGCCGAGAACACCTCGGCCAGCTATCGAAGCCCGACCGCCCAGCGCGCCGCGGCCGCCGCCGCCAAGCGGTCCCGGAGCCTCTTCCGTCGATATCCGGCCCTCTACAGCGGGAGCCGCCGGGTCTACGAGCGGATCAACCAGCGCGACGACACCCCGGCGGTGGTGCCGGCGTACCTGCGCCGGGAGATCAGCGCGATCTACCGCCCGTGGAATGAGCTCCTGGCCCAGCAGCTGCGGGATGCCGGATTCGCAAATTTGCCGACCTGGCTCGACGATGACGACCCGACCAGGCACGATGTGTCCCCATGGCTGACGTGAACGACGACAAGGACCGGGCCTGCGTGGAGCGGGTCATCCCCGCGCCACCCGAGGCGATCTTCGCGCTGCTCGCCGATCCCACGCGGCATCGTGACATCGACGGGAGCGGCACGGTCCGTGACGCGAAGAACACCCCGCAGACCCTCGCGCTCGGCTCCCGCTTCGGCATGTCCATGAAGCTGGGGGTGCCGTACTCGATGGTGAGCACCGTGATCGAGTTCGAGCCCAACCGCCGGATCGCCTGGCAGACCGCTCCACCGATCGGCAGCTCGCTCGCCGGCGGTCGGATCTGGCGATACGAGCTCGAACCCGTCGAGGGTGGCACCAAGGTGCGCGAGACGTGGGACATCTCGCAAGAGAAGATCAAGTTCCTCGTCCGACCGGCGCGTAAGAAGACGGTGGAGTCGATGACCAAGACCCTGGAGCGGATCGAAGGTCTCGTTCAGTAGTAGTACGGGAAGCCGGTCCAGTCCGGCTCCCGGTGCGCGAGGAAGGCATCCCGGCCTTCGACCGCCTCGTCGGTCATGTAACCCAGTCGGGTGGCCTCGCCAGCGAACAATTGCTGGCCGACCAGACCGTCGTCGATCGCGTTGAAGGCGTACTTGAGCATTCGGACGGCCATCGGGCTCATGCCGTTGACCTTGACCGCCCACTCCAGCGCAACCGCCTCGAGCTCGTCGTGGTCGACGACCGCGTTGACCATGCCCATCCGGTGGGCTGCCTGCGCGTCGTAGTCCTCACCGAGGAAGAAGATCTCGCGCGCGAACTTCTGACCGACCTGACGAGCCAGGTACGCCGACCCGTAGCCCGCGTCGAAGCTGCCGACCCTGGCATCGGTCTGCTTGAACCGGGCGTGCTGGCGGCTGGCGATCGTCAGGTCACAGACGACGTGCAGGCTGTGCCCGCCGCCGGCGGCCCAGCCGGGAACCACCGCGATGACCACCTTCGGCATGAACCGGATCAGGCGCTGCACCTCGAGGATGTGCAACCGCCCGGCCCGGGCGGGGTCGATCGTCTCGGCCGTGTCGCCGTCGGCGTAGCGGTACCCGTCCCGGCCCCTGATCCGCTGGTCGCCTCCGGAGCAGAACGCCCACCCGCCATCCTTGGGCGACGGTCCGTTGCCGGTCAGCAGGACCGCGCCGACGTCGGCGAGCGTCCGAGCATGGTCGAGCGCCGCGTAGAGCTCGTCGACGGTCGCGGGCCGGAAGGCATTGCGCACCTCGGGCCGGTTGAAGGCAACTCGGACCGTGCCGGAACGCCTCGCCCGGTGATAGGTGATGTCCGCGAACTCGAACCCCGAAACCTCGTCCCATTCCTGCGGATCAAACAGTGGCGAGATCACGGAGCGGCCCACCCCTAGGCCGGGTCGTGAACGAAGTACGCGTGACGTCCACCGGCCAGACCCCGTCCGACGCTGTTGACGGCGCGGACCTGGAGCCGATAGACCCAGCCGCGCCGCAGCGCTGTCAGCGTGGCCGAATGCACTCGGGGGTTGGTCGTCTCGACGGACACGGTGGGCGGCTTCTTCGCGCCCTTCGCCGTGCTGTTCGGGTAGGCCACGGCACTGACGACGTACCGCTTGATGGGGTGCCCGCCGTCGGACAGTGGAGTCTTCCAGGACGCCCGGATCGTCGTCCCGTGCACCTTACCCGTGACCGAGCGCGGCGCTGACGGGACGCTCGAGCGGTAGGTGAACGCCGACCCGCTCGACGACGGGCTGAAGCCGCTGCCGGTCGCGTAACTCTCGACAGTCATCACCCGGACGTGGACCGTCTTGCCTGCGGTGCCGGGCGGCGTGGTCGCCTCGACCTCGGTGCTGCTGCCGTTGGTCAGGATCTCCGGTGCGTTCACCGCCTCGGTCACTTGGTGGCCGAACTCGACCGAGATGGCATCCGAGAGGTTGCGACCCTGGATGAGGAGTCGGGTGCCGCCGGATGCGGGACCCTTCGCCACGCTCAGCGAGGTCACCACCGGGTCACCTGGCTGATAGAAGTCGAACAGGTCATCGACGACCGTCTTGGCCGACGGCTGCGAGCATCCGGTGAGCGTGCACGCCGTCACGATGAAGGCGCCAGGGTTGGACGCGGGCGTGTTGGCCGTCACCGCGGTGTCGCTCGTCGCGTGGTAGCCCGCGAGTTGGGTGCCGCTCACGCCGAACTCCACGTACTCGTAGGCGAGCATGCCGCCGTCCTTGGCGTCGATGCCCTGGAATCCCTTGCCCTGCAACGTGAATTGGGTGCCGCCGGTGTCAGGACCCAAGAACGGCGACACCGAGGTCACCTGGGGGGTCCCGGCGTAGGAGATCGAGGGGCCCTGGGCGGTGAGGCCGGCCTCGGTCTGCACGCTGAGTGCGGCGACCTTCGGTTCGGTCGTCGACCCCCGCCCGTTGATGATCACCTGCACCTTCGTGGGCGTGATGCTCACGGTGTTGGTGTCCTGGCTCGCGTTGTGGGTCGGGTCCCCGACGTTGGTGTAGTAGTAACCCAGCGGGTCAAAGCCGGTGCCCGTGATCGTCGCGATCGTGGTGCCCTGCTCGCTGGCCCAGGCGGTCGGATCCGAGGCGGACGTCGTGACGACCGACGTGATCGTCGGGGTCGCGAGGTAGTCGTACTCGGTCGGCGCCGGCAAGATCTCGCAGGTGGAGTCCGTGACACAGGTCGGCGCCGGCTCGCCGGCACTCACCAGCGGATAGGGCGCACCGTAGCTCGGCTCCAGGATCGGGTCGGTCGCGCTCGGACCGTTGGCGTTCGACACGATCACCTGCGACTGGCACACGTCCGTTGTCGGGTCGGTCGCGGTCTCGCAGGCCGTCGTCCCGGAGTCGTACGCCGGAACGGTCGCGGTGAGCATGCTGTCGCTGTCGAGCGTCCACGACGTTGCCGGGACCCCACCGAAGGTCACTGCGGTCACGCCGCCCGCCTGGGTGAAGCCCGAGCCGTAGATGGTCACGGTGTTGCCGCCGGCCTGCACGCCACCCGGGTCCGATACCGCGTCCACGGCGGGCACCGGCGAGGCCGTCGTACCGGCGAGGTAGACGACCGTCGCGAGTGGAGTGATCGGCGAGCTCACCTGACCTGAACCGGTCGACGAGGTCACGCTGATGAGCGCGGGACCCGTGCCGTCCAGCGGTCCAAGACCACCGGTCGCGACCTGGGCGGCCGTCGGGATCGGATCGATCGTGATCGTCGAGTCGTCCACCACCTGCCAGTCCGCGGTGGGGACCGCGTAGCCGGAGATGGACACGGCGGTCGCATCGGTGAAGTGGCTGCCGGACAGCGTGAGCGAACCGGTCGTGTCCGGGCTCACGGTCGCCGGCGACACCGACGAGATAGTCGCAGGGGTGCTCGATCCGGACAACGCGCACAGGTACGCCGCCAGGCCCGCCTGACCCGTGGCGCCGGTGACCTTCGGCGTACCGAGACCGGTCGCCATGTCGTAACCCGAGTGGGCGGCGAACAGCGTGTTGTCGGAGTTGTCGTACATGTCGTTGTTGCCGGCGGTGATGTCGTTGAACGACGCGATGTCCTCGGCGTGAACCGAGGCCACGGCGTACAGCGACGGACTCACAAACCCGACCGGGCCCGAGGAGCAGCCTGCGGAAGCGTCGATGTCGGTCAGGATCGCGGCCCAGATCGGCGCGGCCGACGAGGTTCCGCCGAACGTCGTCCAGCCGCCGTAGGTGTCGGTGTAGACCGTGATCGCACCGGTGTACTCATCGGCCTGCGCAGACACATCGGGAAGCTCCCGGCACAACGCTGCCGTCGCAGATCCGGGGCACGGACTGAGATCACTGTCGCTGACCGCGTCCGCGGCCGCCGCCTTGTCGAGGAAGGGCTGCTGCCAGCTCGGCGCCTGCCAGACCGAAGACACTCCGCCACCGCCCGCGCCGCCGACACTGCCGTCGTTCCACACCTGCTCGGTGGGGGAGTTCTTCGCGGCCGTGATGGTCGTGCCACCGACCGCGGTGACGAACGGCTGGCTCGACGGGTCGTCGACGGACAGCGATGGGGTGCTGGGGCCGGGGTCGTTGTAGGCGCAGTCGTCAGCGCCGGAGTCCCCCGCGGCCGAGAACACCGACTGGCCTTGCAGGGCGGCCTGCTCGAAGATCTCGTTCTCGAGCGCAACGCCACCCGGGTCGAAGCTCTGCGCGTCCGCTTCGCAGAATCCCCAGCTCGAGGACACCACCTGATCGGTGTCGTCGGTGACGATCTGGTTGTACAGGTCGGTGCCGGTCGCGCCCGCGTTCGGGGCCTGGTAGACGTCGATGTCGGCGCCCGGAGCGAGACCCTGGAGGTCCTCGACGTCGAGAATCGCCTCGCCGCTGCCGGCGCCGGTGCCCGGCCCACCGTCGATGTTCTTGACCGTGACCTGGCTCGCCATCGCTGCCGCGTTGGACTTGTAGTAGCACTTGTCGAACTTGGCGAGATCCGCCGAGTCGAACGGCTCGAACTCGACAAGCGCGATGTGCTGCCCGGCGCCGTCGTCACCCGCCTTGTACAGGTTGTCCAGGCCATAGGCGTTGGCGATCTGGTCATCGGTCAGCCCGCCGAAATCCGAGGCGATCGAGGTCGCGGCAGAGCATGCGTTCGGGCCGACGCTGTAGTGCGGGATCGCGTGCGTCACGGGCGAGACCGCTGCGGGGTGGGTCGCGTGTTCGAGCGAGGAGGACGCCGCGCGGCCGAGCGTGTTCAGGCCGGTGACGTTGACCACCTGGGACGCGATCGTCGACGGCAGCGAGATCGCGGACGTCGTGGCCATGCCGACCTGACCGGTGCGCGCGAGCCGGACGTTGGCGACGCGGGTGTGGAAGGCAGACTCGGCGGCCCCGACGGTCCCCTTGTAGTGGACGAGCAGACCGTTCGACGACACGCCCGTCACCGTCAGGTGGGAGGCCGACAGCGCGGTCTTCACCCCGGAGAGGGTGGCGGCGGTCGGCCCGTAGTACTTCGCGAAGGCACCCTTGGGGATGTACTGCCGGTACCGCGACGACTTCGGGTTGGACACGGCGAGAGCCGCGGCCTCGAGCGCCTTCGGGTTTCGCGGCTTGAGCGCGACCGACCCACTGATCACGCGAGACGTCCGCACGAAGCCCAGCCGACGGGTGTGCGCCGGCAGGCGAGGTGCCCTACCGACCCGCACGAGGTGGGCCGGGCTCGAAGTGGAGGCGCCGGCGGCGGTCGACGCCACCACCGGAACGGCCACGAATCCGGCGAGGGCGATTGCCGACGCGGCGACCGCGAGGGGGCGACGGCTGATCAGGATGTTGTTCACGTCTCTCGTTTCCACGGCGGAAGATGTTCGGCGTTCGGTACCACGTCTACCCGACACTAGTGAAAAGTCGGCCCAAAGGTGTCGAATCGCGCAGCGTCGCGCGTCGCGGCGCTCGCCGCCTCCGGTGATCAGGTCACGGCCGTCGGGGCATCGGCGGCCTTGACCAGCGAAACGGTCGGTTTGGCCGGCACGCTCTCGGCGATGAACCAGCGAAAGGCGATCGCGCCGTCGGGCCGATCGACGGTCGAGATCGCGTTCGGGTGCGCCAGCCGCTCTCGCGCGATCACCACGGTGACGGTGCCGTCCGAGTTCGGCACCGCCGACCCGATGTTCACCGACGTCCGCTCGTCGGCCACGTTGTGCCCGGCCATGAACTGGTTCCACACGATCACGTTCCAGAACCGGCAGGCCGGCGGCCGGTGGGTCACCACGAGCGCTTCGTCGGGCTCGAGGGAGAAACTGCCGAAGCAGTACGCCGCATCCCGGGCCGACCATCCGAAGTTCGCGTCCTGGACCTGGTAGGGCTCCGCGACGTCGTTCGCGCGAGTCGCCGAGTTGTGTCCGAGGGTGGTCTCGTCCTCCCGCGGCGCGAGCGTCAACGGGATGATCGCGAACAGCATCTGCACCCACCGCAGCGCGGTCCGCAAGCTCACCGCGGTCGCCGCGTCGGTCCGCACGAGCGATCCCGGCGGATCGAGCGCCTCGATCACCCAGTCGATCCTGCGGCCGGTGAGCGGATCGACCTGGTAGTCGCGGGTAAGCGCGATCGCTCCGTCGTCGTTCAGCGCGAGAAACGTGCCGTCGTACCCGTCCGGCCGGCTCGGTCCGAGAAGGATCTCGAAATTGCCGTCCTCGTCATAGGTGAGGTCATCGTCGTTGGCGATCGCAACGATCTGGTTCGACCACGACCCAGGCGTGGGCTCGTTGTAGATCGTGAGCGAGAAGTACACGCTGTCGCCGCGGTTTCCGGTGATGCGGTAGCGGCGGCTCGGGTCGATCGGCGTGAACGTGTAATACGCATCGGTGTTGTCCCCGCCCCATCGCCGGTCGCGACGGAACGGGGTGTTGAGATCGACGAAGATCGGGCGGGTCGGGTCGGCGAACAGATAGGTGTCGAACGCAACCTCGAGGGCCGTCGCCAGGGCGCGGTAGCCCTCTGCGATCGCCTGATCGTCCCCGACCGCCTTGGGGCCGGTGAGAAACACCTGGTCGAGCTCCCCGAGCCCGGTCAGCAACTCCCGCCACGCCGCGGTCGACTCCCACTGCGACGGCGCCGTCTGGTCCTCTTCGATCATGTCGTGATACTGCCACTACCCGAGGGAGGCGATCGATGTCCGAGGCAATCCGGATCGAGGATCTGGCCCATCCGCGTTTCTCGCCCGAGGTCGCCGACATCCGGACCGCGCTGGCCGCGATGGCGGCGGACTGCCCGTTGGACTCCGACGCCCTGCACCGCAAGGCGGTCGAGGAGACCGGGCTGGAGGACTTCGGCGTACCCGACTATCGCGAGCGACTCGACGTCCTGCTCGCCGCCTTTCGCGACGTCCCCGGCCTGAGCGACCCCGGGCGGTTCAGCTTTTACTCCCAGCTCCTCCAGCTGCTGAAGAATCGCCTGCTGTTGACCGACCTCCTCACCCGCCATCCCGAGATTCACGAGGTCGAGTTGGCGCCGCCGATCATCATCGCCGGGCTTCCGCGGACCGGCACGACGCACCTGCACAACCTGCTCGCCGCCGGGCCGGCGTTTCGGACGCTTCCCTATTGGGAGAGCCTGGAGCCGATCCCCGTGCCCGGCGAGTACGGCGTCGACCCCGACCCGCGTCTCGCTCGTACCGAGCAGGCTGTGTGGTTCACCGACCTCGCCATGCCACTGTTCCCGCTGATGCACGAGATGACGGTCGATCACGTGCACGAGGAGATCCAGCTCCTTGCGATCGACTTCTCGACCATGCTGTTCGAGACGCTGGCCCAGGTGCCTGCCTGGCGCGACTATTACTGCTCACACGACCAGCGACCGCACTATGAGTTCCTGCGGACGATGCTGAAGGTGCTCCAGCACCTGCGCGGCGGGCGACGGTGGCTGCTGAAGTCCCCCCAGCATCTCGAGCAGTTGCCGGTCCTCGCCGAGGTGTTCCCGGACGCCACCGTGGTCCTCACCCATCGCGACCCGTGCTCGGTCGTCGTGTCGATGGCGACGATGGTCGCCTACACCGCGCGCATGCACACCGACACCCCCGACCCGGTGGCCATCGGCTCAAGCTGGGCCGATCGGCTGGAACGCATGCTGAACAGCTGCGTTCGCGACCGGTCGGCGATCGCCGCGTCGCAGTCGGTGGACGTCACGTTCGAGGAGTTCATGAGCGATGACCTCGCCACCGCGCGTCGCGTGTACGAACTCGCCGGAGAGCCGCTCACCCTCGCCGACGAGCAGGCGATGTCGGACTATCTCGGCGGACACCGCCGGGGACGGCACGGCACGATCGACTATCGCGCGCAGGACGTAGGACTCGACCTCGACGATCTGCGCGGGCGGTTCGCGCCGTACACCGCGCGCTTCCTCTGAGCGGTCCCGCACAACGGCGTCACGCCGTTTCGCCCCAGCCCACACGGCGTCACGCCGTTTCGCCCCAGCCCACACGGCGTCACGCCGTTTCGCTTGCCGAGCCGATCGTGACGCGACCATCCGCGCCGACGCTCCAGCCCGGGTTGGTTGACACCTCCCAGTGGAAGCCCGACGGGTCCGCGAAGTAGCAGTGGAACCCGCCGAAGTCCGCGGCTTGGGGCTCCTTGAGGACCGTGGCACCGGCGTCCCGGGCGCGCTCACACACCGCGATCACCTCGGTCTCGTCTGCCACCACCTGGGCCAGACTCATCGGGGGCGGGGCGTTGCGCGGCGGCGCAGTCGAGCCCGGAGCGACATCGGAGGCGAGATCGTCCGCCCCGAAGAACGCGAGCAAGAGCCCGTGGTTGACCTGGACAAAGACGATGTCGCCGGGCACCTCGAGGGCAATGTCCCAGCCGAGCCCTTCGACGTAGAACTTCCGCGCGGCCGCGAGATCATGGACGCCGAGGGTGACGATGTCGATCCGCTGCTCCATCGCCACATCGTGGCCCGATTGTCCGTGCCCGTCCATACGATCGCCACATGGCCGTTGGGAGCGCGCTGTTCTGAACCGACCGAGCCGCTGGAGCGGGCGTTGCGTTACACCGCGAAACGTTTTAGGGTCGGTCCATGTCCGAGGCCGCCGCGAGCGACGCCGACGAGCCTGCTCGGGTTGGGCGCCCCCGGGACCCGAGGGTCGACCACGCGATCCATGCCGCGACGCTCGAGCTTCTGGTCGAGCAGGGCTACCAGGCCACCACGATCCAGGCGATCGCCCGGCGCGCCGGCGTTAGCGCGCCGAGCGTCTACCGCCGCTGGTCGAGCAAGGCAGAGCTCATCGAAGAGGCGGTCTTTCCCAGTGGCCTGCTCGCCCCTGAGGCGTTGACCGGCGACGTGATCACGGACCTGTCGCCGTACTGCGAGCAGATCCTGACCTACCTGGCCTCACCCGCGATCCGCGCCGCGATCCCCGGCCTCCTCGTGGAATACCAGGACGATCCGTCGATGTGGCAGCGGGTCGTCGACCGCAGCGTCGTCCCGATGCGGGTGTCGTTCGAGTCCTACATCGCCAAGACCGGTCAAAACCCCGCGGTTCCCGTCGACGCGTTGTTCGACGTGATGCTCGGCGCGCTGTTCACGCGGGCGCTCAACGACGGTGCCAGGGACGCCAAGAACTTTGCGCGCGCCGTCGCGCGAGTCGTCACCACAACCCTGAAGGACACATGACCGAACCGATTCGGATGCAACGAAGCAGCCGAGACCCAGCCGAGACCCAGCAACGACTCGAGCGCTGGTTGGCCGACGTTCTCGGTGCCGGGTCGCAACCACGGATCCGCGACCTCGCCGGAACCGACGCCAACGGCATGTCCAGCGACACGGTCCTGTTCAGCGCATCGTGGCAGGAGGACGGAAAGCAGCACGACGAACGACTGGTCGCGCGGCTCGCACCGACCGAGGCCGACGTGCCGGTGTTCGAGACCTACAACCTGGCCGCTCAGTACGACGCGATCCGCCAGGTTGCTGACCTGACCCAAGTGCCGGTGCCGCGGGTCTGGTGGTGCGAGACCTCCCCGCAACCGTTGGGGACCCCGTTTTTCGTGATGAGCCGGGTCGACGGGATCGTTCCGCCCGACGTGATGCCCTACACCTTTGGCGACAACTGGCTCTACGACGCGTCACCGGAGGAGCAACGCAAACTCCAGGAGTCGACGATCGAGCAGATCGCGGCGCTCCACCGGATCGACAACCCGACGCAGCGGTTCCCGTTCCTCGAGCGCACTGCCCCCGGCGACTCGCATCTTCGCCGGCACGTGGCGCACACGAAGGCGTGGTACGACATGGTGGCGCGCGAGGGCGCGCCGTCCGCACTCGTCGAGAACACCTTCGCCTGGCTCGAGGATCACTGGCCGGCACACGAGAGCGCACCGGTCTTCTCCTGGGGAGACTCCCGGATCGGCAACGTGCTGTATCAGGACTTCGAGCCGGTCGCGCTGCTCGACTGGGAGATGGCCGGTCTCGGGCCGGCCGAGCTCGACATCGCGTGGATCATCTACGCGCACCGGGTTTTCGAGGACATCGCCGCGGTCTTCGAACTGAGGGGAATGCCGGGGTTCATGACGGCGGCAGACGTCGCGTCCCAGTACGAAAAGCTCACCGGTTACGCGATCCGAAACCTGCGCTTCTACATGGTCTACTGCGCGCTCCAGTGGGCGGTGGTCTTCCTGCGCACCGGCGCCCGCGCGGTGCACTTCGGCGAGCAGGAGATGCCCGCCGACACGACGGAGTTCATCCGCAACAGCATGCACTTCGAGGCCTTGCTCGACGACGTCGACAACGACTAACCCGACACCCGCCGCCTGACTCAGGGAAGCTTCCATGCCAGTTCCGCTCGACGAGTACCCGGTCCACCAAACACCACTGTCGATGAAGTACGTCGGGACGAGCGACCGCAACTTCTACGACCGCTGTTACTTCAACGCGCACGACCGCACCGGCGAGATCTTCCTGATCACCGGCGCCGGCGTCTACCCGCAACTCGGCGTGAAGGACGCCTATGCCGTCGTTCGTCGAGGATCCGACCAGCACGTGATCCGGGTGTCGGACGCGCTCGACGACGAGCGGCTGAACCTGTCCGTCGGGCCGTATCGCGTCGAGGTGATCGAACCGTTGCAGCGGGTGCGCCTGATCTGTGACGCGGACTCGGCGGGGATCGGCTTCGACCTGACGTGGACCGGCTCGTTCCCGGCCATCGATGAGGATCACCACATCCTGCGCCAGGGGGTCCGACCGATCATCGAGGCGTCGCGGTTCGCCCAACTCGGCAGCTGGGAGGGCGAGCTCCGGGTGGCCGGGGAGACGATCGAGGTCGATCCGGATGTCTGGGTCGGCTCGCGGGACCGCTCGTGGGGGATCCGGCCGATCGGCGATCCCGAGCCTGCCGGCAAGCCGTTCGAAGGCTCCGAGGACTGGGGCCTGTACTGGCTCTACATCCCCGTCCGGTTCGACGACTACTCGATCATGGTGATCGTCCAGGAGGACGGCCTCGGGCACCGCACCCTCAACGACGCGGTGCGGATCCTGCCCGACGGTCGGGTCGAGCAGCTCGGGTGGCCCCGGGTGAGGATCACCTACCAGTCCGGGACCAGGATCCCTGAGCACGCACGGGTCGAGCTCACCGAACGCGACGGTACGCCGGTGCTGCTCGAGGTCGACTCCCTGCTCGGTGTTCCCCTGCACGTCGGGTGCGGGTACGGCGGCGACCCCGACTGGACCCACGGGCAGTGGCGGGGTCCCGATTGGCTGGAGGGAGCCACCTACGACTTCACCGATCCCGAGGTCGCAGCCCGCACACCGTGGGGCGTGGTCGACCACGTCGGCCGCGCCACCTGCAACGGAGACCTCGGCTGGGGACTGTTCGAGCACGGCACGATCGGCAAGCATCTACCGAGCGGATTCACCGACATCGGCTCGGTCGCGCCGTGACGATCGAGGGTGCGCGGATCCTCGTCACCGGCGTCACGAGCGAGGTGGCGAAGCCGGTGGCGTTCGCGCTGGCGACGGACAACACGGTCTTCGGCGCCGCCCGCTGGCGAGACGCCACTGCCCGCGAGCCGTTCGAGGAGCGTCACGTCACGCCGGTCCGCCTCGACCTGGTCGGCGGCGACCTCAGCGACCTGCCGGACGACATCGACTACGTCGTGCACTTCGCGGTTATCAAGAGCGGGAAGTGGACGGTCGACCTCGACGGCAACGTCAGCGGGCTCGCGATGTTGTTCGAGCGCTATCAGAACGCCAAGGCGTTCATGCACTGCTCGACGACCGCCGTCTACCAGCCGAACGACCACGTCGAGTTCACCGAGGACTCACCACTCGGCGACAACCACCGCAACTACTACCTCCCGACCTACTCGATCGCGAAGATCGCGGCCGAAGCAACTGCTCGGCACGGCGCACGCCGCTACAACCTGCCCACCACGATCGCCCGGCTCAACGTGCCCTACGGCGACGGTGGCGGGTGGCCGGCCTTCCACCTCGCCCTGATGCAAGCCGGGCACGACATTGCCGTCCACCCTGATGCGCCGAGCGTCTTCCAGCCGCTTCACTCCGACGACATCGTGGCAATGGTTCCCCGCCTGCTCGACGTCGCCGGCGTGCCACCCACCACGGTGAACTGGGCCGGCGAGGACAAGGTCAGCGTCGAGGAGTGGACGGCGTACCTCACTGAGCTCACCGGGATCCCCGCGAATCTCGTGACGAGCGAGCAGACCCTCCAGAGCGTCTGCGTGAATCTCGACCGGATGCACGAGCTCGTGGGCCACGCGACGGTGGGCTGGAAGGACGGCTTCCGCCGGATGGTGGCGGCACTACATCCGGAACTGCTGACGGCCGCTACTTCGGGCTGACCGGCAGCCCCAAGCTCGTGCAGTCGCTGATCACCTTGATGTCCGACCCGGACCCGATGCTGTCGGCCCCCTCGAGCGCGCCAAGACCGCTGTCGTCACTGCTGTTGCCGTCCGAGAGTTCACCGGTCTGGGAGCGCTCGCTGGCGAGCAGCGCGGCTTCGTCGGCGGAGAGGGTCGCGTAGGTCGAGTTCTGGGCCGCGGCCCGACTCGCCAGGGTGGCGGCCTGCTGCCCGCTGCTCCGGCAGGCGTCGGCGGCAAGCGAGTGCCCGGCGATCGGGTTGCTCGAACCGCACCCGCCGAGCAGCACCGCCGACAGGGCGAGCGCCGCCACGATCGGGACAGTACGCATACCCGCCTCATCGGCACCGCGAGCGGTGCGCTTGACGGTGGCTAGCAGGTGAGGGCGGTGAGGACGGCGTCCGCCTGCGTGATGATGCCCTCGATCAGCTCGGAGCAACTCGGCAGGTCCTCGATCACGCCGACCACCTGCCCGCTCGCCATCACACCGAGGTCAACCCGGCCCTCGACCATCGCGGCCCGCAACAACATCGGCGTGTTCCCGGCCATGAGCATTTGCGTCCACGTCAGGTCCTGGGACTTGCGCATCGAGAGCCCTTCACGAACCAGGTCACCCCACGACGTACCGGTCTCCTTGCGAAAGCGCATCGCATTGCGGGTCGCTCCGCCGAAGCGGCGGAGGACGGAGGCCGCCTCGAGCTGGTCGACGAGGTCGGTCCGCAGAACGCGGTGCGGTACCCCGTCGACCTGGGTCGTGACAACGGTGTCGGTGACCGACCGACCGAGATAGACATCCTTGACCGCCTGCGGAACCGGCGAGTCGCGGGTGAGCAGAAAGCGGGTCCCCATCGCGATCCCGCTCGCGCCGTAGGCAAGCGCCGCGACCAGCCCGCGACCGTCGAAATACCCGCCGGCCGCGATCACCGGCAGGTCCACACCGACAGCGTCGACGACCTGGGGAAGCAGGAGCGACGTCGGCACCGAGCCGGTGTGACCGCCGCCTTCGCCGCCTTGGACGAGCACGGCGTCGACCCCCCAGGCAGCGACCTTCTCGGCGTGCCGCTTCGCTCCGATCGACGGCATCACGAGCACGCCGCCGTCGTGCAGTCGGGCGATGAGCTCCTGCTTGGGCGCCATCGCAAACGATGCAACCCGCACACCCTCGCGGATCAGCAGGTCGACGCGATCGGTGACGTCGGGTTGGTCGGCGCGCAGGTTGACCCCGAACGGTGCATCCGTCCGACGGCGAACCTCGGTGATCGCAGCGGCCAGCTCGGCGTAGGTCATCGTCGCGGCCGCGAGGATCCCCAGACCCCCGGCCGCTGAGGTGGCAGCGGCGAGCGGAGGCGTCGCCACCCAGCCCATTCCCGTCTGCACGATCGGATAGCGCACCCCGACCAAGTCAGTGAACCTCGTCGACAGCGCGGCGTGCATCAGTCCGGGACCTCTGTGAGTCGAGCCCCGCTCGGGTCGAGCTCGGCGATGATTGCCAGCTCGGCGTCGGTTGGTTCACGCGACGTCGGCACCTCGTCCGGGACGACCAGCTCGAAGCCGGTCGCCGCAACGACCGCCTCGACGGTGACTCCCGGATGGACCGAGCGCAGCCGCATCCGATGCTCGGGGGTATCGAAGTCGAGCACCGCCAGGTTGGTGACCACGTGGCGCAGCTCGTGGTGTCGAGTCGCCGCCGCGCCGGCGGCTGCCGCCCGGTCGTACCCGACCCCGGTCACCACATCGACCGCGGGCACGAACACCCTCGGGCCGTGGTTCGGCACCCAGTACGACGTGACGTTGTTGACCGTATTGCCGGGCGCGCCGCGAAACCCCAGCAGCTGCGCCTTCGGACGCTTCATGTCACCGATCGCGGCGAAGTTGTGATTGCCGAACGGATCCAGCTGAGACCCGCCCATCATCACGTGCCGCCGCCCGGACCACACGATGTCGAACATCGCGCGATACGGGTTCCACGCCTCGACGTTTCCGGCCGCATCGACGAGCATCGCCTCACCGTCGGTCATGACGAGGTCGGACTCGAACGAGCGGCGCGCGAGCAACCCGCCGATCCGCGGGATCGTTCCGATCGGATTCGCGACGATCTCACCGTCGCCGCGGAAGACCTCCGCGACGGCGACACAACAGATATCGGCCCGGCTCGTCATCGGGCCGCCACCTTGCGCTGGTAGTCCGCCTCGCTGATGTCCACCCAGTCCGCCCGCCACTGCTGCCAGGCGTCTGCGGAGGTGGCAGAGGCGGCGTAGGACTTCTGGAAGGCCTCGTCGCGCTCGTAGTCGGGGACGCACGAGGTGAAGTGGGCGCCGCCGGGCACCTCGCACACCCCGTCGGTCCACAGCCTGCTGATCCGCTGCGTGTGGAAGGACCCGTGCGCAGGGAACTCCTCGGTGTCGACCAGTTGCTCGCAGGTGACGAACGCGCGATCAGCCGCCTGACACATCAAGTCGTCGAAGTAGAGGTCGGGACCGAGGAACTGGGCGTTGCCGGCGATGTCGGCCCGGTTCTGGTGGACCAGCGCGACGTCGAGTGTCAGGGCAGGCATCGCGACGAGTTCTTCCCCGTCGTCGTACGGCGAGGTCACGGTGCGGATCTCCGGCTGGCGCGCCACCACGTCCGACCCGAGCCCGACCCGGGTCGGGATGAACGGAACCCGCCACGCGGCGGCTTGCAGGCCGAGCAGGAACATCCCCTCGTCCAGCTCCAGGGCGTCGATTGCGCCGGCCTGGCGGGCGTTGCGAAAGTGCGGCTCGAGGGCGATCGAGTCCAGGGAGACGAACGCGAACACGACGCGGCGTACCTTGCCCGCCGCGCACAGCAAGCCGACGTCCGGGCCCCCGTAGGACACGACGGTCAGGTCGGTCACGGGAGACCGCAGGATCGCGCGCACGACCGACATCGGCTTGCGGCGCGAGCCCCAGCCCCCGATCCCGATCGTCATGCCGTCGCGAAGCTCGCCAACGATCTCCTCGATCGTGAGCCTCTTGTCAGGCATCGTCGCCTTCCTTGGCCCATCCGCCCCGCTTGTCCACGAAGGAGTCGCGGGCGTCGTCGGAGACACCGGTGAGGTTGAGCTCGAAGGTGAAGCCCTGCTCGAAGCGGTAGGAACGCTTGACGTCCACCGGGTCGATCCCGTTGAGCGACGCCTTGGCCGCCCGCATCACGGTCGGGTCGATCGCCGCGATCCGGCTCGCGACCTCACGTGCAGTAAGTCGAAGCTGGTCCCGGGGGACGACGCACAACACCGAACCGTAGGAGGCGAGCTCCTGCGCGCTCGCCCGCTCGGTGGTGTAGACCATGTGACGCATCCGCTGCTGCGGGACCAGCCGGGCGAGGTGGGTGGCCGCCCCGAGCGCCCCTTGTTTCACCTCGGGGAGGCCGAAGGTCGCGTCCTCGGAGGCAATGACGATGTCCGCGTTTCCGACCAAGCCGATGCCGCCGCCGAGGCAGAAGCCGTGCACCGCTGCGATCACCGGCACGGCGCAGTCATAAACCGCGGCGAACGCCGCCGCGCACCCCTGATTGGCACCGACGAGGGCAGTGAACCCCTCGGTCGACTGCATTTCCTTGATGTCCACGCCCGCGTTGAACCCCTTGCCGTCAGCCGCGAGGATGACGACCCGCACCGCAGGATCGGTCCCGGCCCGGGTAATCGCACCGGCAAGCTCGAACCAACCGGCGACGGTCAACGCGTTGACCGGAGGAACGTCGACGACCACCTCGGCGACGTAGTCGGTCACGGTCGTGGTGATGCCCACAGGAGCCTTCCGGTCGGTGCGGGATCTGACGTGGCGTCAGATGCGGTGTAACGATATACGGATGAGTGTCGACTTGAGCGGCCGCGTCGTGTTGATCACCGGCGGGACGAAGGGTCTCGGCCGCGGTCTGGCGGAAGCATTCCGGGCTGCGGGTGCGGGGGTGATGACGTGCGCGCGGACGGCCCCGGAGAACGCCGGCGAGGACTTCATCGCGGCCGACTTGCGCGACCCGGTGGCGGCCTCGGGCGTCGTGGAGGAGACGGTTGCCCGGTTCGGCCGGATCGATCTCGCGGTCAACAACGCCGGCGGCGCTCCCCCGGCGAACTCGGCGGACATGTCGCCACGATTCGCGGAGAAGATCCTCGCTCTCAACCTGCTCGCACCGCTGTACGTCGCTCAGGCGGCGTACCGAGCGATGTCCGACCAACCCGGTGGCGGCGGCATCATCAACATCGGCAGCCTGTCCGGCCAGCGTCCCTCACCGGGTGCGGCCATCTACGGCGCAGCTAAAGCGGGGTTGGCGAACCTCACCCGGACACTCGCGATGGAATGGGCTCCGGCCGTGCGGGTCAACATGGTCACGGTCGGCTATCTCCAGACCGAGCAGTCCGACCTCTTCTACGGTGACGCTGACGGGGTCGCTCGCGTCGCCGACACGATGCCGATGAAGCGCATGGTTCAACCCGGCGACGTTGCGAGCGTCTGCCTGTTTCTCGCGACCTCGGAGGCGGGCTACGTCACCGGTGCCAACATCGAGGTGCACGGGGGTGGTGAGCCGCCACCGTTCCTCGCTGCGGCGTCACGTGAGTGACCCGGGCAGGCATTACGATCCCCCAGTGGCCCACACCGACACTCCGCTGCGCGCGGTCGATGGGCGGGTGCCGGGCCGACGCGGGCTCGCAACCCGCCAACGGCTGCTGGAGTGCACGATCGAACTACTGGGCTCGACGCCGTACCGCGATCTGAAGGTCACCGACATCACCCGCGCGGCCGGCACCTCCCCCGCGACCTTCTACCAGTACTTCGTCGATCTCGAGGCGGTTCTCCTCGCCGTCGCCGAGCAGGCGGTGACCGAGAGCGACGCGCTGACCCAGCTCATCACCGGCAAGCCTTGGCGGGGCACCGCCGGCGTCACCTCCGCCGAAGCGCTCGTCGACGGGTTCATCGAGTTCTGGCAGTCGCACCGCCCCACCCTTCGGGTGCTCGACCTGCTCTCGACCGAAGGCGACAAGCGGTTCCGCCACACTCGCGGGACGCTTCTGAACGGGATGACTCGAGCGCTCGCGGCCGAGATCGAGGCCGTCCAGGGCAGCGATTGCGGCATCAATCCGATGGCGATGTCCGGATCGCTCATCGGCCTTCTCCCCCAGATGGCCGGGCACCAGGGCGGCTTCGAGGCGTGGGACATCCCGTTCCCGGACGTGCGCGAAGCGATGATCCGGCTGATCTACTGGGGCGTGAACGGACCGAGGATCCCTAAACGCTAGTGATGCAGCGTGCGCTAGTGATGCAGCGTGAAGGACTTCGTCACCGTCACCGCCGGCTGTGACGGCGGGGTGAATGATCCCTTCGCGGTCAACTTCACAGAACTGCCGGCGTTCTTCAGGATCTGCTTGCCCTTCTTCGTCAGGCTGACCGCGAGCGGCTTCGATCCCTTTGCAGTGAACGTGACCTTGCCGGTCGCGACGATCTTCTTGGCGTCCTGCCAGGTGATCGACACCTTGCCGGCCTCGAGCGCCGTGAACGCGTAGCGGTATCCGCCATTGCTGAGTACGCGGCTGATGGCCGCCTTCTTGCCGGTTGGGACCAGCTGCTTGCCGAGCGAGGTCTTGATCTGAGCAGCGCTAGGCCCAGTGCCGCCCGAGCCGCAGGGGGTCAGCTTGGCCGCCGATGTTGTCATTACGGGGTCGATGATCTTGGTGCCGAGATCGGAAAGCGTGATCTTGTCGGCACACGACAGCGACGGCCGGTTGTCGAAATACTGGGTGGCATACGTTGACCCGGATGAGCTCGCGAACTTCACCCGGAGGGGAACCCCGGCCGGGACCGGAACCGTGTAGTCGTAGGCGCTGTTGGTGGTCGCGACCCCGACCACGTTGCCGGTGGAGTCCAAGGCGGATGCGGTCACCGGATGAGGTGCGCCGCCTCCGGCCTGACCCACCTGGCCAGCGACATGCGCGAGGGCGAGCAGCGATCCGTTGATGTTGCCCGTCGTCGCGTTCGTGGTGGCGGTGACGGATGTCCCTTCGCTGGCGAGCAGACCACCTCCGTAGTACTGGTAAATGAAGTGCTTGTTGTCATTGGATTCGAACCAGATCTTCACCGCAACCGGCGGCACGTGGGTCAAGGTGTAGGTGCCGTCGGCTGCCGTGAACGTCGAACCGAGGAAGGCCTTGCTGCTGACCCCCAGTGCTTGGACGTCGACTGACGAGATCGGCTGGTCCGTCGTGGCGTCGGTCACCGTTCCGGTGAGAGTGCCGTCACCGGGAATCGTGACGTCTTCCTCGACTGAGCTGCCCTCGGCAAGTGAGACCGCTGCGGCTTGATCGACGTCCAACGATCCACCGGTGCTGGTGAACCACAAGGTGCTGTAGCCAGGGCCGCCGGGCACGGCGAGCGACCCGTTGAAGGCGAGGTAGTAGTCCCCCGCAGGCGTCACTGTGAAGCTGTAACCACCACTTGCGTCGGTGTACGCCGACCCGCCGGTCGTGCCCCCGGACGTCGCGGTGACCGCCGACACCAGCACGTCCTGCAGCGGCCCGCTGACTCCGTCGACCGTGCCGTGGATCGTTGCCGAGGTCACAACAGCGTTCGCGGGGGTGGCAATCGGCACCGCGACTGACAACGCGACGACCCCGACAAGGCCCACGCCGCCCAGCACTGACCTCATGCGTGCTCCCCACATCCTCACGCGACCGCCCGGTGCCGACAAGCCGATCACGCCGAGGCCCGCAGCGCAACCGCGACTGACCGGGGGCGAGCGAGGGTTACTTCAGACCCGCGCGCTCGGCGACGACGCGCCGTTGCTCGTGTGCGTCACCGAGAACAAGCCGCAGGGCGGTCGCACGCTTGAAGTACAGGTGCGCTTCGTGCTCCCAGGTGAAGCCGATCCCACCATGCAGCTGGATCGTCTCGGACGCGATCCGGTACGCCGAATCGGTGCAGACCGCTTTCGCGAGCGGCGCGACGACCGGGAGCTCTGCGGGCGAGGCGGCAGCCGCCCAGGCCGCGTAGTACGCCGTGGAGGCCGCGGCCTCCAGCGCAACGGCCAGATCGGCGCACCGATGCTGCAACGCCTGGAACGACCCGATCGGCTTTCCGAACTGGACCCGCGTCTTGAGGTAGTTCACGGTCGAGGCGAGGCAGTGTCGACCGACGCCCACCGCCTCGACAGACAGCGCAACGCGCAGCAGATCGATCGCTCGGTCGGCATCCTGCGGATCGCCGATCCGCGTTGCGGCAGCGCGGTCGAAGGTGACGGTCGCGTGCCAACGGGTCAGGTCGAGACTCGGCCCTGCACCAACGGTGACCCCGCGGGTTCCCGAGTCCACCCACCACAAGCCGTCGGGAGTGGCGACCACCAGGACGTCAGCCCGATGACCGTCGACGACGTGCTCCGCCGTACCCGACAGCACGCTGCCATCGCTGCCCACCTCGGCCGCGGGGACGACGATCGCGACCGCATCGCCGCTTGCGACCGACGCGACCAGCGCATCCGGCGCCGCGCTGCGGTCGAGCACCACTGCGCCGACGACGGCGGAGGTGATCGGGGCCGGCCACAGCGCGGCACCCGCCTCTTCGATGACGACGGCGGCATCGACGAAGGACCCACCGGCGCCACCCGCTGCTTCACCGACCGCGAACCCGGCCAGGCCGAGCTCGACGGACAGCAGCCGGGCCAGGTCGGCGTCGTAGGCACCCGCCGCAATCGCCGCTCGCACCTGCTCGGGGCCGCAGTGGTCGGCGGAGACGTCCGCTAAGGCGCGCCGCAGATCTTGCTGGTCGGCCGTGAAGGTGAAGTCCATCGTCGGCGATCGTAGTGGTCGACCGGAAGCGGCCGTCAGCGCTTGGTACGGCGCGCGACCTTCGCGGCGATCTCTTCGCCCTTGGTCGCGTCGACGTTGATCCCGTCGCCAACGATGGTGCCCCGGATCTTGCCGCGCACGCCGAGCTTCACCCGCCCCTGCACGACGCCCATCAGGTTCTTGCCGACGTACCCGTCGATGCTGCCCGTCACGATGCCGACGACGGATCCCTCCACGTTGCCGTGGATCGAGCGCACCGTTCCGACGATGTCGCCCTTCACGTCTCCGTAGATATCCGCCTCGACCGTGCCGACCACCGTGCCGGTGTCACCGTGGATGTCCTTGGTGACCGTGCCGGTGATCCGGCCCCACTGCGTCCGCGGTTCCGGGGCAGGGCCGTTATCGGCGCCGAGACCCTTCCCGGTCAGCAATGCGTCGGTGCTCATCTCCAGGGCCGAGGCGATGGCGACGAGAAGCCCCACGTCGGGCATCGAGGCGCCGGTCTCCCATTTGGACACGGCCTGAAAGGTCACGCCGACCTGGTCGGCCAGATCCTGCTGGTTCCATCCCCGGGCCTTGCGTGCCTCGGTGATCCGTTCCCCGACCGTGGTACTCGTCACGACTGGTCCTTCACTGTTTTCGCTCATGGCACCAGGGTGGATCCGAGGGCCGGTTGAATTCAATCAACAGTTGAGCGAAACACTCAACTGTTAGGAGAAAACCTGGGGCAATCCGGGTGAATCTGACGGGTCGTCAGATAATGGCTAGACTCCCCCGCCATGGACTTCGACTTCACCGCGGACCAGCTCGCGTTCCTTGCCGAGGTCGAGGCCTTTCTGGACGCCAACGACGATCCCGAGGTCTTCGACCCGACCCGCGAGAACATGGCGCAGGTCGTCGACACGCCACAACGACGCGCGTTCATGCGCAAGCTGGCCGAGCGCGGCTGGCTGGGAATCACCTGGCCGAAGGAGTGGGGCGGCCAGGACAGCGACGGCGTGTATGAATACCTGCTCAACGAGTCGCTCGCCCGTCGCGGCGGACCGCAGATCGGCAAAGGGATCGGCATCATCGGTAAGACCGTCCTGCGGCACGGCAGCGAGGCGCTCAAGGCAGAGTTCCTGCCGAAGATCTTGGGCGCCGAGATCGAGTTCGCCGTCGGCTACAGCGAGCCCAACGCGGGCAGCGATGCCGCGTCGATGCAGTTGCGGGCCGTTCTTGACGGCGACGAATGGATCCTCAACGGCCAGAAGACCTGGACCACCTCCGCGCATTTCGCCGACTGGTACTGGGTCGGCGCCCGCACGGACCCCGAGGCGCCCAAGCACGCCGGCATCACGCTGTTCCTGATCCCGATGAACCATCCGGGCATCACGGTCAAAGGGATCTGGACGATGGGCGACGAGCGAACCAACGAGGTCTTCTTCGACGACGTCCGGATCTCCAACGACTACGTCGTGGGCGAGCGCGGCCACGGGTTTCAGTACATCTCCGAAGCTCTCGACCTCGAGCGGTTCACGATGTTCACCATCTCCCCGATGCTCGCCCGCCTCGAGCTCCTGATCGACTACCTCAAGACGGCCCGTCGTGACGGCCGGCCGCTCAAGGACGACTCGGTCGTCCGGACGCAGATCGCTCAGCTCGCGACCCGGGCCGAGGTCGCGCGTGTCCTCGGCCTTCGATTCCTCGCGAAGTCCCAGAAGGGTGGTGCGGCACCGACCGCCGAGGCCAGCGAGTACAAACTGTTCGCGACCGAGTTCTCCAAGCAGCTGGCGAACGCCTCGATGGACATCGCGGGTCCGGGCACCCAGCTACGCGTCGGCACCGCGGATGCGCCGATGAAGGGCCGGGCCGAGTCGACGTACCGCTACACGGTGCTCGACACGATCGGTGGGGGTACGTCGGAGGTTCAAAAGAACATCATCGCCCGCCGCAAGCTCGGCTTGCCGAAGAGCTTCTGACGCTCCGATGTCCGGACTGCTCGACGGAATGACCGTGCTCGACCTTGCAAGCGTCGGGCCGGCAGTGCGCGCCTCGGGTTGGCTCGCCGACTACGGCGCGGAGGTGATCAAGGTCGGCCCGGTACCGACCGACGCCGGCGTCCAGATCGTGCCGAAGCCGCACTACTACAGCGGTGGACGCGGCACCCGACGCGTGCTCATCGACCTGAAGTCAGCGTCCGGTCGGGAGGCGTTCCTCACCCTCGCGGCGCACGCCGACGTGCTCATCGAAAGCTACCGGCCAGGTGTCGTCGAGCGTCTCGGGATCAGCTACGACGACGTGAAAGGACGCAATCGGGGCATCGTCTACTGCTCGACCAGCGGGTACGGGCAGACCGGCGAGCGTGCGCTGTGGGCCGGACACGACCTGAACTACCTCGCGGTCAGCGGCTACCTGGCCTGCTCGGAACCGACCCAGGGGGGCAAGCCGCCGATCCCGGGAACAACGATCGCGGACATCGCCGGCGGAGGCTTGCACGCCGTGGTGGCAATCCTCGCGGCGCTGGTCGCCCGCGCCTCCACGGGCGAAGGGGCCTACCTCGACGTCGCGGTCGCCGACGGCATGCTGGCTTTGATGTCCCTGCAGCTCGATGACGTCCTCGCCACCGGCGCGGAGCAGCTGCCCGCAACGGCCCCGCTCTCGGGGCGGTATGCCTGCTACGACGTCTACCCGACCGCGGACGATGGCTGGGTGGCAGTGGCGGCCATCGAGGCGAAGTTCTGGGCGAACCTGTGCCGGGCGCTCGGCGTCGAGGAGTGGATCGACGCCCAGTACGACGACACCGTCCAGGACGCCGCTCGGGCCGCGCTGACGAGCGCGTTCCGCACCCGCACCCGCGACGACTGGGTCGCGATGCTGGCGCCTGCGGACACCTGCGTGTCCCCGGTCCTCAGCGCCCGAGAGGCGGCCGGGGACACCTCGTTCGCCGCGCGCGGCGTCTACGCCACCGCATGCGCACCCACCAGCGAGACCTGGCAGCAGGTTGCCCCACTGTTTGCCGGCGCGGAGCGCGCAGAGCGATACGACCTGCCGGACCGCAGCGTCACCGACACCGAGACGGTGCTGGCCCGCTGCGGCCTCGCCGAAGCCGATATCGCCCGGCTCATCGACGAAGGAGCGATCGCATGAGCGACGACGACCTGCCCGCATCGATCACCGCGCTGATCGACGTGCCGCGCTACGACGAGACGAGCGACTTCCCGGTCGAACGCGGCTACATCTGGACCTCGTGCGCATCGACCGAGAACGCCAACCCGCTGTACTGGGACGACGACGTGGCCGCGGAGCTCACCGGCGGCCCGATCGCCGCGCCGTCGATGCTGTCCACCTGGTTCCGCCCGCATCACTGGGCACCGGGTCTGGACGTACAGCGGCTGCCGCTGCAGGTGCACTTCGACCTCAAAGATCAGCTCGGGCTCCCGGAAGCCGTGATGAGCGACAACACGACGATCTTCTACGAGCCGGTCCGACCCGGTGACGTGATCAGCACCTGCCAGCGGCTGCGTTCGGTCAGTGCGGAGAAGCAGACAAAGCTCGGCATCGGACGCTTCTGGGTGATCGACGTCGAATACCGCAACGATCGCGGCGAACTCGTCGGAATCGAGTCGTGGACCGGGTTCGGCTACCGTCGGGATGCGGCATGACGACGACCATCGTCCGTCGCACCCTCGACCAGGTCGCCGTCGGCGACCCCCTCCCCGAGTTGCGTTACGACGTCAGCGCCACCACCGTGGTGGTCGGCGCCCTCGCCACCCGCGACTGGCGACCGCAGCATCACGACTACGCGTTCGCCACCCAGCGCAACGGCGTGCGGGACATCTTCCTCAACGCCCCGAATCAGGCGGCGTGGTTCGAGCGCTACCTCACCGACTGGAGCGGACCGACCGGCCGGCTCGCACGGATGAGTTTCCGGATGCACGACTCGATCTTCCCGGGCGACACCATGGTCTTCACCGCGTCGGTTACCTCCGTCGACGTTGACGAGACCGGCTGCGGCTGGGTCGGTCTCGACGTCCTCGTGGCGGTCGAGGACCGCACCTGCACCACCTGCGCGGCACGGATCGCGCTCCCGGTCACTGCCGACGACAACCCTTGGGCTCGCCACGGCGAGCGCTGGGTCCCCTGAGCCGAGGAGCGCTCGATGGACATCGACTTCACCCCTGAGCAGGACCTGCTTCGCGACTCCGTACGCCGATCGTGCGAGCGATACTGCGGGCTCGACGAGGTACGAACGCTCGAGAACGACCCGGTCGGCTACTCGACCGCGCTCTGGACCCAGCTCGCCGAGCTCGGCGTGGTCGGCGTCACGATCCCGGAGGAGCACGGCGGCAGCGGGATGTCGATGCTCGACGCGGTCGTGATCTACGAAGAGTTCGGCCGCTCGCTCGTCCCCAGCCCGCATTTTGCGAGCGCGATCCTCGCCGCCGGACTGCTCAGCCGCAGTGCCAACACCGAGCTCGCGGCCCGGTTGCTGCCGCAGATCGCGAGCGGACAGACCATCGTCACGGTCGCGTCGATGGAGCCGGACGCGAGCTTCGGGCCATCGGGGGTGACCGCATCGGCGGTCCCCGACGGTCATGGGTTCGTGGTGTCCGGGGTCAAGGTGCACGTGCCCTACGCACAGGCCGCCACGTCGATGGTCGTGATCGCCCGGGTCGGCGAGGGCCGCGACGCGGACGGGTTGGTCGCCGTGCTCGTGGACACCTCCGCGCCGGGAGTCACCCTCGAGCAGCAACTGACGGTCGCCTCCGACGCGCAGTTCCGCGTCACGCTCGACGGCGTGCGGGTCGATGACGGCAACGTCGTCCACGACGGCTCACATGGCTGGGCCGCCTGGCACTCGACGATGCTCGACGGGATCACGCTGCTGGCTGCACAGGCGGCGGGTGGGGCTCGGGCGACCCTCGACCTCGCCGTTGCCTACGCCAACACGCGCGAGCAGTTCGACAAGCCGCTCGCCGCCTTCCAGGCGATCTCGCACTACCTGTCCGACGCGGCGACCGCCGTCGACGGCGCCCAGACCCTCGCCTGGGAGGCTGCCTGGGCGAACGACCACCCCGCCGATGACGCCGCGCACAGCAGCGAGCGCCTCGCCCCGATGGCGAAGGCATTCGCCTGCCGGACGTTCCGCGACGTCACCGCCACCGCGGTTCAGATCTTCGGGGGCAACGGGTTCACGGTGGACTTCGACGTCCAGCTGTATTTCCGCCGTGCCAAGTCGCTCCAGCTCAACAACTGGAACGACCGGTACCTGGACGACCTGATCGCCGCGCAGGTCCTCGACAGCTAGCCGATCGTGGCGGTTGTCAACCTGCGGGCGGGCTGAGGCGTTGATAGGTCATGAGGATCCTTCGAGCAGCAGCACCGATGGCACTGTCAGCGACGATCGTCGCCGCGACGCTTGCCCCGCTCAGCGGTAGCTCGATCGCCTCTGCCTCGCCCACCGTCGGGCATCGCGGAGCGATTCGGGTGCTGGCAACCGACCGCAGCTACGTCGTCTACGTCCGGTATCCGCGGGCGACCAACGGTGAAGTCGACCACACGGCCGGCACGATGTACGAGCGTACGGCCGCCGGAGTGACCCACTCCCTCGGCTCGATCGACACCAGCAAGTGGAACGCAGACACCGACGGACTGTTCAGCCTGGCGGGTCCGATGCTCACGATCCTCGACCCCACCGAAGCGATCGACTGGTGGAACCTCGATACCCGAACGCACGGCACGACCGATCTCCCCACCGACGCTGCCTATCTCAGTACGGCGTCGCCGAGCGGCTGGCTGTTCGTGAGTCTCGCGACGCCGAATGACGGCAGCGCCATGGTCATCCACCAGCAGGCCACCAACGGGACCGTGACCAGGTTCGCCGCTCCCTTCGGTCAGCCGACCGGCCATCAGGTCGAGACCGCCCCTGGTCCCGGCGGCGTTCTGGCCGTCGACGACCCGGCGGGCACCATCGACTACCTCCCGTGGGACAAGCCGAACCACCGGACGCACGTCAAGAACCCGCACAAGGCAACGAGCGACCTGACGTGCACAGGCGTCACCGTCCAGGTCGCCCGGTGCGCGATCAGCTATGACAAGGGCGACAACGGCTTCAACGCGCACTACGACGAGGTCATCTTCCTCGACGGCCACCACAACGCGGTGCAAACCGGCGCGCTGATCACCTCGAGCAAGGTCGCGGCACTGCGACACCACGGGTCGATCTCGGCGACCGGCCGGGGACTCGCCGTCGTCGGCCACGACGGCCACATCTACACGCTGTCCTACCGCGGCCACACAGTGCACCGCGCGCACGGCAGGGTCCCGCGCAGCGCGACCCTGGTCCCGGGGTACCGGGGGATCATCGTGCGGACCCCGAGCAGGATCGCCTATCTTGCGCGCCCGTCGGGCCACGTCACCCGAATTGCCCGCGCTCCCTCGTCCTGACCGCCCGACGGCTCGGATCGCGGCCGTGGCCCCCCGCGACGACACAGACCGTCGGCGGCGGCACATAGGGTCGAGGCATGCCCATGCTCGATCGCAAGTGGTGGACGCTCATCGCGGTCTGCGTCGCCACCTTCATGCTGCTGCTCGACATCACCGTGGTGAACGTCGCCCTCCCCGATATTCAGCGCTCGCTGCACGCGAGCTTCAGTGACATTCAGTGGGTGGTCGACGCCTATTCCCTGACGCTCGCGGCCTTCCTGCTGACGGCCGGGGTGATCGGCGACATGTTCGGCCGCCGGGAGGTGTTCGCGATCGGTCTCGGCGTCTTCTCGGTGGCCTCGCTCGTGTGCGGGCTGTCGAACACCTCGCTGATGCTGAACCTCGCGCGTGCCGCGCAGGGGGTGGGCGGGGCGATCATGTTCGCAACGTCGCTGGCGCTGATTGCCGCGGCCTTTTCGGGGCGAGAGCGCGGCACGGCCTTCGGGATCTACGGCGCCGTCCTCGGCGGATCGGTGGCGATCGGCCCGCTGGTCGGCGGAGCGATCACGAGCGGGATCGGCTGGCGGTGGATCTTCTTCGTCAACGTCCCCATCGGCGTACTCGCCATCGCGGTCACGCTCACGCAGATCCGTGAGTCGAAGGACCCGCACCGGCGCCGAGTCGACTGGATCGGCTTCGTCACCTTCTCCAGCGCGTTGTTCATGCTGATCCTCGCGCTGATCCGGGGTAACGATGACGGCTGGAGCAGCGGCCTGATCGTGGGATTGCTGGTCGGCTCGGCCCTCTTGCTGGCCATCTTCCTCGTCGCCGAGTGGGCGCAACAGGACCCGATGCTCGACCTGTCCTTGTTCCGGCGACCGGCGATGTCGGGAGTGTCGCTCGCGGCGCTGACGCTGTCCGCGTCGATCTTCGCGCTGTTCCTCTACATCACCCTCTACGTCCAGGATGACCTCGGATACGGCCCGTTTGCGGCCGGCCTCCGGTTCCTGCCGCTGACCATGCTTGCGTTCATCGTCGCGCCAATCGCCGGCCGGCTGACCGTGCGCGTTCAGACTCGATACCTGCTTGGGTTGGGTTTGCTACTGATCTCGCTCGGCTGTCTCGCGATGGCCACCACCCACGCGTCATCGTCATGGACGGTCTTGTTACCCGGATTCGTCATCGCCGGCATCGGCATCGGCACGGTCAACCCGGTCCTCGCTTCGTCAGCGATCTCCGTCGTACCACCCGAGCGCAGCGGGATGGCGTCCGGGACGAACAGCACCTTCCGCCAAGTGGGCATCGCCACCGGCATCGCGGCCCTCGGCTCGGTCTTCCAATCCCACGTCCAGAGCAAGACCCTGGCCGCTCTGGCCAGCAACGCGTCCGGGCGAGCCGTGCTGGCCCGAGGTGGCGCGGAGCTGCGCAGCTCGATCCTGGGCGGCGGCGTTCGCCAGGTGGCCGGCACGATCCCATCCGCCGCGCAACGTAGCGCGCTGCTCCACAGCTACCAAGTGGGCTTCTCCTCCGCGCTCAACACCGTCATGATGATCGGCGCGGTCATCGCGTTCGTCGGGTCGATCGGTGCGTTCCTTCTCGTCCGGCAACGCGACTTCGTCCCCAGCGTCGCCGCCTCTCCCGCGCCGGTGACCGCCGAGGCCTAAGCGCGCCGGTCCTGTCGGCTCATGACACGATCGTGGTCACATCACTCCCGGAGGCAGCAATGACGAACCAGGACGCATTCACTGCGCAGGAGTGGACACTCGTCCTCCAAGCCCCAACGAGTGCCGGCGTCGTCGTCCTGACCGCGTCACACGGCGGGACATTCCGGGAGACGTTTGCGATGTCGAAGGCCTACGTCGAGGCCAGGGCCGAACACGGCAACAGCGAGTTGCTCGACGCCGTCGTCGGATCGAAACCGAAGATGGACCACGCGCATCCGCACTCGCCCGAAGAGCTGTCCGCGACCGCCCTGGAGCACGTCCGTGACGCGATCGCAGTTCTCTCGACGAAAGCCACGCCGCAAGAGGTCGAGGACTACCGCCGCTTCATCCTGACCCTCACCGAGAAAGTTGCGAAGGCGCACCGCGAGGACGGTCAGGACGTCAGCCCGCAAGAAGCTGCGGCGATCGAGCAGATCCGCGATGCGTTGGGGTCACGACCTTGACGATCCGCACCTTGGCGCGGCCGCTACAAGGTCACCAACGTCGAGGTCGGCGAGTAAGCCAGCGTCAGCGGACCATGTCCGCGAGTGCAGCGAGATGGTCGGGGTTGCGCACCCCTCCGACCAGGATGTCCGTCACCGGTGTCGCGCGCCACAGGTCGAGACGCTCGCGGATCCGGCCCAGCGGACCGCACAGGGCGATTCCGTCCGCGAGCTCGTCGGGCACCGCCCGCATCGCCGCCTCGCGGTCACCGGCGAGGAAGTGCTTTTGGACCTGCGCCGCCTGCTCGGCATAACCGAACCGGCCGATCACGTTGAGGTGGAAATTCATGTTGGCGGCCCCCATCCCGCCGATATAGAACGCCAGCGTCCACTTGACGTACTCGATCGCCGCGGCGACGTCGTCGTTGACGATCACCGTCACCGGACAACACACCTGGAAACCCTGCGGCGCCCCGGCGAGCGCGTCGGCGTAGAGGTCGGCGCCCCGATCGACGTGATAGAAGATCGGCAGCCAGCCATCGGCGATCTCGGTGGCGAGTTGCACGTTCTTCGGCCCCTCGGCGCCGAGCAGGATGGGGATCCGCTCCCGCACCGGGTGCATGAGCAACTTGATCGGCTTGCCGAGCCCCGCACCGCCGGGATAGGGCAGCGGGTAGTGCGGGCTGTCGCTGGTCATCACCTCGCGAGTCCAGATCCGGCGCACGATGTCGACGTAGTCGCGGGTCCGCTCGAGCGGCTTCGGGAACGGTACGCCGTACCAGCCCTCGACGACCTGCGGCCCGGACACCCCGAGCCCGAGCGTCAGCCGCCCCCCGGACAGCCCGTCCAGCGTCGCCGCGCTCATCGCGGTCGCCGCCGGCGTCCGCGCCGACATCTGCACGATCCCGGTCGCGAGCCTGATTCGCGATGTCCGCGCGGCGTACCAGCTCAGCGTCGTGAACGCATCCGAACCGTAGGCCTCGGCGGTCCAGACCGAGTCGAAGCCGACATCCTCGGCGGCCAGCACCGCATCGGTCGCATCGTCGGGCCCTGCGCTCCAGTAGCCGAGCATCAGGCCGAGTCGGAGCTCGTCCACCATGCGGTCATTTTAGAACCTGTTTCAGTTTTGCGATAGTGGGCGATGCCTCGGATACTCAAGCCATGGTTGACGACACCGACCGGGAACGCGCGATCTACCAGGCTCTCAAGGCCGCCGATGAGGTCGCCGCGGCACTGCAGAGCCATCTCATCGAAGAGCACGGCGCCAACCCCGACCGGGACGCGCCCGCCGACTCCTCGGCCAACGCGATGAAGCTGCTCCGGCAGGCGCGCGAGCGACTCGGACAAGGCCTGCGCGCGGTGGCCGCCGACGCGATCGCGGTCTCGGACTCGATCTCGCTGCGTAACGGGAGCGGCAGCTAGGCCTTGCCGGGTCCCACCTAGGAGCCGGGCATCACCAGGTTGATCGTGGACTCGAGGTCCTCCAGCACCTGGGACACGGTCATCCGCCGGGTCAGCAACGTCAACACGTCCGTGAGCCAGACCTTGCCGATGATGTGCGCGACCAGTTCATCACGCTCGGTGGGACTGATCCCGGGCTCGTGCGACGCCGTCGCGATCATCCGCACCATGAGTGCGGCGACCGCGTCGACCTCAGGCCCGGCGTCGGCGTCGGCGATCACGAGCGCCCGGATCATCGCCCCGGACAGGCGCCGGTTCTTCGTGAGGTAGCGCGTCGACGCGGCCACCACCTTGTACACCCGATCGGCGGGACTCGCGTCCATCGGCGCCGGGGCGACGCTCGTTTCGAGTTCGACGAACGTCCGACCCAACGCCGAAACCAGCAGGTGCACCTTCGACGGAAAGTAGCGGTAGAGGGTGCCGAGTGCGACGTCCGCGCGCTCGGCGACCTCGCGCATCTGCACCGCGTCGTACCCGCCCTCGCTGGCAAGTGCGATCGCCGCATCGAGGATGCGCTCGCGCCGCGCGAGCTGAGACGCAGGCGGGGTGCGAACCGCAGTCGAGCCGGACATCGCGTCAGCCTGACGTGAGCTGAAGGTCCTTGGCGACCCTCGCCGCCCATGGGTAGTCGGCTTTGCCGCTCGGGGATCGGCGGATCTCCGGGACGGCGAACAGCAGCCGCGGCACCTTGTAGCGCGAGACCCTCGTCTGGCAGTGAGTGGCGATGTCCTCCAGCGACGGGGCCGCACAGCCTTCCCGGACCTGGATCAAGGCCGTGACCTTCGAGCCGAACCGCTCGTCGGGTACGCCGGTCACCACGGCGTCATACACGGCGGGATGCGCCTTCAACGCCGCTTCGACCTCCTCCGGATAGACCTTCTCCCCGCCGGTGTTGATGCACACCGAGTGCCGGCCCAGCACCGCGATCGTGCCGTCCTCCTCGACCTTCGCGGCGTCGCCAAGCAGCACCCATCGGTCACCGTCGATCGTCACGAAGCTTTCTTTCGTCTTCGTCTCGTCCTTGTAATAACCGAGCGGCACGTAACCGCGCTGCGCCACCCGCCCGATCTCTCCCGAACCGGGCGTCACCGGCTTGAGCTCGTCGTTGAGGACGACCGTCCGGTCGTTGACCGAGAACTTCAGACCGGTGTCCGGACTCGACCCCTCGGTCCCCGTCCCCTGGAAGCCGGTCTCCGACGCTCCGAAGTTGTCGATCAGCATCGCGTTGGGAAGCAAGACCTTGAGTTTGTCCCGCACCGCCTGCGAGAAGATCGCCCCGGCGGAGCTGAACGCGAGCACGCTCGACATGTCCGCACCGGCGAGCTCCCCCTCGAGCATCTCCGCGATCGGACGCGCCATCGCATCACCGACGATCGAGATCGAGTTCGCCCGCTCGCGCGCCACCGTCTCGATCACGTCCCGCGCGTCGAACTTACGGACCAGCACGACCTTCGCCGCCTGCATGAATCCGATCCAGGTCGCGAGCTGCGCGGCCCCGTGCATCAACGGCGCCACCGGGAACATCACGAGCGGGCCGCGGTTGAGCGCGCGCTGCGCCACCTCCTCCGCAGCGCTGACCGGGGTACCCATCGGCTCACCTCCGCCCATGCCGGCGAAGAACAGGTCCTCCTGCCGCCACATGACGCCCTTGGGCATGCCGGTCGTGCCGCCGGTGTAGATGATGTAGATGTCGTCGGCCGAGCGGGGCGCGAAGTCGCGGGTGTTGTCGTTCGCGGCGAGGGAATCGTCGTAGGCGACACTGCCGGAAACGTGCTCGCCGTCCCCGACATGGACGAACGACCCGAGCAGTGGGGCCTGTGTGCGGATCGCCTCGATCCGCGGGGTGAACTCCGTATCGTGGACGAGGGCGACCAGGTCAGCGTCCTTAAAGAGGTACAGAAGCTCTTCCTCGACGTAGCGGTAGTTGACGTTGACCGGCACCGCCCGCACCTTGAAGCACGCGACCATCGTCTCGACGTACTCGGTGCAGTTGTACAGCTGCACGCCGACGTGGTCGCCGGGCTTGACGCCGATCGCGAGCAGGTGGTGCGCCAGCCGGTTTGCTCGGTCCTCGAGCTCGTTGAAGCTCAGACGACGGTCGCCGCAAATCAGCGCTTCCCGGTCGCCGATCACGTCGACGATCGACTCCAGGATGTCCGCAAGGTTGAACTCCACGACGGTGTCTCCTAGGCCGGGGTCGAGGCGAGCAACGAG
>DATJWM010000168.1:0-7824 GCA_035501255.1 Mycobacteriales bacterium | reverse complement strand
GGTGTGGCTCCGAGAGACATACCCGCCGGCGCCGCTCGCGATGGTCGTGAGCTTCGCCACTGTGACCCCCACCTGCCCCTTCGCGACCCGCAGGCCGAGGGAACCGGTCTTCACCACCCGAGTGGCGGCGATTCCGCGAAGGCCTGCTTGTGCTGTCGGGCTCGCGGGCCGAGCACTCGCCACCTGTGACAGCGGTGCATCCCTGGGTGCGGAGGCCGAAGCGGAGCCGGATCCGCCCGCGCCCGTCGCCGTCGCGCCGCCGGCCACGCCGTAGGTTTCGGCCTGTGCGCGCAGCGGCACCCGGCCCGCCGGTAAGATCACGGGCTTGACGGACACGGTGTTTCTCGACGTCGTTCCCCCCAGCACGAACACGCCGCCGACCAGAAGAACCACCGCGGCCAGCCCGCAGACCGCAAGCATTCGCCGGTCGTGCAGAAACGACGCGGCGAATCCGGTCGAGCGACGAGTGCTCCGGCGCCGCTCGAGCTGGCGGCTTCGCACCTTCGCTCCGGCGACGAGGTCGGTTAGCTCGGCGTCCTCGGCGTAGGACTGGAGAGTCTCGCGGATCAGCAACTCGGTGTCGGTCATGAGATCCCCTCGGACAGCGGTGCGGGAGCGATCGTGCGCAGGCGAGCGAGGGCTCGGGCAGCGTGGGTGGCGACCGTCGAGACCCCACAGCCGAGGATGGCCGCGATCGCCGGGTCGTCGAGGTCCTCGTAGTAGCGAAGGACCACCACGGCTCGCTGGCGCATCGGGAGCGTGGCGATCAGGGCCCACATCTGTGCTCGCTCGCTGACGGCGGTGGTGGGGTCTTGGGCGGAGTCCTCGCGCAGCTCGGGCACGGGTCGCTCCGACCACGAACGGCGGCGGCGCCAGCTGAGCAACTCGTTGACCATGACTTTGCGCACATAGGCATCGGGACTGCCGTCGACCCGCAGGAAGTGCCACCGACGATGCAACGCCGCCAGCCCCTCCTGGGCGAGGTCCTGCGCCAGGTGGTGGTCGCGAACGAGCAGGTACCCAAACCGGATCAGCGCGGCCTGCCGCTCGGCGGCGTACTCCTCGAACGTGCGCGGCGGAGACGGCGCCGGCGCCTCGGTCTGGGTCACACCAGTACTAACGCGGTGAGACCGGCCGTCGCGCTACCCGCTCGCACGATTTCTTTTCTTGCCGCCCTCATCGCGACTCCCCTCGTGAACCGCAGATGAGACGCGTGGCCGGTCGACCGGGTTCCCCCATCGCCCAACTGTCAGTTATCGGGCAATTCTCGCCGCGAAACGCCCGATAACTGACAGTTGGGCGATGCTGGGCGGTGGCCGAGCTCCCAGAACGCCACGGCCGCCGCGCTCGCCACGTTGAGGGAGTCAATGCCGGCGGCCATCGGGATCCCCACGGTCACATCGGCGAGCTCGCACGCCTGCGGCGTCAGACCCTGGCCCTCCGTTCCGAGGACCACGGCGACCTTATGCGCCGGATCCGGGTTGAACCGGTCGAGCGGGATCGCGTCGGCGGACGGAGTGAGCGCGGCGACAGTGAACCCCGCGGACCGCAAGTCCACGAGCGTCGCCGGCCACACCGTGGCACGCGCATACGGAATGGTGAAGACCGCGCCCATCGAGACCCGGACCGACCGGCGGTACAACGGATCCGCGGACGACGGCGACAACACCACGCCGTCCATTCCCAGGGCAGCCGCGGCCCGGAAGATCGCCCCGAGGTTGGTGTGGTTGACCAGGTCCTCAAGGACCACAAGACGCCGCGCCGGGGCGACCACTTCCGCGACGGCGCGCGGCGGTCGGCGGTGCACCGCGGCGAGAGCACCCCGGTGAACGTGAAATCCGGTGACCGTCCGCAGTAACGCGTCCGGCCCGAGGTAGACCGGGGCGTCGGAGGCAGCCAGCGCCGGCGCCGTGCGTTCGAGCCACTGCGGGGTCATCAGCGCCGATCGCAACTCGTGGCCGGATGCGAGTGCGCGCTCGATGACCAGGGCACCCTCGGCGATGAACAAACCGTTCGGCGGCTCGACCTTGGTGCGCAGGGCGACGTCGGTCAGCGCCCGGTAGTCGACCAACCGCGGATCCTGCGGGTCGTCGATCTCGACGACGGGACCCACGGCAGGTCAGTCGAGCAGGTCGGGCTGCTCGCGAGTGATCTTTGCCCACAGCGGCTGGAAGGAGAACCAACCGGCGACTTCGTTTCCGACGTACTTGTACGTCTTCTTCGCCTGGTCCGGGTCGATGTGGACGACCGGTCCGGCAGCCTTCGCCATCAACTGGACCTGGCAGGAGCGTTCCATCGAGATGAACCAGAACACCGTCGAGTCCACGGTCTCACCGACCGTGAGCAGACCGTGGTTGCGCAGGATCACCGCCTTGTTGTCGCCCAGGGCGACCGCGATCCGCTTGCCCTCCTCGATGTCGTTGACCACCCCGGTGTAGTCGTCGAACAGTGAGTGGTCCTCGTAGAACGCGCAGACGTCCTGGGTGATCGGCTCGAGCGTCACGCCGAGCGAGGACAGCGCCCGACCGTGCACCGAATGGCTGTGCGCGGCTGCGATCACGTCGGGCCGTGCAGCGTGCACCTGCGAATGGATGCAGAAGGCCGCCTCGTTGACGTGGTAGTTGCCTTCGACGACCTCGCCGTTGTGGTTGACCCGGATCAAGGAGCTGACCGTGACGTGGGCGAACGGTACGCCGAACGGGTTGACCCAGAACGTGTCCGGCTCGATCGGATCGCGAGCGGTGATGTGACCCGCAACACCCTCTTCGAATCCGAACTTCGCGAACAGGCGGAAGCCGGCGGCCAGCCGCTCCTTACGATGCCGCTGCTCGTCTGCGAGCGAGTCGAACTTCGGGAACTGAGGCATCCACTTTTCGACGGCCATGCGTCAATTATGCCCGGTCACCGAAGGACTGTCAGGAGTCGCTGGCGCGCGCCTTCCACTCCTCCATTCGCCCCGCTGGACCGAGGTCGAACAACCGCTGGCATTCGGGACAGACGGGATACTTCTTCGGGTCGCGGCTCGGCACCCACACCTTGCCGCACAACGCAACCACCGGCGTACCCGTCACCATCGCCTCGGTGATCTTGTCCTTGTCCGCGTAGTGCGCGAAACGCTCGTGATCACCGTCGTCCGTGACGAGCGGTTCGACCCAATGCTCGGTGACCGTGCCTGTGTCCGTCGACGTCACCCGCTCAGCGTAGACCTCGCGGGCGCGCTCACGAAGCGGGTCTAAGGTCGTCGGGGTGCGGGCGATTCAGATCACCGAGTTCGGTGGGCCTGAGGTGCTGAGGCTCACCCACCTCGCCGATCCCGCCGCGACCGACCCTTTCGATGTCGTGGACGTCACGGGAGCCGGCGTCAACTACGCGGACACCCATCAGGTCGAGAACACCTACCTGGCCTCGTCCACTCTCCCGTTGGTGCCCGGCAGCGAGGTGGTCGGGCTGACCGCGGATGGGCGCCGGGTCGCGTCCCTCGTGGGCGTCGGCGGGTACGCCGAGAAGGCGCTGGTCTTGCCCGCCCTGACCTTCGAGGTGCCAGATGACGTCACCGACGGTCAGGCGCTCGCCGTCCTGGTGCAAGGGCTGTCCGCGTGGCATCTGCTGCGGACGAGCACCCACCTTGCGCCGGGCGAGACGGTCGTGGTGCACGCCGCGGCGGGTGGGGTTGGGACGATCGCGATCCAGTTGGCGACCGCCTGGGGAGCCGGGCGGGTGATCGCAGTCGCCTCCACCGCCGACAAGCGCGAATTGGCGCTCTCGCTCGGGGCGGACACGGCGGTGGACGCCGGCGCCGAGGACCTGACGGCGGCGCTTCGCTCAGCAAACGACGGCAACCCGGTCGACGTCGTACTGGAGATGGTCGGCGGGCCGACGTTCGACGCGAGCCTCGCCGCTCTTGCGCCTCGTGGCCGGCTCGCGACATACGGGATGGCCGGGCGAGTGCCACCGACGCCGGTCGACCCTCTTGCCCTCATGCACGGCAGCCGGGCGGTGGTCGGATTCTGGCTGGTCCACTTCCTGACCGGACCGTCCATGGTCGCCGAACCGCTCAATCAGATGTTTGCCATGATCGCGGCGGGTACCCTCTCGCCCGTTGTCGGTGCCACCTATCCGCTCGCCGATGCCCGGCAGGCGCACGAAGACCTTCGTGCGCGTCGCAGCATCGGCAAGCTCGTGCTCGACCCAAGGAGCTGATCGCCTCGATGGCGCACGAGATCGATCCCGAGTTCACCGCCCTTCCGCTCGACGAGATCGCCGCCGCCGCGCTTCAGCGCGCCGAGGAGCTCGGCGTCGAGCACGCAGACGTCCGCATCGAACGGCTCCGCACGGCGGACCTCGTGCTGCACGATGCTCGCCTCGAGACCAGCCACCACGAGGACGAGCGTGGGGTCGCGATCCGCGTGGTGCACGACGGCACCTGGGGGTTCGCCGGCGGGCTCGTCGTCGACCCGTCTGCCGCACCTGGTCTCGTCGACCGGGCGGTCGAGATCGCTCGAGTCTCCAAACCGGTGACCGGCGAGCGCATCGAGCTCGCCGGCGAACCGTCGTACGGCACCCAGACCTGGATCTCGGACTACGACGTCGACCCATTCACGATCAGCGAGGGCGAACGCATCGCGCTGCTCGCCGATTGGTCCGCACGGCTGCTGCGCGCCGACATCGTCCGCCACACCGACGCCACCCTCAAGCAGGTGCGGGAGACGAAGTTTTTCGCCGACCTTGCCGGCACCCGGACGACCCAGCAGCGGGTGCGCTTGCATTGTCAGGTCAGCGCGCTGTGGGTGGACGACACCTCGGGTCGGTTCGAGTCCATGCGCACGATCGCCCCTCCGGTGGGCCGTGGCTGGGAGTACCTGACAGACGGCCACGACTGGGACCGGGAGTTGGACGAGCTCCCCGGCTGGCTCGCCGAGAAGGCGCAGGCACCGTCGGTCGAGCCCGGCACCTACGACCTCATCATCGACCCGTCCAACCTGTGGTTGACGATCCACGAGTCGATCGGTCACGCCACCGAACTCGACCGGGCGTTGGGCTACGAAGCGAACTACGCCGGCACATCGTTCGCGACCCCGGACCAACTCGGGATCCTGCGCTACGGCAGCGACCTCATGCATGTGACCGGTGACCGGCAGGTGCCGCACGGCCTGTCAACGGTCGGATTCGACGACGAAGGGGTGGCGGCTCAGACCTGGGACCTCGTGCGCGACGGCACGCTCGTCGGATACCAGCTCGACCGCCGCACCGCCGCCTTACGCGGCCTGGACCGGTCCAACGGCTGCGCGTTCGCCGATTCGCCCGTTCACGTCCCCATCCAGCGCATGGCCAACGTCTCGCTTCAACCGGCGCCCGACGGTCCGTCAACGGCGGATCTGATCGCGGGCGTCGAGGACGGCCTGTACGTCGTTGGTGACAAGTCCTGGTCGATCGACATGCAGCGCTACAACTTTCAGTTCACCGGGCAACGGTTCATGCGGATCAAGAACGGCCGCCTCGAAGGACAAGTGCGCGACGCCGCCTACCAGGCGACGACGACCGACTTCTGGGGCTCGATGTCCGCGGTCGGTGGCCCACAGACCTACGTCCTCGGGGGCGCGTTCAACTGCGGCAAGGGTCAACCGGGTCAGGTCGCCGCCGTGAGCCATGGCTGCCCGAGCGCGCTGTTCAACCAGGTACGGATCCTCAACGCGAGCAAGGAGGCGGGTAAGTGAGCGACCAGACCCGGCCGCAGGAGCTGATCGAACGGACTCTGGACGCCGCGACCACCGACAACTGCATCGTGATTGCGAATGACAACGCGATGACGAACCTGCGCTGGGCCAACAACACCCTGACGACGAACGGCGTCACCCGGACGACCGAGGTGACGGTGATCGCGACCGTCAACGGCGATGACGGGGTGCGTGCAGCATCGGTGACCCGCAACGCCGTCGGTGTCGATGATGTCCTCGCCCTCCTGGCCGAGGCCGAAGCCGGGGCTCGTGGCTCTGCCGTCGTTGACGACGCCAACGACCTGATCACCGCACCCGCCTCTCCGGAGTGGGACGCGCCTCCCGTCGAGGCACCGGTCAGCGCCCTGTCCGAGCTGGCCCATTGGTTGGGCGAAATCTTCGGGCCGGCCCGCGACGCCGGCCAGGGCCGCTACGGGTACGCCGAGCACTCGGTGTCGACGACCTATCTGGGCTCCTCCGCCGGGTTGCGCTTGCGCCATGTCCAGCCCGACGTGCGAGTCGAACTGACCGCCCGTACCGCCGACGGCAGCCGCTCGGCGTGGAGCGGGCAGGGCGCAACCGAGATCTCATCGATCGACCTGCCACGGCTCGAGGCGGACGTCGCGAAACGACTCAGGTGGAGCGAACGACGCGTGTCGCTCGATGCCGGACGCTACCCGACCATCCTGCCGCCGAGCGCGGTGGCGGATCTCATGATCGACGCCTACTGGTCGGCGGGCGCTCTCGACGCCCACGAGGGCCAGTCGGTCTACTCGCGTCCTGGAGGGGGTACTCGGGTCGGTGATCGGCTGGCCACGCTTCCGGTGACGTTGCGCTCCGATCCGGCGATGCCGCGCCAGCACGCGATCCCGTTCGTTGTCGCCAGCTCCTCCGGACGCATGTCCTCGGCGTTTGACAACGGCGCTCCGGTCGAGCCCACCGATTGGATCCGCGACGGAGTCCTCACTTCGCTGATCCAGACCCGGCACTCCGCGGAGGTGACCGGCCTGCCATTCACGCCCTGGGGCGACAACCTCGAGCTCACCTGTGCAGAGTCCGCCGGGACACTCGAGGATCTCGTGTCGAGGATGGACCGCGGGTTGCTCTTGACCTGCCTCTGGTATATCCGGGTGGTCGACCCGCAGACGATGCTGGTGACCGGGCTCACCCGTGACGGGGTGTTTCTCGTCGAAGGTGGCGAGGTCAGCGGCGCGGTCAACAACTTCCGGTTCAACGAGAGCCCGGTCGGGATGCTCTCGCGGGTCAGCGCGGTGAGCGAGACGGTCGACACGCTTGCTCGCGAGTTCGGCGATTACTTCACCCGCACCCGGATGCCCGCACTCACGGTCGACGACTTCAACATGAGCTCGGTCAGCAAGGCGAACTAGGCCGCTGACCTGCACGCTTACCGTCGAGGAGGGCGTTCACCCGAATCCTCGCCGCACAACCGGACGTCGCCAACCTCGCGAACCATGAGGATTGGCGCTCGCCTCGACCGCGTCCGGGTCGTTGCGCCTCGAGCAGGACACCCTCGGGCCGCACACGATTGCGCAGCTCAACACGAACCGGACCGATGCCGCGGATCTACTCGTCGCGGTCGAGGACGGAGACGTCCGGCAGATGAGCTTCGCGTTCCGGGTGTACCCCGATGGCGGCCAGCAATGGTCCACCGACTACGTGAACCGGTCAGTGCTCGGAGTGAACCTGGACCGGGGCGACGTCTCCGCGGTCAACTTCGGTGCCAGCCAGCAACCAACGTCGCGCTCCGCCGGTCACTCACCCAACCGAAACCGCCGGCCATCATGCACGGCCCGTCCGTCGCGTTCCTGCGCCGCAACGCAAACCTCCGCACCTAACCGGCGTTCGCGAACAGGTCGGCCCCAACCGGAACGGATTGGCATGCGTCTACTGTGTGTGGCCATGCGCCGTGACGTTCGATTGCTGAGGGTCATGTGATGCGCAGTGGAGTGAGCCTCCTCGGGTTCGCGTTGGTCGCCGCGACGGTTGCTGGCTGCGGTTCTGACGCGTCCGATGAACCGTCCGCAGCCGGGCATGTATCCCGCAACCCGACCGTGGCCACCACGACGGCCACGAGCGCTGAGATTCTGTT
>DATJWM010000167.1:0-10482 GCA_035501255.1 Mycobacteriales bacterium | reverse complement strand
GGCGGCGGCGCGCAGGGTCTGCCCGATCAGACGCCGGTCGGCGGTGAGCTGGTCGGCGTCCTTGCGGCCGGTCCAGGGCCGCAGGTCGGTCACGATCGGCGGGGCGGCGCGCAACAGGATCGTGCCGAGCCCGAACGGCATCGTCCGCAACGCGTCCGGCGGCAGGATCGGGACGCGGCGGGTCGAGCGCTGATGCGACCGCCCGCCGGTGGCGTCGGTGGTGGTCGAGTCGGTGGTCTCGTCGCGCTCCCCGATCAGGGTGGAGAGGTCTTGCAGGTCGCGGCTGTGCGCCGCACCGCCGAGGATGATCTTGACGATGGCCGCATCCCAGATCGCTGCGGCCTGGTTCTCGCCCCACTTCTGCCGGGCCGTCGCCAAGGACTGCAACACGGTCAGGGTGGTGATCCCGGTGCCGCCACCGTCGGCCATCAGCGTCGGCAGGGACGGCAACGGTGCGAGGTTCCCGATCTCATCCAAGGCGAGCAGCAGCGGCGGGTCCAGGCGGGCGCCGGGTGAGCGGGCGGCGTGGCGGCGGGCGGTCTCGGTCAAGTCCTCGATGAACGCCGACACCAACGCCGCCGAGGCGCCCGCGCCGGCTCCGGTCGCCAGCAGGTAGAGCGTGCCGCGCTCGGCGAGAAACGCGTCCGGGTCGAAGCCCTCACCATCTCGCGGGCTCACCGCGTCCAGGACCCTGGGGTCGGCGAGGGCGTTGAAAGCGAGGCCGACGCCTTGCCAGATCGAGTCGCGGGTGCGGGGGTCTGAGTCGATCATCGACTCCAGCGAGTCCGCCCACCCCTCCGCTGCGCCCGGACTGGACTGCAAGATGTGAACGGCGTCCGCGGCGGCGGTCGGGTTCAGCGCCCACTGATACAAGGTCCGGGCATCGCGTCCGTCCAGCGCGGCAGCATGGAGAAGTGCCTGGATGGCGGCGGCGGTCTTGCCCTCCCAGAACCCGCCGCCCTCCACGCCACCACCACCCAATCCGGTTCCGGCGGCGAAACCGGCGGCGCGGATCATCGCGGTCAACGGGTCCTCGCACCCACGGACCGGCGACCACCGCAACCCGGCGGGCAGGCCGGGCGCGAGGTGTTGGGGATCAAACACCGCGACGGGCCCGACCCTCTGGCGGGCGGTCAGGGTAACGGTCAGGTTGTCGGGGCGCGTCGAGGTCGTCACGACCGCACCGGGCGCCTCAAGGATGGCGTTGATGACGACATGCAGGCCCTTGCCGGATCGAGGTGGGCCGATCAGCAGCAACGAGTCCTCCACCGACGCCCATACCTGCTGCCCCTTCGCCCGCCCGAGCAGGTAGCCGACCTCAGCCGGGGAGGGGTTGTGCAGCGCCGGGCGCAGCGTCGCGCCCCGGCGCCGCAACGCCCGCCCGGAAGCGACCTTACGGAGCTGGGCGGCGCTGGCGAGCCCGGCCCGCCGCCGCGGATCGTCGCTGGAATCGTGGGCGCGGGTCAGGCGCACCACCAGCCAGGCGACCAGCCCCGCCGCGATCAGCAGGACGGCGACGATCCCCCAATAGGCGACCGGGCTCAGGCCCGGCGCCCGCAACGCCACCGCCGGCCGGGTCGGATGGGCGAGCACGCTGAGCCCAGCACCGAGGCTCCCGCTCGGCGCCGAGATCACGGTGCCGGCGGCTTTGCCGGCGACGTGGCAGACGGTGGAGATAACCGGGACAGAGCAGACACCCATCTCAGATGCCTTGGCCGACGTTCCAGAAGAAGTTGATGAACGCCACCGCGCCGCCGGTCACGATCGCCGCGCCACAGGCGATCAGAACCCCGGCCTTCCCGCGCGTCGCGAGATGCGGGTTCGCGGAATGGGAGCCGAAGGCCCACACCACCGCGGCGACGATCAGCGCCAGCACGGAGAGGATGAGGCCGACGGTCATGACCGCCCCGACGATCTTCTGCAAGGCGCTGATGCCCGGCAGGCCGTTGGAGTTCGGCGAGATGTTGATATCGGCCAACGCCAAGACGTTGGTGACAGGGGTAAGGACAGCGATCATCGGGCGGTCTCCCTCGCAGATGCACGGACCCGCACACCACCGGCAACAAGCCGGTGCTCACGGCGGGGTTCACCCCGCAGGTGCGCCGGCCCCACCACCGCTCCGTCCCGATCTGGCGTGACCGACCGAGCGAGTTACAGGGTGGGGCCGATGTTCAGCAGGAAGTTCAGCCACGCGATCCCGCCGCCATCCAAGGCGGCGGCACCGATCGCGACCAGCAGGCCGGTGCGGGCTTTGGTGGCCGTCTGGTAGTTGCCGTGCGCGGAAGCGACCGCCCACGTTGCGGCGCAGACGATCATCATGAGCACCGCGACGATCAGCACGACCGTCATCAGCGCCCCGATGACCGTCTTGAGCTGGCCGGCGCCGCCGACCCCATTGAGGTTGGGGTAGACGCTCGTGGCGAGCAGCATGTGCGAAGTGATGAGCGTGGTCACGCTCGTCAGGTGCGCCACTCCACCAACCCGAAGGCCGCTTACGGTTCGGTGATCTGCCGGACGGTGGCGATCTGACCGGGGAACTCCGAAAGGGTGCCGTAGCGGACGTTCTCGCCGGTCTGCGGCGCCTCAAGGATGCGGTCGCCGCCGAGGTAGATCACGACGTGATGCGGCACGGTTTCGCCGGGATACGTGTAGAAGATGATGTCCCCGCAGGAGAGCAAACGTCGCTGCGTCAGTTTGCTCGCTCATCAGGAGCGTACTGGCGGGCACGAGCTTGACCGGCCGGAGCAGGCCCTTGCCGGTCGTCAACCGATGCTCTGCCCCGACCCGTAGCGCGATGATCGCGGCGGCTCTCACCTCGGGTCAGACCCGCGCTGATCGCGACCATCGCCGATCAAGAGGTCTAGCAGACCGGAGCGTGGTGGCTATGCGCTGCGGATTCGGTTGTGGACCGTTGGCCATCGGCGTCTGAGAAAGATTTGGGCCGCACCCTTGAACCTAACGTTACGTCAGGGTTTACGGTGCCTGGTGTACCCCAAGGAGCGACCAGATGCGAAGCGAACAGGATGGGACATGGCGAGTCGGCGAGCTGGCTGAGCGGACCGGCTTGACGGTGCGCACGTTGCATCACTACGACCAGCTCGGCTTGTTGGCGCCGTCCTCGCGCACGTCCGGCGGGCATCGCAGCTACACGGGCGATGACGTGGCGCGGCTGCATCGCATCATCGCGTTACGAAGTTGCGGACTGTCGCTGGAGCAGATCGGCGAGGCGCTGTCCTCCGAGGCGGATGGTGGGCTTGGTGAGCTTCTGCGCCGCCAGTTGGGCGTGGTCGATGACCGCATCCGTCAGGCGGTCGCGTTGCGGGTCCGGCTGCTCGGGGTACTCGACGCGCTTGCCCGTATGGACGAGCCGTCAACTACAGACATCCTGGAACTGATCGAGGAGACGACCACCATGACCCAACCCCTGACCGCCGAGCAGTTCGAGCAACTGGCCGAGAAGCGCGCCCACCAGGTACAGGAGATGAGCACCGAGACGTTCAACGCGCTCAAGCAGAAGCTGCGCGAGAGTTGGGCTGCGCTGAGCCGTGAGGAGCAGGCCCGGTTGATCGGGCAGCGCCGAGCGACCCTCCCCGCGAGCACGGGCGGCATTGCATGACACGATCGCGCTTACCCCGAACGACTGAGCAGCGACCATGATCGCCGCAACCGAGGCGAGCGATCGACTCGCGATCACGGAGCTAGTCAGCCGGTACTTCGCGGCGGTGGATGACGAGCGCCTGGCCGATCCCGCGATCGTGGACGCGACCTTCGCCGCCGACAGTCGGATCGTGTCCCCACACGGAACTGCGACGGTCGGCCGCGACGCGATCTTCGTCGCGCAGAGCACGAGCTTTGCTCGCTTCCGCGCAACCCATCACGTGACCTCCGACTACGTGATCGACATCGACGCCGACACCGCCCGGATACGCGCCAACGTGACCGCGATGCACCTCTGGAAGATCGACGCCAGCGACCCGCACGCCCTTCAGTCTCACTTCGTCGCCGGAGGAGTGCTGCACGCCATCGCGATCAGGACCGGGAGCGGCTGGCGGCTGACCGAGCTGTCCAACGACATCTGCTGGCGTACCGGCGACGGGCTAGCCACGATGATGGCGACGGTCCTGGCACAGGACAGGCCGCCATCTCGCCCCGCGTCCCACCAATCTCAACGACCTGTTCAGGCTAGCCATCAGGTGGCCGGGGAGTAGACCAATGGGTCGCTGCGCGGACACGAGGTCGCCTCGACACAACTCCGAACGTGCGGATCAATCAGCGACAGGCAGACACGGGGTCGTTCGCGGCCACGTAGTGACCGCGGTCGGCGTGCTACGGGACCGCATAGCCGAGCCGTGGACCCTCCATTCGCTGGCAGCCGAGGTTCATCTGTCCCGCTCCCAGCTCGCACGATCCTTTGACGCGACCGTGGACATGAGCCCGATGGCGTACCTACGCCAGATGCGCGTCGACCGGATGGCGCGGCTGCTGATCTCCACGGACCTCTCGATCGCCGAGGCAGCACGGTCGGTCGGTTGGACTGATGCGTTCTACGCCAGTCGGTGTTTTCACGCCGCCTACGGGATTTCGCCGACCGAGTACCGCCGGCGGGGCAGATGACCGGCTTGCGGATTGGCCGTTCAGTTGGTGTCGTCGGGCCAGATCGCGCTCAACACGCGGTCCGGCCAGTCGTCGGGGATGCCGTCGATCGTGAGGTAGCGGCCGTAGAAGGAACCGATCAACATGCTGGTGAGCGCGTCGAGGTCAGCGGACTCCGGAAGGTCGCCGGCAGCGAGCGCCTGGCGAAGCAGCGCCCGTCGCGGCTCGACCAGGCGGGTCTTGAAGAGTTCCAGCAGTTCGGGGTGGCGTTCCTCTTCGGTGAGCAGCGAGCCGACGATCGCCAGTGCGGGCATGGCCCGCAGGTTGTGGAGGAAGTTCTCCAAGATCGCCAGGGCATGCTCACGGGGGGTCGGGGCACTGGCAGGCGGTTCCTCGACCCGCAGCGAGCCGATTACCGCGGCGGCGAGTTCTGCCTTGTCGCGGTACCGGCGCCGGAGGCTGGGGACGGTGGTTCCGGCGGCGGTCGCCACCGATTCCAGCGACATCCGGGCATAGCCGAGTTCGCCGAACTGGCGGGCTGCGGCCGTCAGGATCGCCGAGTCGAGCGCCGAGTTCCGTGGCCGGCCGGGTTTGGCCTGCGTGCTGGACATAACGTTATGGTAGCGTATCGTAACGTAATTTCCGGGAAAGGAAACCACCATGCCTGAGTCGCTCCCTGCTACCGCCGTCGTCCGCGTCTCACGCGGCAACTTCGACCCTGCTCGGCTCGCCGAGGTCCGGGCCATGGATGCCAGGACCGCCGAGTACCTGACCCCCGCGATCGGACGGTTGCCGGGCCTCATCCACTATTACACCGGTGTCTCGCCGGAAGGCTCGATGATCGCCGTCAGCGTCTGGGACACCGACGAGCACGCGGCACAGCTGAACCAACTCAAGGAGATGATCGTCGACGCGCGCGGAGAAGCAGAAGCCGCCGGTGTGGAGTTCACCCCGATCATCAACTACCCCAACGACTGGACCATCTGACCTGGGGTTCGCAGTTCGGCCGGCGACCCACGCGCGTCCGGCCAGCGCCAATCCGCGCTTGAAGCGATGACCCCACACGAAATTTCCCGGAAAGGAAACCACCATGCCCGAGTCGCTCCCTGCTACCGCCGTCCTCCGCGTCTCACGCGTCGTCTTCGACCCAAGCCTGTTCGACGACGTCGCGACCGCGGACAAGAAGACCTGGGAATACCTGATCCCTGCCATCCAGCGACTGCCAGGTCTTCTTCACTGGTTCGCTGGCGTATCGCCGGAGGGCTCCTTCGTGCAGGTCAGCGTCTGGGACTCCGAAGAGCACGCGAGACAGATGGACGAATTGAAGGAGATGACCGTCGACGCCCGCGAAGAGGTGAAGGCAGCCGGCGTGACCTTCACCCCAGAGACCGCGACGATCGTCAATTACCCAATCGACTGGACCATCTGACTCGGGGTTCGCGGTTCGGCCGGCGACCCACGCGCGTCCGGCCAACACCAAGCCGCGCTTGAAGCGATGACCGCACACGAACGATCACATCGCAACGCCCCACGACGACCGCCTCACGCGGCGTCGCTCGGCGTTGCGACCACCGTCGGCGTGCCGCGACCCCGTTTGAGGAAGCGATGAACGCTGAACTCACTGACCGACGAATGTCACATGTCCCGCTCCCCGGCGTCACCAGAGCGCGCCGCCGGTTGGCTAACTGACACTCACGGCTCGGTTATGCGCCGGGACGGTGGCGGTCTGGCCGGTGAACTCCGAGAGGGTGCCGTAGCCGACGTTCTGCCCCGTCTCCGGGGCTTGGAGGATGCGGTTGCCGCCGAGGTAGATCACGACGTGGTGGGGCACGCTGGCACCGGGGTAGGTGTAGAAGATGATGTCCCCGTAGACGAGCAAACGCCACCGCGTCTGCTTGCTTGCCTGGCCGAGCCTATGGGCGATCTTCGCCCGGATCGGCGTTCGCCTGATCGTGTGCGGTCAGGATATCTAGGAGGTCATCGATGAGCCGGGGGTCGAGAGGCTCGCAGGTGCCGGCGACGCGGTACCAGATCGTTCCGTACACGATGTCGGCGACCGTGGCGGGTTCGGGGCTCGCGGGTAGGTCACCGCGTTCGCGTGCCCGGTCGGTGATGATGGCCAGGGCGTCGCGGCGGCGTTCGAGGAACTCGCTGCGAAACCGGGCGCCGAACTCGGGGCTGATCTGCGCCTCGGCAATCAGGCCGCGCAGCAGGTCGGCCAGCTGAGGCTGGTTGACCAGCCGGTAGCTGGCCTGTAGGAACGTCCGAAGGTCGGCTCGGTAGCTGCCGTGATCGGTGACCGGCACGTGGATTTCGGCCTTGAGCGCCCCGGCCTCCAGCAGGACATCGCCTTTGGTTGGCCACCACCGATAGATCGTCTTCTTTCCGACACCGGCGCGGGCGGCGATGCCCTCGATGGTGAGCCCGGCATAGCCGGTCTCGGCCACCAGCGCCAACGCCGCGGCAAGGATCGCCTGGCGCGAGGTCTCGCTGCGTGGCCGCCCGGGTGGTCGTGCTTCACTCATCTCTAGGTTAGGATACGCTACGGGTCGTATACTACGCAACGTAGGTTCGCACAGGAAAGGCAAGGCATGCGCGCAGTCATCATGGGAGGAACCTCCGGTATCGGGCTGGCCACCGCCCAGCAGCTCACGGAGGCCGGCGTGGAGGTGGTCGTCACGGGTCGCGATCCCGTCAGGCTTGCGGGTTTGCGGGACAGGTTTGCCGGCGTTGAGCAGCTGGACGGAACCGACCGCGAGGCGGTCACGACATTCTTCTCCGAGCTGGGGGCCTTCGAGCATCTGGTGCTCGCTTTCAGCCCAGGCCCGGTCGGGGCGGGAGCAATCGGCGAGATTTCACTCGACGATTTCGAGACGGCGTTCAGAGCCAAGCTGTTCGCCTACGTGCACGCGATCCGCGCGGCGCAGGTCAGCGACTCAATCACGATGATCTCAGCCGCGACCGCCCGCGCGGCGATTCCGGGCTCCGCTGCCCTCGCTGCGGTCAACGGCGCGATCGAGCGGATTGTCCCGCCGCTGGCCGCCGAGCTTGCACCCGTGCGGGTCAATGCCGTGAGCCCCGGGACCGTCGACACGCCCTGGTGGTCGTTCCTCCCACCAGAGCAACGCGAAGCGCAGTTTCAGGCCGCGGGCGCCGGCGTGCCGGCCGGCCGGGTCGGCACCCCCGCTGATGTTGCGGACGCGATCAGCTACCTGATCGGCGCCAGCTTCGTCACCGGCACCATCTTGCCTGTCGACGGCGGCCTCACCGTTGCCTGAACACAGCACCGAAGTGCCGCCTCACACCACGATCGTGATCACCGGCGCGACCGACGGGCTCGGCAAGGCTCTGGCCACCGCCCTGTCTCAGCAGCGCGCGAACAGCCTCATCCTTCACGGCCGGTCTCCAGAGCGTCTCGCCTGCCTGCGCGATGATCTCGCCTCCCAGCCCGCCACGATCGCGACCGTCCAGGCGGACCTGTCGGAGATGGCGCAGGTCCACCAGTTGGCCGACGAGATCGTCGGCCTGACCGATCACGTCAACGTGCTCGTCAACAATGCCGGGGCTGGCGGCGCCAAACCAGATGGTCCGACCCGTCGACTTACCGTTGACGGCAACGAGCTGCGTTTCGCGGTCAACCATCTCGCCGCCTTTTGTCTCACCCAACGGCTACTGGCGCTCCTGGAGCACGGAGCGCCGGCACGCATCGTCAACGTCGCCTCTATCGGGCAGTCGCCGATCGACATCGACGACCTGACCCTCGAACACGGATTCGACCTTCAACGCGCCTACAACCAATCAAAGCTCGCGATGATCACCACGGGCATCACACTCGCCGGCCGACTCGACCCAACACGCGTCACCGTCAACAGCCTGCACCCGGGCACCTATATGCCCACCAAGATGGTCATGCAGTCAATCGGCTACAGCATCGACAGTCTCGACACCGGCGTCCGCTCCACACTGCGCCTGATCCAGGACCCCGCCCTCGCACACATCACCGGCCGGTTCTACGACCGCACCACCGAGACCCGCGCGCATCCCGACGCCTACCAGCCCGACATCCAGCAACGCCTATGGGGCATCAGCGAACAACTTACCGCGCCAACGCATAGCACCGACATGAACTGAAGACAGCGTGGAAATCGATCCCGACACGCATGTCCCCCATAACTCCCCGTCAGGGGACCAGACCCGGACGCCCGCTCCGCACGGCGTGCTGCGAGGCCACGTCGTCACAGCCGTCGGTGTTCTGCGCACGCGGATCGCCGAGTCGTGGACGCTCGACACACTGGCGGACGAGGTTCATCTATCCCGCTCTCAGCTTGCCCGCGCATTCGATGCCACAGTCGGGATGAGCCCCATGGCGTACCTACGCCGGATGCGCGTCGAGCGAATGGCCCGGCTGCTGACCTCGACGGATCTGTCGATCGCCGAGGCCGCCAGGATGGTGGGCTGGAAGCACCAATTTCACGCCAGCCGGTGTTTTCACGCCCACTACGGAATCTCACCCACCGAATACCGCCGTCGCCAGAGCGCGCCACCCGTCCGGTGAACTCCGACAGGGTGCGGTAGCGGACGACTCGCCGGTCTGCCGTGCCTTCAGGATGCGGTCGCCGCCGAGGTAGATCACGACGTGGTGCGGCACCGACTGACCCGGATACGTGTAGAAGATGATGTCCCCGTAGGAGAGCAAACGTCGCTGCGTCGGTTTCCTGTGAACGGCGGGATCGTAGCCGTGGGAATGCCGTCGATGCGACGATCACCGCACCGCGGGCTTGGCTCATGTCATCCAGCCTGGGAGGCCTCGCAACGAGTCCCACGGCGGGCCGGCTACCCGCTCCAGATCGTCCTCGAGTTCGGCGAGCCGCTCGTGTCCAAGGGCCTCGGCGAGACGCCCGCGGTAAGACTCGAAGAACTCGGCGCTCAGTGAGAGCATCTCTTCGCCGCGCGGAGTACGCCGCAGACGGACAGCACGACCGTCCCCGGAATCGGGTTCACGGCAGACGTAGCCGACTCGCTCCAGCGACGCGACCGTCTTGGCGGCCGCCTGCTTGCTGACCCCCAGCCGCCGCCCCAGCTCCGATGCCGTGGTGCCGTCGGGGCCGATCGCCTGAAGCGCGAACCCGTGCAGCGGACGGGCTTCGTCGTGGCCGCTGTCGGCCAGCGTGCGATGCAGCTCGTCGATCAACGACCGGAACGCCCCGAGCAGCAGCAGTGGAAGCTCGAAGCCCGCGCGCTCACCCCGATACATGCGCTCATGTTCCCACAACAAGGACAACCGGGTGTACTATCAAGACAACTATGTTGTCCATCTAGGAGGTTGCCGTGTCCCCGATCGTTCGCACCACCGAACGTCGCCGCTCCGAGACCCCGGCCGGCGTGATGACGACCCTCGCGTCACCAACTGTCGGTGCCACCACGGGTCTGTCGATGTGGGAAGTAACAATGACGGCAGGCGCGTCCGGCCCACTTCACGTCTTCGACTCCGAGCAGATCTGGACCGTGCTCGACGGCGAGCTATCGGTCGCAATCGCCGGTCAGCGCGAGGACCTTGGTTCGGGAGACACCATCGTGATCCCCGCGGGCCTCGAGCGTCAGGTCTTCGCCCAGACCGGCGTCCGCCTGATTGTGTGCGGCCACGGAGACGCCATCGCCCAAGTGCCCGGAGAGCCCGCACCACGAGGGACGCCGGCCTGGATCGCATGACCGCCAGCCTTTTTCTTACAAGGGGACTCCGGAACCTCGGCGACGTTGCCCCAGAAGCCACCCGCCCGTCGCCAGAGTGCTCCGGCCGTTGACTAACTGACGCTCGGTTCGGCGATCCGGCGGACGGTGGCAGTCTGGCCGGGAAACTCCGACAAGGTGCCGTAGCCGACGTTCTGCCCT
>DATJWM010000166.1:0-14123 GCA_035501255.1 Mycobacteriales bacterium | reverse complement strand
ACATCACATCTGGGCGTTGACGTCCGGCGTGCCGACGTGCCCGGTCAGCGCCACGGACGGCGGGGGCGCGGTACCGGGCACCCCTGGGTCCTGCTCGTCGTCCACCCCGCCCTGGTATCACACCACCGGCCTTACCCAGGGTCCCAATCTCGTCAACGCTGCCGCCTGCAACTATTCCGGTGGCAACTGCTACGTCCTCACCGATCGTGGGACGTTCCAGTACCTCATGGACTCGGGCGCGATCTTAAGCCTCCACGTGGTGACCCGCGACAATTCCGCGACGTCGACCGGCGGCGCGAGCCTTCTGATCAACTCCTTCCACGCGTACGCGATCAACCCCGCGAAGTTCCCGGAGACCGTCGCGTCGGGCCTCAACCTGGCGGGTGCGACTACGTTCTTGGACTGGTTGACCTCGCCGAGGGCCCAGCGTGAGATCACCGCCTACCAGGAGGCGGACACCAACAGCGGTGGCTCCTCGTTCATCGGTGACGCGGCGCCGGTCCTGTCCCTGCGCGGCCGGTTTCCGGCGCGGGTGGCAGAGGGTCGCCCGGTCACGGTCAACGGCACCCTCGCCAACCGGGTGCCCGGCACCCGGCCGCTCTCCGGCGTGACCGTGACGCTGGCGGCGACGCGGAGGGGGGCGGACCGATCGTCGACCGTCGCGACCGCCACGACCGGAGCAAGCGGCCGTTTTTCGATCACGTTCACCCCGACCGTCGATGCGAGGTACCGGCTGGCGAGCCCGCGGATCGCGCAGGTGGAAACACCGGCCTCCGCCTCGTTCGGCCCCGAGTTCGGCGACCTGCTCCAACCCGCGTCGGAGGCCCTCGGTCGGATGCGGGTGAGCCGAACGGGGTCGTCGTGAGGGCGATGCCACGGCCTGCAGATCTCGACGCGACGGGCTGTCGGTGAGCTTCCTCTGGCACGGGCTCACGCAAGCCTGGCACCTGATCGTCACCGGCGACCCGTACCTGCGGCACCTGATCTGGGTGACCATCAAGGTCGTGGTCGTGTCGACGGCGGTCGCGATCGTGGTCGGGCTGCCGATCGGACTGTTGCTCGGGCTCGGGAACTTCCCCGGCCGTCGCCTCGGCATGGCGGTCGCGAACGCCGGATTGGTGTTGCCGCCGGTTGTGGTCGGCCTGGTGCTCTCGCTGCTCATGTTTCCCGCGGCCCCCTTGGGCAGGTTCCACCTCCTGTTCACGCTCCGCGGTGTCTACCTCGCCCAAATCCTGCTTGCCCTGCCGATCGTGGTCGCGTTGAGCGCCGCTGCCGTGCGTGCGGTGCCGGCGGGACTGCTCGCCCAAGCGCGCGCGCTCGACGCGAGCACCGCGCAGGTCTGGGCGCTCGCGCTGCGGGAGGCCAGGCTCGGAATTGTGGCGGCGCTCATCGCGGCAGTCGGCTCGGCGTTGTCGGAGGTGGGCGCGGTGGTGCTGGTCGGGGGAAACATCGAAGGTTCCGATCAGACCTTGGCAAGCGCGACGATCGAACAGGTGAATGCCGGCCACTTCGCCGACGCGGCCGCGATCGGCATCGTCCTGCTCGGGTTGATCGCGGTCGTCATCGGGGTGCTGACCATCATCCAGCAGCGCGACGAGACAAGCCTGACGCTGTTCAGGAGCGGCTGACGGTGACCGACCGGATCCTCACCGTCGACAACCTCTCGGTACGCCGTGGCCGCCGCACGGTGCTGTCGGGGGTGACGTTCGGCCTGACCCGAGGGGAGACCGTCGCAGTCCTTGGTCCCAACGGCGCCGGCAAGACCACGTTGCTCGATGCTGTCGCCGGAATCGCACCGATCGCGGCCGGAACGATCACGACTGCCGGTCGGGTTGCGACCGCCCGCCAGTCGGCCGACCTCGCCCGACGGAGCGCCAGCAAGAACGTCGAGCTTGCCCTGGCTTGGTGGGGGGTTCCGCGTCACGAACGCGCCCGCCGCGCCCAAGCGGCGCTCGACGCGGTCGGCGCGCAGACGCTGGGGTCGCGTTCGTCGGTGGCGCTGTCCGGCGGCGAGCGTCGCCGGGTTCACCTTGCCCGGGCGATCGCGACTCGCCCCGATCTGTTGCTCCTCGATGAGCCGTTCGCCGGCCTGGACCACGAGGTTCGTGCCGGGCTGATGGCCGATACGGCGAGCGCGCTTCGCGGTAGTGCGGGATCGGTGATCGTCGTCGTGCATGACCGTGCCGAGGCCTGGGCACTTGCCGACCGGCTGTTGGTGCTGCTCGACGGCACCGTGGCAGCCGACGGTCCACCGCGTCAGCTCTTGGACAACCCACCGACTCCTCAGGTCGCCCGCTTCCTGGGCTACACCGGTGAGCTTCGGTTCCCGGACGTCGTCCTGTTCACCCGGTCGGCCCAGGTCGTTCTCGATCCTGCTGGCGAGTTCGTCGGCTCGGTTCGTCGCTGTACACCGCTCGAGGACGGCACCCGGATCGAGGTTGACCTCCCTGCCGGCTTCCTCACCACGGTGACCCCCGTGGAGGCGCCCCCCGTAGGCGCGGACGTGCGCATGCGCGTCACCGGCGGCGTACGTTTTGCGGCGAGTGCAGTCGCGGCCGGTTCCGATCGCGCATAGGCTCGGTCCGTGGCTGAACTGCTGAGGATCGGAGAGGTGTCCAAGGCGCTCGGCGTCAGCATCGACACGCTTCGCCGTTGGGAAGCCGAGGGCCGGGTCACCTTCGTTCGGCGCGGCAACCAGAGGATGCTCCCGGCCGCGGACTTGAGCGCGTTGATCGAGCAACGCAGTGCGACCAACAACAAGTCGAGCGCCCGCAACCGGTTTCCCGGCGTCATCGTCTCGGTCGAACGCGACAGCTTGATGGCGAAGGTCGAGATGTCCTGTGGGCAGTACCGGATCGTTTCCCTGATGAGTCGTGAGGCAGCGGATGACCTCGATCTCGCTCCCGGAGTTGCTGCGACCGCGATCGTCAAGGCGACGAACGTGATCGTCGACCGCTGACCGCGACTCGAGCGATATGACACCCGTCCCGGTCCGCCGGGGACGGGCGCGAGTCGCCGCCGTGTGCTTGGTCGCGGCGCTGGCCGGCGAGGGTTGTGGGGCCGGTTCGACCTCGACATCGAGCCCGGTGACGGCGCCGCCGGTGAGCTCAGCGACCGCCCAACCGGAGGAAACCGCCGCCCGGTCACGCCCCGAGCTGGTCGCCGGTGCCCGTTGGAGCCAGACCGCCCTGGGCGACCGTCTGCACGTCCGGCCGTCGTTGTTCGGCCGCGATCATGCCTCCGAGCACAGCCGACGGGCGCTCCGCGAGGCACTGGCGCTCGCGGGTCCGTCGCGACCGCTCGACCGTGCCCAACTCGCGAGTTTGACCGACCAGCTCCGGTGCCATGCCACGTTCGCGCCGTACAAACCGCGCTGGGACCTGGAGTCCTGGCGTCCGGACGTGGGATTCCGCCGCACCGTCGCCGCGTGGTGCAACCCGTGACGCGGGTCGGTGGGAAGCCCAGAACACGAGGACGGCGGCGCCGGCCAGCAAGACGATGTCACCCACGCTGATCATGTTCCGCAACGGAAGGAACGACGGGCTGACCATCGTGTCGCCCAGCCAGGCCAGGTGCGGGTGGGCGAGGACGCCGGAGTTCTGGAACCCGTGATGCAGGGTGATCCCCGTTGCCCGCAGCGCCGACGCCGAGGCCGGCAAGGTGCCGCCGTTGATCACGATCGCGAGCGCGTTGGCGCCCGCGCCGAGGCCGATGAGCGCCATGCCCGGGATCCGACGGTTGACCCAGACCACCGCCGCGAGCATCGCGTACGACGCGAGATGGCCGCCGACGGCCAGGGAGTGCGGCATCGTCGGCCAGACCGAGATGACGAGGACCTGCAGGGCGAGCGCGGCGATCGCCAGCGGCACCCAGCGGAATCGAAGCTCGGCCAGCCGGCGAAGGCTGCCCCCCGTGAGCGGGACCGCGGCCAGGATCACCACTGCGCAAAGTCCGAGGAACATGACCGGCCTACAACGCCTGTAGTCGTGGCCGTTCGACCGCGGGGATACCGGACGAGTGCAGATCCTCGCGCATGCCGAGCCAGGCGTTGACGGCGTGGGCCGTCAACGGTCGGGCGAGGCGATACCCCTGGAGCGTGTCGCACCCGATAGCGGACAGCAGGGCCCACGCGGGCTCGGTCTCCACGCCCTCGGCCGTGACCCGCAGTCCGAAGCGATGGGCCAGGTCCACGATCGCGCGGACGATGATCTCGTCCTTCGGGTTCTCGCCGAGGTCGGCAACGAAGGACTTGTCGATCTTGAGCTCGTCGACCGGCAGCTGTTTGAGATAGGCGATCGAGGAGTAGCCGGTGCCGAAGTCGTCGATCGCCACCCGGCAACCGATCCGTCGCAGGCGTTCGAGGGCGCGGATGCTCGTTTCCGCGTCGACGAGCATGACGTGTTCGGTGACCTCCAGGGTCAGCCAACGCGGGGCGATCGCGAACCGCTCGAGCGCGCTACTCACTCGGTGGACGAACAGCGGATCGCGCATCGTGCGCGGTGAGATGTTGAGGGACAGGGTGATCAGCTGACCTGATCGGTGCCACTCGGCGAGGTGTTCGAGGCACTGATCGAGCAACGAGGCGGTCAGCGCGTCGAGCATGCCGGCCCCTTCGGCGATGTCGAGAAACTCCCCCGGGGAGAGCACGCCCGCCTGACTGTGGCGCCAGCGAGCGAGCGCCTCGACGCCGACGATCTTGCCGGACTTGGCGTCGCACTGGGGCTGGTAGAGCGGGAAGACGTCGCCGAGCTCGATCCCCCTGCGGAGGTCGCCGACGAGGGTGAGGCGCTCGACCGAGTGCTCGTCACGGGAGCCGTCGTACACGGCGACGCTGCCACGCACGCTCTTCGCGTCGTACAGCGCGACATCGGCCCGCTTGAGCAGGAGGTCCTCGTCGGCCCCGTCGCGGGGGGCCATCGCGATGCCGACGCTGCACTGAGAAGCCAGATCCGCTCCGGACAGCGAGAACGTCGTGTCGAACGCGGCGCGCAACCGGGCGGCGGCATCGAGGGCGGCGCTTTCGTCCGCCACGCGGTAGGCCAGGATCGCGAACTCGTCGCCGCCGAGCCGGGCGATGAAGTCGCCGGTCCGCAGCGCGCCTCGTAGCCGTTTCGCGACCTCGACCAGCAGACGGTCACCGACGTAGTGGCCGAGGGTGTCGTTGACCTCCTTGAAGTGGTCCAGGTCGACGAGCATGACCGCCACCGGCACCGTGGGCAGATCCTCACACGCGTCGTGCAGTCTGGTCATGAGCGAGACCCGGTTGGGCAGCCCGGTCAGAGAGTCGTGCAGCGCCTCGTACTCGCGTTGGGAGGCCAGGCGTGCGCTGCGGTGCACCGCCAGCAGCGGGATCATCAGCAGGGGAAGCGCGAGGACCGACCAGGAGAGCACCTGAGCCACGACCGGTGCGAGGGCGAGCAGCACACCGTCCGTCGGAAGGTGCGAGCGCAGGTCGGCGCGCAGCAGCCGGCGCGTCGGCATCCTGATCGCGAGTGAGACGGCAACCCCGGTCAAGGTGTTGTTGACCACGAAGAATGCCACGGCACTCGCGAGTGCTGCTCCCAAGTACTGCGGCTGGAACGGGACCGGCTGACCGAACAGGGATCCGCCGACGAGCGCGGTGTACACCGCACAGGTGGCGAGCAAGGCCAGCGTGTACTGGGCGATGTTGAACATCAGGCGGTCCCACGCCCGACGTCCGCGCGCCTCATCGATGGTCAGCGCTACCGCCTGGGCGCTGCAGGCAACCGCCGGGGCGGTGAGGAACAGAAGGGCGACCGCGATCGCCGTGGACACTGACAACTCGTCGCCGGCGTCAGCGCCGCGGGAGACCGGGATCGGGAACAGCTCGCCCAGGACCAGGATGACCGACGCTATGGCGATCGGGACGATCCCGAGTCCGAGCTCGCTCCATGGCGCGCGATGCAACGTGATGGCGAACAGCGGGAGCCCGACCAGAGTCACGATGGACATGTAGGTCTGGAGTCGTGACCAGCGCGGTGCGTTCACCGTGCTCCTCACTGCCTCGTCCCGAGGCCGCCCGAAATACCTGTGTGTCGGGTTGGTCCAGTGGGCAATGGACCAACCCGAGCGAACTGTCAGATGCTCAGAACTTGTGGCCGAAACAGTGCTGCGGCCCGTTCGTCGTGATCACCATCAACGGTGACCCCCTTTCGTCCCACGGGTGTCTGCGGACGCCCGTGCTCTGGCCTCCGGCGACATGGCGCCGACTAGAACTTCCAGCCGGCTCCGCCGACCGTGACGAGGGTCACCACAGCGGTCGCTGCAATGGCGAACCTGGTGAGTGAAACTCGCACTGGAACCCCCTCTCGTTGGTAACAGCGAGTACGAGTCTGACAGCGGCGCGTCACCACGGCACTCCGCCGCTTAGCCGCTGCTGAGCGCCCGGACGTCCGAACGCCACGGTTGATTTATATGGTTTTAAGCGTTCCGTCCGATTCGTCGGAAGGCGCCTCGCGGATCGAGCCGTCAGTTCTGAAGGTCGCCGATCGCGAGCGCGAGCTCGGCTAGTTCCTCGGTCCAGCTCTGACGCACGGCGGGTCGGACGACGAACTTCGACATCCCGACGTCGATGTAGGCCTGGAGTTGCCGGCGGAGCGCGTCGTACCCGATCGGGACAAGCGCCGCCGGGTCGACGTCGCGGCCCTTCGTGCGGGAGCTCAGGGCCGCGCGGTGGGCGTCGTCGAGCGGCTCATGGCGATAGGCGAGGCTGATCCCGAAGTGCTCGGGGTCAACCGCCCGGTCCGCGGCGTCGGCGGCGGCGTCGATCGCCTCCCGGGCCGCCTGCGCCTCTCGGGGTGTGCACGCCGCGCCGAGCCAACCGTCACCGATCCGGCCGCAGCGCTCCAGAGACGCCGGGGCCAGACCGGCCAGCCAGATCTCCAACGGATCCTGCACCGGTCGTGGTTGGACGACCACGCCGTCGACCGTCTCGCCCGCCCACCAGCGGCGCAATTTCGACATCGTTCGCTCGATCGCCGCGCCTCGGTCCGCGACCGTCACGCCGATCGCATCACGTTCCGGGCCATAAGCAAGACCCGGCACGAAGGTCAGCAGCAAGCGGCCGCCCGAGACGACGTCGAGGCTGGCCAGGGTCTTGGCAAACCGGAGCTCGTGTCGTCCCGGCGCAAGCAACGTCGTGCCCAGCTTGAGGGTCGGGCTGAGCGCTGCGGCCGTCGACAAGGTGACGATCGGGTCAAGCCCCGGAGCGGTCAGTACGTCGGACACCCACAGCGAGTCGAAGCGCAGCGCGGTCATCGTCGAGACGATCGAGCGGAGGTCCTCCGCGTCGATTGGCGAACCGCCGAGTCCGAGCGCGATCCGTACCTTCATCCGAGCTCACCGGTGGTCTTGCTGCGGCGGTTGGCGCGGGTCGCGTCGAAGCGACGGCGCAGCGCTGAGCCGATCACGATGACGGCGATGACCGCGATCGTGACCCGGGTCGAGTAGTGGCTGATCTGGTCGACGACGTGCACGGCCGGATGACCCACCCCCCAACCGAGGCCGATGAGAAGGGCCTCCCAAGCGAGCAGCCCGATCAGATCGCCGAGGACGAACATCCACAGCGGCAGGCCGCTGGTTCCGCAGGCGAGGAAGATCACGAAGTTCGGGATCGGGAGGTAGTAGTTCGCCATCAGCGCCCAGATCCCGTACTTGTGGACGAGTCGCTCGGCGCGTGCGATCCACCGGGCGGCCCGCGGGTTGTTCCGGGTATAGAACCCGGCGATGGAGTTTCCCCATCGCCGTCCCGCCCACCAGAAGAAGACGTCGTAGGTGACAACGGTGATCAGTGGGGCCACCGCGACGAGAAACAACGGATCGCGGCCGACCCGAACCATCGCGCCACCGGTCACGATCGCGACGGTCGATCCGTTCAGCGCCTCGAGCAGGATCGCATGATGGGCCAGGAGGCGAGGAGACAGCGCGATCAGCGTGTAGGAGGTGACCATCCCGATCACGAGGCCGGCGGCGCAAAGGACATCGCCGATCGTGATGCGCCGCGGTGGCATCCGCTGCTCGGTCACCGGTGCAGCGCTCGAAGCGTCCAGCGTCGCAGCGCTGCGGCCCCCGCCCACTCGCGGCGACGGATGACACCCTCGTCGCGTAACTCGGCAAGCAGGGCCGCCGCCTCGGAGTGGGTGATCGGCGGTGCCGGCCGACACTCGGCGAGTTCGTAGGCGGCCCATCGGGACCAGTCGTCGGTCGCGTCGTGGGCCCGCTGATCGATTCCCGTCCAGATCCAGCCGGCACCCTCGAGGGCTTTTGCGGCCGATGGAGTGAGCGTCGAACCGGCCCCGGGGAACCGGGTGGCCATCGCAGCGAACAGGCGTTGGCGGTCCCGGCCCGGCCGAAGGCCGGCGTGGGAAATCTGCGGGTTCAGCGCACGCAGCAACTCCGTGCCCCGGGCGTTGATCGACGTTCTGGTCAAGGTGGCCGGTGTGGTCCAGCCCGGCGAGTTGCTCGCGGACACGCCCACGGTGGCCAGGAACCGGCGGGGGAGTGCCATCGGGTCAGTTTTGTCGGTCTCCACGAACGGCAGAAGGTGGCACGACTGCGGACCGAACGCCGTCGTCCAGCGGTCGAGCAGCGCGTCGTGGTCGAGCAGGTGGCGGCGGGACTGGACGAACGCACCGTTTTGGGGACGGGTCTGCCCGCCCATCACGGCCTCCGCATACGAGCTCGGCAGCCAGTAGTCGGCTCGGCGAAGGACGCCCACGACGTCGACGCGATCAGCAACCTCGTGCATGAAGTCGGCGAGGGCGCGAACCTCGTCGGCGGAGCGCAGGTGAGTCGACATCTGCTCGGAGGACAAGATGACGGTGGTTCCGTGCGCCAGCTCGGCGTCCAGGCGCTTTCGCAACCTCTCTCGCGCCCGGCGTTGATCCCGATCGTTGGTGACTCCGACGGATGCGGTCAGCCGTTCCCGGCGGACGGTGAACGCGGCCGGGACGACGAGATGGTTCGGGCCGAAGATCGATTCCGGCCAGCGCAGACCGTGGCGGGCGAGGGTGGCGCGATTCCCTGACAGGAAGCCCTGCAGTGCGGTCGAGCCGGTCTTCGGAAGACCGATGTGGAGAACCGCGCGGCGCACCGTGAGTCCGCTAACTGCCCAGATCGCCGGCGAGCAGCGCTTTCGTCGCTGATGACAATTCGGCCTCAGCGGTGTAGGCGGGATGGTCGATGACCAGCCAGGCGGGCACACCTGCCGCGAGTGCGTGCGCCGCCGCCTCCGGGAGGTCGAAGGCGAGGAAGTGCACCGACACGGTGTGAGCGCTTGACCCTTCCTCGGGCGGAGGGATCTCCCGGGCCGGGACCACGGTAGGACCGACCTTGAGGGCGACGGATTCGTGCACGCCGTCGAGTCGGGCAAGTTCATCGCGCACCGACGCTTGGTCGGTGATCTCGATGAGCATGGTCGCTGTCAAGGTGTGGCCAGAGGGGACGAGGCGGGTGTAGACCTCGATCTCCTCCGCCGCGGCGCTCTCCTCGGTCACCCGCTCGACGTAGATCATCTCCTGCGCCTGGTAACGCAGCGTCTCCTCGTTCTCGAACTCGATCGAGATCAGGTCGCCGACCCCGACCCGCCGCAACCGGCGGAGCGCAATCGCGTGCGCGCGCCGGTCGCGGCGGACCGCGGCGTAGTCGTTCGGGTCGAGGATCAGATCGTCGACGGACAGTGGTGGCACAGTGTCAAAACGTTAGCTCCCCGCGCGGAGCTTCTCGAGCGCCTTCTCGTAACGGCCCGCGTGCGTGCGCTCGGCGCGCGCCAGCGTCGTGAACCAGTCGGCGATCTCGTCGAAACCTTCGTCGCGTGCGGTCTTCGCAAACCCTGGGTACATGGCGGTGAACTCGTAGGTCTCGCCGGCGACGGCGGAGGCGAGGTTGTCCTCGGTCGTGCCGATCGGCTCGTCCGTTGCCGGATCACCCGCGGCGAGCAGGAACTCGATGTGACCAAAGGCGTGGCCCGTCTCTGCTTCGGCGGTATCGCGGAACAACTCGGCTACCTCGGCGTGCTTGTCCGCTTCCGCCTGGCGCGCGAAGAACAGATAGCGGCGGTTGGCCATGCTCTCGCCGCCAAACGCCTCCTTGAGGTTCGCGTGGGTCTTGCTGCCTTTCAGGTCAGGCATTGGTGCTCCTGTTCGTGGTTGAGGTGGATGTGCAGTCGGCGCAGACCCCGTGGATTCGCAGGTCGTAGCCGTGGATGGTGAAGCCGCGATGCCCTCGGGCCGCGGTGCGAAGCGTGGCCCCGTCAACAGCGGCGTGGACGTCGACGAGACGCCCGCAGGCGTCGCAGACGAGGTGGTCGTGGTGATCGCTGTTGCGGTCGTAGCGGATCGCCGAGCCAAGCCGCAGTTCATGGATCTGGCCGGCGTCGACGAGCATGGCCAGCGACCGGTACACGGTTGCGGCCCCGACCCCAGGCAGGAGGTGTCCGACCCGCTCGTGGACCTCCGCCGCGGTTGGGTGGTCCGCGGAGTCTTGTAGGACCTGGAGGATCGCGCGTCGCTGGGGGGTCGAGCGAACTTCCTCCGAGGTCATGGCTGATCCTCGGGCATCTCCTCCCACCACTGGCACCACCAGTCGCCGCCGACCAGGATCCGCAGCTTGGGATGCCAGCAGTAGGAGATTCGCTCGCTCGCGTCGACGTAGAACAGACAGTTGTCGCACTTCTCCTCACCGCTGGGCTTGCCGCGAAGGACCGCGTCGGTTGCGAGGTGGCCCAGGTCCTGGATCAGTTGCTCGTCGACCTCGGTGGGTTCCGGAAGTGGAATGTCGACCGTGGTCACGCGAACCTCCTGACGATGTCTGAGAATCTGTCTCAGATGATAGCCCTTCTCATCTAGGCGGGCGGACCCGGGGCGAAACGATGACGTAACGGGTCCTCGCTAAACGGGACATCTTGGTCGCGGAATCGGCCAATCGGACCCTTCGAGGTCCGAATTCCCTTGCGACACTGTCGGTCAGGTTGCGCCAGAGTGGCGCTGCGGCACTGACAGAGGCGGGCATGGTGAGTGCTGGTACGACGACGGGCGCGACGATCGACGGCGAACCACTGATCCGCACCGTTGGCGAGTGGCTCGATCGAGCGTTCGCGGCGGCGCAGCAACGAGGCCTGGATCCGGATGCCGCCCGGGACGTCGTCGAGCTCGCGTGCCTCCGGTTGACCCAAAATCTCGACGCCATGACCGATCCGGCCGCAGCCGGCCCGTGGCTCGTTGACGCGGTCGCGGCTGAGGCCGATCGCAGCCTCACCAGGCTGCGCGAGCGCGGGCAGCTGCTGGACTCCCGCGCCTGATCACAGCGGCCTGGATCGTGCCACAATGCGCAGCGGGTGCGTCGTGTGACGGCCGTCCGGGATCATGACGAGTTCGCGGAAGTGGCAGGCAGATGCTCTTTCTCCTTCGGCCACGCGAAACGTGGATGCCCTACGCGCTGCCCAGGCAGCCGGAACAGCAGCGGCTGCACAATGAGCAGGTGCAGAAGGCGTACTCATCGACCCGCCGCGTGGCGCCTGCGGTCCCGACGCCTGACCGATACGGCTACCTGAAGGAACTGGCCGACCTGCATCGCGCCGGGACGCTCACCGATGCGGAGTTCGAGGCCGAAAAGTCCAAGCTGCTCGACGCAGGCTCGACGTGAGTTCGAACGGTGACCGGGCCGCGATCTTGACCCGCGCCCTTCACGCCCGGTTCGTCGGTGACCGGGACGCGCTTACCGAGATCTACACCGACGATGTGCGGGCGTGGGCACCAGGACTCGCGGTCACATCGCGCAGCGACCTGCTGACCGAATTCGACCGCCGGGACGAGTGGTTCTCCGAGTTCGCGATCGAGGTCGCCGCACTCGACGTGAGTGGCGACTACGCGTGCGCGGAGTGGAGCGTGTCGATGACTCACTCCGGGCCGATTGCGCTTGCCGGGGGGCAGGTCGTCGAGCCGACCGGTGTGCGGCTGACCGTGAACGGAGTGACGATTGCCGAGTTCCGTGAGAGCCGGATCTGCTCGTTTCGGCAGTACTGGGACGAGCTGTCGATCTTCGACCAGCTCGGGCTCTTCGCTTCCGGCGGATAGTGACGAGCCGGACGGAACGCTCGCGCTAGTGCACCGTGACGGTGAGCGGTGACGACATGCCCGCTGCGTTGCGGGACGTTCTGCCGATGACGACGCGCAGCGCCTGCTTGCCCGCCGAGGTGGCGAGGTAGGGAAAGGCGAACCCCAGCGTTCTCTTGCCGTTCGGCAGCTTTTGGCGGGTGATCCTGGCACGACCGATGGACTTCCAGCCGTGCCGGGCCCTCATCTGGACGGTGACCTGGCGGCCCTTGTCCGCAGGGTTCAGGATCCCGTAAATCGTGACCGTCGATCCGCGGGCGACGCGGCGCGCCGACGCTCGCGCGGTGACCGCCGGTGCGACGGGAATCGCGGTGATCTTGCTGGTCGACGGCGCGTAATCGTTGTTGCCCGCGAAGCTCCAGCGGTAGATGACGTTGTGAACGGGTCTGACCGAGACGGCAACGGTTCCGTTCGCTTTCGTGGTCCCGGAGGCCGTCGTGGTCCAGTGCTTGTTCGCCTTCTGCTGAAGCGTGACGTGCAGGCCGCGGCCGACCGGATGCCCGAGTGAGGTCATCGTGGTGGCCATCGTTGCCTTCCGGCCTGAGGTCAGCGTGGCTTTCGACGGTGCCGCGAGCGCGGTGGCCGGGCCTTCCGGTGTGACGGAGATCGTGTTCGAGGCCGGGCTGCTGGTGAAGCCGTTGTTGGCGAGAACCTGGAACTCATAAGTCCGGTTGTTCTTGATGCCGGACGTGAAGGAGAACGTGGCCGGGTCGTCGGTCGTGTCGCCGTCCTGGGCGGCCTCGGTCCACGTGTGGCCGCCGTCGGTTGACGCGTCGACCACGTAGAACTGAATCGCCTGGCCTCCATCGGCGCTCGGCGGTGTCAGCGTCCAGCTCAGGTCGATCTCATGGCTGTTCACGCTTCCCCGGAGGTGCGTCGGTGCCGCGGGCGGCTGAATCGGCGCCGCTCCGGTGAACGTCAGCTCGTCGACGATGTCTCCGGTCCCGGTGTGGAAGGTCAACGTGCCGTCGGTCGTGCCCGACGTATCGATGGCGGTCGCCGTCACCGATACGACGCAATTGCCGCGATCGAACTGCTGGAAAAGCAGGAAGTATTCGCAGCTGGTGTAGGTGACCGCGAAGTGGCCGGTACCCGACGTGGTCGCGACGTCGACGCCTCTCACGTCGGTGAGGCCGCCAGCGCTTTGCAGGTAGACGTTCGCCGAGGCGGGCTCGTTGGTCGGCACCGCGCCGAAGTCCTGCGGAGAGTTTTCCGGGGTCGGGTCGCTGATCGTGCCGTCTGGCTGGATCGAGCCCGCATAGCACGCGGACAGCGCGCTGACGGACGACTCCTCCTGATCGACCGCATCCTGGGTGGCGACGCAGATTCCGCCGCGGACGAGCCCCGCCGCTTCACTCGGTGGCGATATCGACGGGGTGAGCGCCGGCCCGGATGTGCTGACCGGCCCGAGCGTTGAGGTGAGCGTGGCATCCCCGCTCGAGGTGGTGCATCCCGAACCGCTGCCGTAGACGTTGTCCCCGAAGTCCTGGTACGGGCTCGTCGCGCAGTCGGTGGTGTTGTCGCCGATGATCGAACCGACCACCTGACCGATGGTGCCGCTCAGTCCCGTGGTGTTGTGCGCGATCGTGTCTCCGCCGACGTTGACGCTCCCGCCGCCCGACCCGACGAGCGCGGTGCCGTTGTCGGCGAAGGTCGACTCGTCCACCGAGAAGCCTCGGCCCGTGGCGGTCCCGACCGAGGTCCCGGTGCCGTTCCCGATGAGCGCACTGTTCTCGATCGACGCGTTGTAGGCGTTCACGGTCTCGTGCCAGTAGACCCCGGTGCCGGCCGCGTTTTCGACCAGCATGTCCCGAAGACCGAGTGATGCATTGGTGACGTCGACGCCGTCCGTCACGCCGTTCGCGCCGTTGACCGCGAAGTTCGCCAGGGTGATGTCACCCCACCCTTGGTTCCCGTTGAGCTCGTTGGTCAGGAATGCCGAGAAGCTTCCCTGGCAGGTGTCAGGAATCCAAGTGAACTCGCTCAGGTCGG
>DATJWM010000165.1:0-2060 GCA_035501255.1 Mycobacteriales bacterium | reverse complement strand
GACGTCCAGCCCGTTGACAGTGCAGGCAGTAGCTCCGTCAGTCGAGAAGCCGAGATCGGCGCGACGGGTGCTCTTACCGAGCCTGTGGCCGGTGATGGTCAGTCGCGCCGAATAGCTGGGTGCGACCGCGACGAGCGCGCGATGGAGGTAGTAGTCGGATGCGTCGGTGGAGTCCCCGTCGCGCGAGATCGCGGTCTTGTTCGACAGGGCAACCAAGTAAACGGGGCCAGAATGCAGCGCATTGGCCGCTGGTCGCACCCACGGAAAGAACTTCAGAGCCACGGTCTGCACCGGCATCGGTGCCGTTCGCTCCGCTGGCATCAACGCACACCGGAGACTCCACGGGTTGCCGCCCGCCGCCGAGCTGCTGACCAACAGCAGCGCCCCGAACGATGCCCCCACGGTCAGATACTTCATCGCCATGAAGGCTACGGCGAAAGGTCACGGATCGGTCCCTCGCGCCAGGTGAGCGCGTGGTCGTCGAACCTTGTCCGAGCTGCGGTACTCAGCTGGTCGACATGCAGCTACACCTGACGGACTCGAAGGTCGTCTTCCCGCTCCTCGGACGCGAGGCAGTCCAACTCCCGCGTCGAACGTGCCTCCAGGTGTCACCTGTTCCGGAGAAGGCCGAGGCGGGCGCGTTGGAACGATCGGCCCGACGACGACCTGAGGCAGATCGAGATGACTCTCGAGACGATCAGGCGGGTCGAGTAGGTCGCCTGCGCGGGCATTCAGTCGTGTCCCTGAGATTGAACCGGTATCTGGCAGGGGCCACTCGATGCGTGGCAACATTCGACGTATGAAGCGTGTCGCCGTCCTGGCGTGCGCTGCAGGTGTGGTCGCCGCTGGGGCGGTCTCCGCCGGTGGAGGGGCCGGCCGTGCGCCGGTGCTCGGTGTCGTGTACGGCAACTCGGATCAGTTGGTGCGGCTTGATCCGTTGACCCTGCGACGGCTGGGTTCGCGCTCCCTCACGATCCCGTCGTTCGCGTATTGGGATCAGTCTCCGAACGGGTCGCGCATCGTCTTCGGCGGCCGCGCCGGCACGCTGCGGTTCGTCGACCCTGTGAAGTTCGAGGTCGTCGGCACGGTGCCGCTTCAGGGCTTCAGTGATCCGCGGCTCGCCTGGGTCTCTCCGCACGCACTGCTGATCGTCGATCAGGCGTCGATCGCGATGGTCGATCCAGTCGCGATGCGGGTGCGGTGGCGCAAGACGCTACCGGCGGCTGTCCGGCCTTTCTTCCCGGAGCGGGTAGCGCGCACACCGTCAGGGCTTGTCTTCCTGCTGGCACCGATCGACGGCAGCGTTGGTGCAACAACGCTGGTCAGCGCCGACGTCTCGGGGCGAGTCCGGTCCGTGGTACTGGGGCGGATCCAGTCGGGCGCCACACAGGTTTCGCCAAGCGAGTCGTTGTTCACAGGTGCCGAGCCAGGGCTGGCCGTCGACCCAGTTGGGAACACGGCCTTCGTGGTCGGGGGAGATCAGACCGTCGCCACCGTCGATCTCGCAACGCTGACGGTCGCCTATCACGCTCCGACGCGAGCGCTCGCCCATGCTGAAAAGGTGCTCGCAGGACCGACTCGAGAGGCCGCCTGGCTGGGGAACGGTCTGCTCGCCGTGACCGGGGAGAACGACAACGCCTGGGTCGACTCAAACAACGCTTACCAGGAGTCCGTCCAGCCGGCAGGACTGACGATCGTCGACACTCGAACCTGGACGAGCCGTCTTCTCGATGCGGGGACGAGCAGCGTGACGTTCACCGACGGTCTGCTGCTTGCGACGGGCGAGAGCTGGGACACGACCGCCGGCAGCTCGGCGTCGAAACCGATCGGAAACGGCCTCAGCGCCTATACGCCCGTAGGGGCGCTCGCCTTCCACGTCCTCGGCAAGACGCCCGTTCAGCAAATGGCCGTAACGGGCGGAACCGCCTACGCGCTCGCGCCTGCGGGGACAAGCGTCATCAAGCTTCCCTCAGGCGCGATCTTGAACACGGTCAAGGTGTTGCGCCCAGGCTCGACACCAACGCCGCTGATCGAGTATCCGTAGCTCGCCTTTGCCGAGA
>DATJWM010000164.1:0-18359 GCA_035501255.1 Mycobacteriales bacterium | reverse complement strand
GCAGCACCCGAACCGTGTGTTCCGTGACAGGTCCGGCGAGCTCAACGTCGCGTGGCTCAAGGAGCGAGGTCATCGGGTGGCGTCCCTGGCCGCGGCGGTCACCACGCTGCGCTTCGCCCACACGACGTACCGCTCGAACCAACCGCCGCCCGGGATTTGCACCGTACCGAGGTACTGATAGCGAGGGTTCTCAGCGATGGCCCCTGCAATGATGCGGTCGGTCCCGACCTCGACACCGTAGTTAAGAGCGACCAGGCCGAAGTACCCATGCCGAATCGCGGACTCGTACGCCGGCGCGCCGACAAGCGGGCGATCGGACGGCTGCGGCCTGAACTGGAAGTAGTAGGTGTTCTGCCACCGAGTTGGATCCGACGAGCTACCGAGGTAGTACTGAACAACGTTGCTGTCATCGATCATGACCGGAGCGTTCGTCGCGTCCACATACGGCTTGATCGCCGCGGTCAGTGCGGCTGAATCAGGCCAGCCCCGGTGGTAACCCACAGCCTGATCGCGTCCACGGATCGCAAGCGGAGTCAGGACAGCCGCGACAAGGACCAGCCCAACGATCAACCGTCCGCGACCCCCGGATGCCAACCGCGCCAGCACCCACCCAGCCGCGATCGCGGCGAACCACGCCCCGAACGTCACGTGCTTCTGGAGCGAGGTGATGGTCCGAACGTGCGCCTGCTCCACAGGAGCAAGCAGCACGGTCAGCGCCAGAACCACGATCAGAAGCGTCGTTGCCACCAGGGCCGGTGTTCTCACCCTGGCTCGCCACAGACGCCATCCCGCGTAGGCCGCGGCCGACAGAGCGATCACCGCAATGGCGCCGACCTCGGCCCAGGAGACGTCGAACACCTGCGCCACCGTCGAGGTCCCCGGTGGGCGTCGCAGCGTGGTGGTGTTGATGCCGGCCATGTACGACGACCCGCCTGCAGCCAGGGCGGCCGAGAGAAGCGCAGCGACAACTGCGAAGTAGATCGCCGCGCACCGCGCACCTTCGCGACGGCCGTACCTGGCGGCGATGACCAGTCCCACGACGAGCACGGCCACAGGATCGTAGAGAGCGGTCGCGTACTTCGTCGCGTTGGCAAGCGCGAGGACCGGGGCGCCGAGCAGGTAGCCGGCGTGCGGCAACGCCCTTCCGGAATCCACATACCTCGTCGACAGCCAGACAGAGAGCGCAACCAGCATGAGCGCCATAGCGTCGTAGGTGGCGAACGCTGCCAGGAACTGCGCGCCGGCCACTGTGGCGAAGGTCAGCACCGCCAGTGCGGCGACCCGACCATTGAAAAGCCTCCGGGCGGTTGCATCCAACGCCCAGAGCGTGACGAGCACGCAGAGAAGACTCAGCGCCCGAGCCAACGCAAGGCCGCCGACCGAATCGGCCAGGGCAACGATCACCGGGTAGATGACCGGTGCCCCCGACAGATACGTCGGATAGGCCATGTTCGGTCCGCCGTGAAGCCAGTTGTGCCATAGCACGTGACCGGTGGTCAGATAGGTCGCCTCATCGAGAAAGGCCGTGTTGTTCCATAGCAGCGGAAGGGACACGGCGACGACCGCGATCGACACCGCGATCAGGACCGCGCGGCCCCGAGCGGCCGACAGTAACGAAGCTAAGCGGGACTCTCGCGGGCCACTCTCGGTGCTTTCGTCGGACCGGATGACGATCGGGTCGTCGCGACGATCGACGGAGTCAACCGGCTCAACCAGGCGCGGCGCCGGTTGAAGTTGTGGCCCCCGAACCGGCATCCGTTCAACCCACCTCCCCACCCCTGCGGGTCGCACCGGACCTCGGCCGAATAATTACGTGTCACCCATCATCGCATCGGCTCCGGCTTCGTGTTAGTCGAAGTGGCCTAATGCGTCGCCCGCACACCTACATGTAACAAGCCGCCCCGAAGTGGCCCCACCCAGTCGTGGCCACAACGAGACGGCGTCACGCCGCTACGGCCAGAACGAAACGGCGTGACGCCGATAGCACCTCAGCGGACGAAGCTTTCGCGGCGTTACATCCGGCGTCCTGTTCACCAAAATTTTCCAGCGAACCAACCAAAGATCGCCTACCGTCGTCTCACCAATCGCACCCCTGTTCGTCCCCGCCAGCCGCTCACCCACTCCCGCGAAGAGCCTGTCCATGCTGCGACCGAGCCCGACCGACCGCCGCGCCCGCCGATCTGCCCGACTTGTCATGACCCGGCGCGCCCTGTTCGGCATGACGGCATTCCTGTTCGGAGCCGGGTTCGCGGATTGGCGCCATCGGCCGGCCGATGGCGCCGTCGCCGGGGTTGCGACGAACGGCACGTCTCCCCCACCAAACGCAATGAGGGTTGTCAAAAAGGTGACACCGTCACTGCCTCACCCCGCCGGATCCGGCGACGCTCCGGGACACAGCCACGTACCGGCCGATCGGCGGCACCCGGAACACGTGACCCTGCCGCCGCCCAGGGTGCGAGTCCACAGCAGACCGATCTACCAGATCAGCGACGTGATCCACCACGCGCCGCATCACTCGATCGCGCTCACCATCGATGACGGGCCCGACCCCGACTGGACGCCGAAGGTGCTGCACCTGCTCGACAGGTATCGGATGCAGGCGTCGTTTTGCGTCATCGGCCTGCATGCGAAGGCCTACCCCCGACTCATTCGCGACATCGCGAAGGCCGGCCATGTCCTTGTCAACCACAGTTACACCCACGTCCAGCCGTTCAACCACCAGACGGAGAAGCGAATCGTCGAGGAGATCACCAGGACCCAGCGGGTGATCAAGCAGGTGGCGAAGGTCGAGCCTCAGCTGTTTCGCGCACCCGGCGGGGCGTGGTCGCCGTTCATCTTCCGCGCGATTGCCTCCTACGGGTTGCTCCCGCTCGACTGGGACGTCGACCCGGCCGACTGGGAGCGCCCCGGCACCCTCGCGATCGAGCGCAGAATGCTGCGGGGGCGACCGAATGACATCGTGCTCTGCCACGACGGCGGCGGAAATCGCAGCGAGACGGTCCGGGCCCTGCGGGTCGTCCTTCCGGCGTGGAAGCGTCGCCACTACCGAACCATCCCGCTCGTGGTCCCCGCCCACTACTACCACCAGACCTCGCATCACTCGCGATAGCACCGCACACCCCGCTGCCACGAACCCGTTCGAAACAATCTCTCCGTAACCTTCGGCTGTGGCCGAAGAACGTGACGCGGAGTTCGCCCCGCTCCACGACGACGTCCGCAGGCTCGGCGCTTTGCTCGGCCAGGTGGTCGAGGAAGTCGGTGGCGCGGACCTCTACGTCGACGTCGAGCGGCTTCGCCGCGCCACCCGGGACGTACGCCGGGGCGGCTCGGCCGACCCGCAGGCGATCGTCGACGGGCTCGGGCTCGACCGTGCCGAGCAGGTGGCGCGCGCGTTCGCGGTCCTGTTCCACCTCGTCAATCTCGCCGAGGAGCGGCACCGAGTCCGCGTGCTCCGCGGCCGCGACCGGTTCGCGCTGGACCCCGCGCACGACTCGATCGCCGGCGCGGTCGCCTCGCTTGGCGCCGAGTCGGTTGCCCGCGCCCTTACCGCCGTGGAGATCCACCCGGTCTTCACGGCCCATCCGACCGAGGCGCGCCGGCGCGCGGTCGTGACCGCTGTGCACCGGATCAGCGACGAGCTCGATCGTGGTGAGGACCCACGCGTCGGCGACAGTGAGCGGGCCGAGTCGGACCGGCGAGTTCGGGAGGAGATCGCCACGCTGTGGCAGACCGACCTCATCCGCACGGCGCGGCTCGACCCCCTCGATGAGGTCCGGACGACGATGGCGGTGTTCGACGAGACGCTCTTCCGGCTCGCCCCGAGTCTGTATCGAGCGACCGAGCGAGCCCTCCACGGCGACGGCAGCAAACCCCCGCGGACTCCGGCGTACCTCGCGCTCGGGTCCTGGGTGGGCGGCGACCGGGACGGCAATCCGTACGTGACGGCAGAGGTCACGCGGGATGCGCTGGAGATCCAGGCCGATCACGTGCTTCGCGCGCTGGAGAACGCGGCCAACCGGATCGGTCGCGGACTGTCCCACAGCCAGGACATGGCCCCGCCCAGCAGCGCCCTGACGTCCGCGCTCGACGCCGACGCAAGCTCCCACCCGAAGACCATCGCGGCAATTGCGCGCTCAGCCCATGCCCAGCCGCACAAGCAGAAGGTCCTGTTCGCCGCGACCCGGATCCGCGCCACCCGCACCCGCAACGCCGACCTCGGGTACGGCTCGCCCGCCGATCTGCTCGCCGACCTTCGGCTGGTCCAGGACTCCCTCGCCGCCGCCGGTGCGGTCCGCAGTGCCTACGGCGAACTTCAGCACCTGATCTGGCAGGTCGAGACCTTCGGCTTCCATCTCGCTGAGCTGGAGATCCGCCAGCACAGCGCCGTACACGCCGCGGCGCTCGCCGACCTCGAGGCCAACGACGGTCAGGCGACCGCGGAGATGACCCGTGAGGTGCTGGCCACGATCCGCGTAATGGCCGCGCTCCAAGACCGCTGGGGCGAGCGGGCGTGTTACCGCTACGTGGTCAGCTTCTGCTCGTCGGCCACGGACCTTGCGGCGGTGCACCGGCTGGCCCGTTACGCGCTCGGGGACCGGCTCGGCCGGATGCGGCTCGACGTCATCCCGCTGTTCGAAACCGGCGAGGACCTGCGGGCGGCCCGCCGCACACTCGACGACTGGTTCGCCGAGGGCGGTCCCCGTGACCGGGTCGAAGTCATGCTCGGATACTCGGACTCGGCGAAAGACGTCGGGCCGCTGTCGGCGACGTTGCTTCTCTACGACGCGCAAGCCGAGCTCGCACAGTGGGCCGCCGCCAACGACGTCCAGCTCACCCTCTTTCACGGTCGGGGCGGCTCGCTCGGTCGCGGCGGCGGCCCTGTCAACCGCGCGATCATGGCCCAACCGCCGGGGAGCGTCGCCGGCCGATTCAAGGTCACCGAGCAGGGCGAGGTGATCTTCGCGCGCTACGGAAACCCTCGGATCGCCGAACGGCACCTCGAGCAGGTCACCACAGCGGTCCTGTACGCCGGAACCGCAGAGGTCGCTGAGCGCAACGCGGACGCGGCCGAGCGTTTCGCCGCGCTCGGAGCCGCGATGGAGGCGGCCAGCCGGACGGCGTACCGGTCGCTCGTCGAGATGGAGGGGTTCGCGGACTACTTCGCCCGGGTGTCGCCGCTGGAGGAGCTTGCGGACCTTGCCCTCGGCTCCCGGCCCGCGCGCCGCCCGGGCGGCGGGGGCGGGCTCGCCCTGTCCGATCTCCGGGCGATCCCATGGGTCTTCGCGTGGTCGCAAACCCGGTGCAACCTCACCGGCTGGTTCGGCCTCGGCAGCGGCCTTGCCGCCGCACCAACGATCGATGACCTCCGTACGGCGTACGCCGACTGGCCGCTGTTCACGGCCCTGATCGACAACGCCGAGATGTCGCTCGCGAAGACGGACAAACGGGTGGCCGAGAGCTACCTCGCGCTGGGCGACCGCCCCGACATCACCGAGCGAATCCTCGACGAGCTCGACCGAACGACGGACCTCGTGCTGGCCGTGCTCGACGCGCCTCGCCTGCTCGCCGGGCGGCGGATCCTCGCGGCAGCGGTCGACCTGCGCAACCCCTACGTCGACGCGCTGTCACACCTTCAACTGCGTGCACTGCGCGGTCTGCGGCTGGGCGAGTACACCGGACCGGCCGACGAGGACCGCCTGCGTCAGCTGTTGCTACTCAGCGTGAACGGCGTCGCCGCCGGGCTTCAGAACACCGGCTGAGGATCAGCAGGTGCGCAGAAGCGGGAAGCGCCCTGCAGAGCGCAGCTTCGGTGTGACCTCACCGTGCGAGGAGGTACTGGTCAGCGAGGCCGCGTACGGACTTGCGACGACGTTGAGATGCTTCGGGTCGCACAGATTCCCGTTGTAGGACGCTCCGACCGCGACCACCACCTTGCTCGAGGCGCTGACCGAGGAAAACTCCGAAGTCTTCCCTCGCTGAGCGACCTTATTACGGTGCCACTTGCCGCCGCGGAAGGTCTCTGCGAACGCATGCTGGTCGACGCCGTGGGTCCCAGACGCGAGGCCACCTTCACCCGCGACGTAGGCCCGTGAGCCGACCGCCGCGATCTGCACGGCATAGGTGACCTGCCGACCCGAGGAGAGCTTGTAGGTCTTGAACGACTTGCCGCTGAGGTGCTCGGCGAAGCTCTGTATCCGGTAGGAGGACCCGACCTGCTTGGTGAAGGTGCCGACCATCCAGACACTCTTCGCAGACGTCGCGGATATCGTCCGGATGACGCCCCCTGACGGGATCTTCTTGATCGTGGTCGAACTGAGCGAGTGACCGTTCCAGTGCAGCAGCACGGGCGTGGTGCTGGTCGCGGCGAGGAGCCAGGTGTCTTTCGGACTAAGGGTGCTCAACGAAAGCGGGCCACCGATGGACAGCGGGAGAAGCTTCGCCGGAACCTTCAGCTTGGTCCACTTATGGCCGTTGCCGTGCGCGATCAACGGCGTGCTGGTGGAAGTCGTTCCGGCCACCCAGACGTTGGACTTCGACGACGCGGCGACGTCCTGGAGACTCGCGCTTCCTAGACTCGTCTTCACGGGTTTGAACGCGCCGCCGGTCGAGTGCTCGACCAGTGTCCTGAACTTTCCGTTGCTGTAGTTGCCACCAACCAGCCATGCCGAGGACGGGGAGCCTGCAGCAAGCGAGCTCACGTTCGGGTCTCCCTTCGGAAGCTTGACCGCGAGCTTCTTCCAGTGGCTGCCGGACCGCTTGTCGACGAAGGTCGTGGAAGTCGGGGACTTGTACTTGGTCCCCAACGCGTACGCGACGCGCGAGTGCGGCGCGACCGAGGTCTGGGTCAGCTGCTCCGACACCGCAACCTTCGCGGGTCTCGGCGCGGGATGCGCCGAGGCGGGTGCACCCGCCCCGATCCCCCCGACCAGGGCCACCGCGCACATCGAACTTGCCAGACCGATCCGAGCTCCATTGCTAGCGATCATGGGCGGGACGTTAGCCCGAACGAGTGATCCGGTCTACCCCTTCCAGCCAATCGCCGATCCGACAGGGGCACCGGCCTCACGTCGGAGGGGCTAGCGCGGGTCCCATCGAAACCACACGATGCCGGCCGCCGTTCCGGCGATCAGATAGCCGACGCAGGACACCACCGCCAACGTGTCGGTGGTGGTCCACGCGGCGGTGTGCAGCACACCTGCATACGCGGTCATCAGTACGCCGACCGGTGACCATTTGGCGATCGACTGGAACGTCGAGCCGAGGATGCCTTCCAGACCGAGCAGCCCGAGGAAGATCAGGCTGATGTACAGCAGCCGCCCGGCGGCGTTGACTGCGTCGGCCGAGCGGACGAGGCCGACGAGCGTTTGCCCGATGCCGAGGAACATCGCGCCACCCAACACGGACACCGCGAGGGTCAGCAGGTACTGGCTGAAGCTGACGTCGAGGTGATGGATGCGCACGCCGACGATCAAGACGACGAGGGCGATCAGGAGGTTCGCCACCATCTGAACGGCGAGCCTGCTCGACATGATCGTCCAACTCGGCGCCGGGGTGACCCGCAACCGCTGGAAGACACCACGCTCCCGATCGCGGGCGACCGTGTTGGCGTAGCCCAACAGAGAGGTCGACATCAGGCCATAGGTCACGCACAGCCCCACGATCAGTAACGATCCGCCGAGCCGGAACTCCGCGCGGGGATGGTTGGTGGTCAACAGCAGCACGATCGGCAGCAGGATGCTCAGCACCAGCGACCGGACGTTCTTCACCAATACCGTCGCATCAGCCCGCAGCAGGTGACGCAGGATGCTCCGCGCACCCGGCGCGGCGAGCTCACCGTGGGTGGCATCAGTCACGGATCTCACCTCCGGTCAATCCGATGAAGACGTCTTCCAAGGTGACCTCGCCGTGCGCGGCCTCCCGGACCAGCGGGTCGTCGCGATGCTCGGCGACGAGGGCGCGCGGTGCACCCACGGCGAGCAGCCGACCCGCGTCCATGATCGCGACCCGGTCACACACGGCTTGCGCCTCTTCCATTGAATGGGTGGTGAGCAGGATGCTGCCCCCGACCGCTCGGATGTGCTCGATTCGTCGCCACAGCTGCCGTCGGGACTGCGGGTCCAGACCGGTCGTCGGCTCGTCGAGCAGCAACAGCACCGGGTCGTGAATGAGCGCGATCAGCAGGGACAGCCGTTGTTGCTGACCACCAGAGAGCTGCCGGAAGGGTTTGCGAGTCTCACCGCCGAGGCCGACCGCGGACAGCCGGTCAAGGATCTGCGCATCCGTCAACGTCACGCCGTACAGGCCGGCGTAGAGCCGCACCAGTTGGGTGATCGACAACTCGGCCTGAAAGCTGGTGGCTTGGAGTTGGACGCCGAGTTTGGCCCGCGCCGTCGACGGGTGCTGGCGAACGTCGATGTCGTCGAGCAGCACGCGACCCGCGCGCGGGCGGACGAGGCCCTCGATCACGCCGAGGGTGCTCGTCTTCCCGGCACCGTTGGGCCCGAGCAAGCCAAAGATCTCGCCGCGCCGGATGTCGAAGCTCAAGCTCTCGACTGCCATCTTCGCCCCGTAGGCGACGGTGAGATCGCCAACCACGAGCACCGCCTCGTCGCTCGATGGTTTGGGAGGCAGAGACAACGGCGGCAGCGCCGGACGGCGGGCGGGAACGCTGCGATCCGTCCCCGTGGCCGACCCGCGGGAGGTACGCCGCGACCGTGTGACCCGCACTGCGATCCGAGTCGCCGCCAGCGCCAGAATGACGAGGAGCACGAGGTGGTGACCGCCGGCGAGCACGCCGCCGAGCGGAGCGGCGGCAATCACGATGCCCGCTCCGCCGCGATCCGAGCGCGGGCCTTCGGGGTGAGCCTGCGCGAGAGCATCTCCAACGCGTCGATGACCTCGGCCAACACCGCCGGATCATCGTCACCGAGGACGCCTGCAAGAAGTCCGTCGACCGGCCCGGTCCGACTCCTCGCCACCCGCCGGATCGTCTCCGGAGTCACCCGCACCAACGTCCGCCGACCGTCCAACGGATCCGGGCTCGTTCGCACCGCGTTCATCTCGCGCAGTCTCGCCACCGAGGTCGACACATGACTCTGCGGAAACCCGGTCCGCTCGGTGATCTGCGAGATCGAGCTGTCTGGGTGCGCCGCCACGTCGATCAGCACCGACCGCACGCTCGATGACAGGCCCCCTTCAGGCAACGCGCGGCTCGCCAACTTCATCAGCTTTCGTCCCAGCACGAACAGCTCTAGGGCATCCATATCAGAAATGATGCATCAGATTTGATGCTTTTGGAAGACCTGAAGATCGACGGGCTGCCGCTATTCGGCCGGCGGCGCGAGCTCGCGATAGCGCAGGAAGTTCTCGTCACCGTCCCGTGTTGCAGGCGGCGTGGTAAGCCTGTCATCCCAAACGGCACCGTCGTCTCCCCGGCTGGCCGTGACGGGTGCTACCGGGCGGCTCGGCGGACGGGCGGCGAGACGGCTAGCCGCGGCGGGGATCCATCAGACACTCACTGTGCCTGATCCAGCGAGGGCTCCGAGGCTCTCGCAGGCGGCGGTTGTGCAGGCGGAGTTCGGCGATTACGACGCCGTCCGATCAGCCCTGACGGGTCACGACGCAGTTCTGATGGTGTCTGCGGCGGAGACGCCCGACCGCGTCGAACGGCAGCGAAGATTCTTCGACGCGGCTGCCGATGCTGGCATCAGCCATCTGGTCTACATCTTCTTCTCCGGCGCAGCCTCCAATGCGACATTCAACTTGGCCCGCGACCACTGGGCGACGGAGGAGTACATCCGCGCAAGTGGGCTCGCGTTCACATTTCTTCGTGACAACCTCTACGCAGACTTCCTAGCGGTCCTTCTAGACCCGGCGAGGGGTTGGTTTGAAGCCAAGCGACCGCCCAGTGACACCTGGCACGAGGTTGGCCGGGCCAGCGAGGACGCTCACGAACTACGGCGCGATCGTCAGCACGGAAATGCCGTCCTTGGAGAGGGTGAACTCGTAGCGCAACTCCACTACGCCGCCGGGAAAGTTACCCTCCAACCGGTTCCGCACGATCCAGGAGTCGGTGCCCGAAGATTCCACGCTGAGGAGCGTCCTCGTGAAGGTGTACTCGCTACTCGTCTTGGTCAGCCACCGACGGATTTGGTCGGAGCCAATCCATTCCTGATCCTCGTCGTGGACAACGGCGTCGGTCGCGAAGGCCCGTAGGGCGGCCTCCACATCGTGGACGTCATGGGCAGCTTGATATGCGGCAATGGCCGCCGGAACCTCGATGGAAATCCCCCCTTTGTCGGGACGCTCAGGACCGCAATTCGGCAGCTCGTACGGTCATGCTGTGCAGGATAGGGCCCCCGAACGTGGTGGCCATTGCGACGTCGGAGGCGTCTCGACCTCTCGCGATGAGGACCCGACCCTTGCGTCGTGAGTTGTTGCGGGGGTCGAAGGTCCACCATCGATCGCTGAGCCACACCTCCATCCAGGCGGCGAAGTCCATCGGCGCCGGATCCATCGCCACGTCCATGTCAGGCAGATAGCCAAACACGTAACGTGCCGGGATGTTGAGCGCCCGGCAGAATGAGATCGCCAGGTGGGTGAAGTCTCGGCAGACCCCCAATCGGGACCGGTTCACGTCCGCGGCCGTCGAGGTGGCAGTGGTGCTTCCGTACCGGAAGGTGAGGTGCGTGTGCACGTGGCTGCAGATTTCCTGCACCCGCTGGTAGCCGGGCGGGTGCGCCCCGAACAGCGACCAGGCTTCGTCGGCGAGCACGTCTGGGAGGCAGTAGCGGCTGGGCAAGGTGTATATCAGGGTCTCGTCGGGTAAGTCGCCCGGCGCGATCTCATCTGCCGAGTCGTCGGCATCCTCGGTCGCATCAGGCACGTCGATCAGGGCCTCGTAGCGGACGCTCGACCACCCGACCGGAAGCAACCCGCGGGTGCACTGATTTCCGTACAGATCCGTGTAGGAGTGCAGATCGATCTGCGGTGTCAACACCCACGCCTCCAACCGGCGGGTGAAGTCCGCGGATACGTCCGGCTGCACTTGGAAGATGACGAGCGTCGATACCTCGGCCTCGTAAGTGAATTCGCAGCCGACAGCAACGCGTCTCGACACCGTCATCACTGCAGGATTACACGGCGGCATCCTGCCTGTGATCTGTCTGATCTCACCCCTTCACGCTCTGGCCTTCGTCGGCCTCGAGCAGGGGCTAGCGCCGGCCCGCGCCTGGGTGCGGGTAGTCGCCTTTGCGCATCGCCGCGACGGCCTCTTTGAGGATGCGTTCCCCGTCTTCCTCGGTGCGGCGCATCATCATGAACTCGTACGGCGTACGGGGAAAGATCCGCGCCCGCGTCGCGGGTGGCGCGCTACCGCGCTCCAAGGCGGATGGCCCGCCGCAGACCCCGCATGGCCAGACGACCGGCCGCTCGACATCCGCTGCAAAGGCCGGCGACGACTTGTGGTCCGCAGCGCACCAGTAGTCGACGATTCGGCGGGCGACAGGCGCGGTGCCACGGTCCACCTGGTTGCTCACGGTGCTGAGTCGGTGGCCGCGCATCACCCCCCGCCGTTTCATACCGCGACGCCCAGTCCAGTCGACTCGAGCGGCGCGGGAGGCAGTAGACCTTCGCGGCGGGCTACCCGCGCGGCGAGCACGATGGTCACGGCGGCGCCAAGCACCACGGTAGCCGGGCCGTAGACCGTCTTGGCCGTGACGAATCCCGTCACCGACAAAGTGTGCAGAAGCCACAGCGTGACGCCGGCCTTGGCTGCACAGATCCCCGCCCACAACACCGTGAGCCGGGTGAACAACGTCCGCACTCCTGGCCGCCCGGCAACGTCGCTGGTCACGGGGTAGAACTCGGCGGCAAGCCGTGCCACCGCTGGCCTCGCCGTACCCAGGGACACCACGAACACGACGGCCACCAGCGTGTCGGCGAGCGCCGGCTGGATGAAGTAGATGAGGGTGCTGCCGGTGGCGAACGCCAGGATCGTCTTTCCGCTGAGACCGGCGACCGTGAGCCAGAGCAAGATCGAGGTCGGCTGCTTGGTACGCAGTCGCCACGCCGCGGCGCCGTAACACCAGGCCAGCGCGACGAGCAGAGCAACCCACAAGCCGGCCGTGACGAGCCCGACATAGAACAACGCGGTCGGCACGATCGTGGCGACCGCGAGGGTCTTCGCGATCTTTCGGACAACCGCGCCGACCCGCGGACCAGGCGCCATCGTCGGCCCTCCACACGTCGGCGCCGGACGGTTCGTCGTCGGCGCCGACGCGGCGATCATCAGATCGGCCGGACGTTGTCGGCCTGCAGGCCCTTCTGACCCTGACTCACCTCGAACTCGACCCGCTGGCTCTCATCAAGCGAGCGGTAGCCCTCAGTAGTGATAGCCGAGTGATGAACGAAGACGTCGGCACCGCCGCCGTCCTGCTCGATGAATCCAAATCCCTTGTCCGCGTTGAACCATTTGACGCTGCCTTGCACCATGTTCTGACTTCCCTCCGGGAATTCTGATCCGCACGATGCGAACCGGAGTCACGCGGAGCGCTCAGGTGGGCGAATAAGGTCTTCGCGACAAGCACAAGCGCCCGCTGTCGACATCCCGCGGGCGCTTGTGAACGTACGAGAAATGCAAACTGCAACCACAGTGACCGTAACACGGGTTCGGTCCGCCGGGTCAGTGTTCAAATCTCGAGAGGCTGGAGCCTGCGCTCAGCTGCGGTGGCGGTCGGCTCTGCAACACTGCAGCGGTGACGCAGCGCGAGGTGACGAACCACGTCGCGGTCTACATCGACTTCGACAACATCGTGATCTCGCGATACGACGAGCTGCACGGCGATCGGGCCTTTCACAACGACAGGGCGGGCGGGGTCAACCCCACTCCCGAGCTAGCCGCCAAACTCGAAGTGGCAAAGGTCGACCTCGGCGCGATCATCGACTACGCGGTGTCCTTCGGCACCGTAGCGATCTCGCGGGCGTACGCGGACTGGTCGGCGCCGGCGAACCGCGTCTACCACCGCGAGACCGTGCAGTCGTCAATCGACCTGGTGCAGATGTTTCCGCTGTCCGGCAGCAAGAACGGCGCCGACATCCGGCTTGCGATCGACGTAATCGATGACCTCTCGCGCTACGACTACATCGATCACGTGCTGATCGTTGCAGGGGACTCCGACTACGTCTCGCTGGCTCAGCGGTGCAAGCGGCTCGGCCGCACCGTCATCGGTGTCGGCGCAGCCCGATCCGTCGGCCGGTACTGGCAGTCGTCATGCGATGTGTTCCGCTTCTACGACGCATTGCCCGGCGTGAGCGCCGTGAAGCCGTCGTCGAAACGAGGGGCGGCGAAGCGGCCAGCCGCATCATCGCCACCCACCCGGTCGCCAGTCGCCGAGCTGCTTCGGCGGGCAATAGCGTTGCAGGCCGAGAAGAGCACCGACGGTTGGGTCAACGCATCGACGCTGAAGAACCAGATCTTGCGGCTCGACGCCACGTTCGATGAGAAAGCGGAAGGCCACAGGTCGTTCACGGCGTTCCTCGCAGCTCACTCCGACGTCGTCGAGACCCGTACGATCAACCGCCTGGTCTCCGTCCGCCTGAAGTAGGCCTCGCACCTGAACTGTGACGACCTCGCGCGCCGATCACCCTCTCGACTGCGCGGCGAGACAACCGCTTGCGTCATCACCTGGAATCTTGGCGCTCACGTGACGGTCGTTCTCGAGCCAAGCCAGGTGTCCAGGCCGTCGTCACGGCCGATCCAGTTAGCCAGCCCTCGCACGAGTTCGCTGTCGGTCATCAGGGTGGTTTCGAAGGCACCGAGGATTCGATCCCGGTCTGTGGCGTCGATACCGGTGATGACGAGGCGGGTGCTGGGTGCCTCCTCGCGCCAGTCGCCGCCATCGCCGATGCTGAGCTGCGCCCCGGCGTTGTCCCAGATGCAGACGGTGTCAGGCCGGGTAGGTAGCCAGAAGCGGCCACGACCACGCAGTCGGCCAATCGCGAGGTCGGCCAATCGACGATGGAGACGTTCGGGGTGGATGGGTCGCCAGGACGCGAGGTCCAGAGTCCATGCGCCGCTGAGCGCCGTATCCCCGTCAGGCCTGAACTTCAGCGGGTCGATGCGGCTGTAGGCGGCCCGCGGGTCGCGGGTGGCCCTGAGCAGGCGACGCCCGTCCAGGGTTTGCCCGTTCGACACCCTGGCCCCCGCGAGGTGGGAGAGAAACCCTCGAGCGTCCGGATCGCTGTCGCCGTCGACGAGGATCCGGTCAGCGAAGTCGATGCTGGCCGCCAGGACTTCGCCGACGGAGCGGCGGTCTGTGTCCTCCCAGTGCTGCCCCCGATCGACGAGCTGGTCCGCCCCGGTCAGGTCGTCGACGACCGTCTTGGCGTCAACGGCGAGTACCACACTGCGCACGTCGGCGGGTGACAGCTCGGGTTCGACCCGGACGCCACCGTCGAGCGCGGCGACGACCGACGAGACGTTGGTCCCGACCGGCAGGCCCACGATGATGGGAGCGCGGCGGCGGCGCAGACGATCGAGCGTGACGAGCAGGTCGATGCGAATTGCGCAGGTCATGCAGTGGGTCGTGACGTCGATTTCGTGCTGGTCGACGAGACAGCCGCTGTCACTGATGGTACGCCGGAAGCCTCGCCCGCCCGGCAACGTCACGACGTCGTACCGCACCGTACGAGCGGCGGGAACATCGCGAAGGATCGCCCAGCAGCACTCGTCACGCAGCTCGGCTCGGGGGGCGGAAACGATGATGCAGGGCACGGACGACCTGCCGTTATCGGTGTCGGGGTCCATATCCGATAAGATAGGGCCATCGTGAGGTCGGAGCAAACGCCGACCCGCCGACCTTCGGAGGAGTGTTCGTGAATCGCACGGAGCTGATCGAGGAAGTCGCGCGCCGTACCGGGCTGCTGGGGGCGGATGTGGGGATGGCTCTTGATGGGACGCGAGATGTGTTGGCCGAGGCGCTTCGCCGCGGTGAGAAGGTCACCGTGCCGGGATTCCTCACCGCGGAGCGCGTCAGCCGCGCCGAGCGTCAGGGGCGCAATCCGCAGACCGGTGAACCGATGACGGTTCCTGCTGGGTACAGCGCCAAATTGACTCCGGCCCAGACGCTGAAGTCCGCCGCGAAAGGCGGTTAGGAACTCTTACGCCGCCGGCTTCGTGGGGAGTGTCGCTGGCAGTCGCCGAAGATCTCAAGGGTGTGGGTGACGTTCGTGAAACCAGCATCGGAAGCGACTCGGTCCGCCCACTGCTCGACCTCAGGGCCCTCGACTTCGACGGTGTAGCCGCACACTTGGCAAACAAGGTGATGGTGGTGCCCGTTTGCCTCGGCGGCGGTCGGCCCGCACAGCCGGTATCCGGCCTCACCGTCCGGGCGGTTGACGACGTCGAGGACGCCGGAGTCGGCGAGGAGTTTGAGTTGCCGGTACACGGTTGTCATACCGACACGCTCACCTCGCCGACGCAGTTCGTCGTACACCTCGTGGGCGCTGCGGAATCCGTGGTTCGCCGATAGAACCTCGTCGATCGCAGCTCCTTGGCGAGTGGCACGCAGGCGTGCAGCCGGGCGCTTGACCGCAGCCTCCTGTTGCGTCGGAGGCGGCGGAGCGCTGCGGGAAGTGCTCAGTGCTCGTCCCAGTGATCGTCGTGGGCGGCGTGCTTATGCCCGTCGTGGAGGTAGTCGACGTGGTCGCCGTGCTGCACGGTCTCGTGGCCGCAGTTCTCGCCGTGCTCGTGCTCGTGCTCGGTGTGGACCTCGTGCTCGGTGGTTGGCGTGCTCATTCTGCCTCCTCGGCATGGGAGATGGCGTCGGTCACGATGTGACTGACGTGGGGGTCGGTGAGCGTGTACACAACTTCACGGCCGCGGCGTTCGGCGCGAACCAACCGGGATCCGCGCAGGACCCGCAGGTGCTGGCTGACCAACGATTGGCTCTCCCCGCAGGCGGTCACCAGCTCGTGCACGCACCGCGGCCCGTCGCCGAGCTCAGCGATCAGGGACAACCGGACCGGCGAGGCCAGCGCGCGCAACAACTCCGCCGCAGCGAGGAGACGCTGCCCACGCGGTGCTGCTACCGCAGTTGTGCTCACGCGCTAATATTAGAACCTATTCACGTATTGTCCAACCGATTCCGGCCGGCCACACCGCCAACGGACCGAGATGGCATTCGATGTCGGTGAAGCCTGCGCGCTCCGCGATCGTCTGTGCCCAGGCGTCGACGCTGGCTCGGTCCTCGGGGCCCGCGGCTCTGCGAGTCGGAGGGTCCTCATGCGGCATTGATCGCGGCCGTGCCATCCGAGTCGTCGGAGTCGATCGGGAGTTCACGATTTCCGCCCAGCGACTGACGAGCCGCCGCAGCGATCCGGGCGAGAGCGTAAATCCCGAACGCGATGAAGGTGATGAAGGAACTGGCCCGGACATCGGGCACGTAGACGATGTTGACGAGCAGGCCGCCGACGGCGGCGATGAGCGCAAAGACGGTGGAGAGGCCGAGGACAACGCCGGGGTCGGCGGACAGGCGCTGGGCCGCCGCGGCCGGGGTGATGACGAGGCTCAGCACGAGGACGGTACCGACCACCTGCGCAGCCTCGGTCACGGTCACGCACAGCATCAGCAGGAACAGCAGTCCGACGAGCCGGGTACGGACGCCGCGGGCTTCCGCGAGATCGGGGTCGACGCTGGCGAAGGCGAGCGGCCGGTACAACACCGTCATCGCGGCGAGTACGGCGAGCGCAACCCCGACGAGGATCTCGATCTGCGCGGTGCCGACGGAGGTGATCTGCCCGACGAGGATGTTCAGCGCCTCGGTCTCGAAGCCGTTGTAGAAGTGCAGCAGGAAGAACCCGAGCCCGAGCCCGAGCCCGAGCACCACGCCGATCGCCGAATCACGTTCTCGCTCCCGGACGGCGAGAACACCGAATGCGCCGGCCACGACGACCGAGCCCACCAAGGCGCCGGAAACGGCGTCGTTGGCGATCAGCAGTCCGGCCGCGGCGCCGGTCAGCGCGAGCTCCGCAGCGCCGTGGACGGCGAAGGACATGCCGCGGGTGATGACAAACGGACCGATGACACCGCTGATCACCGCCACGAGGGATGCGGCGATGAGCGCATGTTGGGCAAACGCGAGGTGCAGGTAGTCCCAGTGGGCGGTCATCGCAGGATCGCGCTCGCGGAATCGTCTGGGTGGTGGTGGGAGCCTCCTGGTTCGGCGTGGACGGCGTCGGGAGCGCCGGCGACGATGAACCGACCGCCGACTCGGACGACTTCCACCGTCGTTCCGTAGAGCGCGGAGAGGCGTTCGCTGGTGAGGACCTCCTCCGGTGCGCCGCTCGCCCATCGTCCTGCCGCCAGGTACAGAACCCGGTCCACCAACGGGAGGACCGGGTTGACCTCGTGCGTGACGAACAGCACGGCGGTGCCGTGTTCGCGTCGTCGCCGGTCGACGAGCTCGGTGATGACCCGCTGGTGGTGCAGGTCAAGGGAGAGCAACGGCTCGTCGCACAGCAGCAGGCCCGGATCGCCGAGCAGCGCCTGGGCCATCCGCAGCCGCTGCTGCTCACCTCCGGACAGTCTCCCGACGGCGGCCTTGGCATAACGCTGCGCTCCCACGTCGGCCAGTGCGGCGTCGACCCGACCGCGGCGCGCCCGAGACGGCAACGGGATGCCCCATCGATGCCCGTCAAGTCCGAGCGCGACCAGGTCACGACCTCGTAGCGGCAGGTCGCGGTCGAATCCCTTCTGTTGCGGCACATATCCGACCATCTTGTTGCCGCGGCTTGGTGCCGAGCCGAGTACCTCGACCACTCCCGATGTCAACCGTTGCAGCCCCAGCAAGACCTTGAGCAGGCTGGTCTTTCCCGAACCGTTCGGACCGAGGACCGCAATGAACTCGCCAGGCGCGACATCGAAGTCGAGGCCGCTCCAGACTGTGCGCTCACCGAAGCGCAGTGCCGCGTCGTGGAGGTGGACGACAGGCCGGACGTCAGCAACCCGCACCGGCTACCCCCCGAGGGCTGCCAGCAGCGACTTCGCCTGAGCGATCTGCCACGCCTGGAAGGTAGAGAACTGGGTCGGGATCGTCTCGCTCACCCCGACGATCGGCACCCCGGCCGATGTCGCGGTCTGCTTGATTTTGGAGGTCTGGGCGTCCACGACCTGCGAGTTGTACAGCAGCACCTTCACCTTGTGTTGCTGGATGTCGGAGTTGAAGGTGGCGGTGTCCGCGGGGGTCGGGTCGGTGCCGTCTTCGACGGCCTGCGAGAACGCGGCCGGCGTGCCGAGGTGCAGGCCGGCAGCAAGGACCAGGTAGCCAGGTACCCGCTCGGTGTAGGAGATCGCGTCGCCA
>DATJWM010000163.1:0-43983 GCA_035501255.1 Mycobacteriales bacterium | reverse complement strand
CAAGTTCTAAGCGCGACGCGCTCGCTCGAAGCGCCCGGACCGCCCTGCGGTTCGGGCGCTTCGGCGTTCACGGCCAGCTGCTCCATGGTCGAGACCATCTGCTCGAGGACGCGGGTGGCGGCGGCGATCTCCTCCGGGCTTACGGCCGCGAAGGTCTCGGCCATCTGCGCGCGCCAGTAGCGTTCCTTGTCCTCGACTTCCCGGCGGCCGGCCTCGGTCAGGGAGACCCAGCACTGCCGGCGGTCGTCGGCGCTGCGGCGGCGCTCCACCAGGCCGCGATCCTCCAGCTGGTCGACCATCGCGGTCGCGGACGCGGGGGTGAGATCGGCCTCGCGGGCAAGGGCCCCGATCGTGGCCCGAGGTTGCTGGGTGAGAACGAAGAGCGCGCGCAAGTGAGCGGAGGTCAACGCCGGGCCGGCAACCTGCTGTTCGCGGCTGCGCAGGCGGCGGTCGGCGGCAAGCAGCCGGCCCACCGCCCGGCGCAGGGCGTCGTAATCCTGCTCGCTCGTGCTCACGCCGCTCCCGCGAACGCCTCGGCCGGAAGGTCGTCGAGTCCCTCGGCCACGAATCCCTGCCGCTCGATGCGCATGAGGACGAGGATCGGGATGGTCGCGAAGGCGAAGATCGCGAGCACCCACCAGAAGGTGGTGCCGAAAGCAGCGGCCGCCCCTGCGGCGGTCTGCGGCGCGTGCTCGAGCTGATTCTGCAGCGACACCGCAAGGATCGCAGTGCCAAGCGATCCACCCACCCGCTGAAGGACGTTGAGCTGCGGCGAGGCGTCATTGACCTGGTCCGGGCGCAAAACCCGGTAGGCGGCCGTCATCGCGGGCATCGACGACAGCCCGGTCGCGAACCCGCGGAAAAACAGCAGTGCGCCGAGCAGGACATAGGAGGTCTGCGCGCCGATGAACAACATGGGAATCGTCGAGACGATCCCGAGCAGCCCGCCGACGAGCGCGGTCACACCTGCGCCGATCCGATCGATCGAGCGTCCGGCGACCCAGACGGCCAACGCTGAGCCGACACCTGTGGGCGCGAGCAGCATCCCGGTGGTCACTGCGTCCTCACCGCGTACGGTCTGGAAGTACAGCGGCATCAGCAGCATTCCACCGAACATGGCCGCGCCGAGGAAGAAGGTCGTCAGCGACGCGGCGCTGAACGCGGGGCTGGCGTACAAGCGCATGTCCAGCAGCGGGTGCTCGACCCGCAGCGCGTGCGCGACGAACCCGGAAACGAGGGCCACACCGAGCAGAATGGACAGCCAGACCTTGGTCGCGCCGAAACCGGCCGTGCCGGCCTCGGCCAGTCCGTAGGTGACCGCGGCCAGCCCGACACCGGCCAGGACGAGACCGACCACGTCGAGTGGGCCGACCGCCTCCGGCTCGTCGCGCGGGAGCAATCGGGTGGCGGCGATCAACGTCAGGATCCCGATCGGCACGTTGACATAGAAGATCCAGCGCCACCCGGCGTGATCGAGCAGCAACCCGCCGATGGTCGGGGCGACGATCGGCGCAAGGATGATCGGAATCCCGATCGCACTCATGACCCGAGCGAGGCTGGCCGGGCCTGACTTCTTGACCACGATCATCATCCCGACCGGCGCGGACATGCCGCCGCCGATGCCTTGAAGGATCCGGAAGACGATGAGCATCGACGCGGACGTCGCGAGGCCGCACAGCGCGGAACCCACGGTGAACAGGCCGATCGAGACGATGAAGACCCGTTTCGCGCCGTACTTGCTGGCGGCCCAGCCGCTCACCGGAACCACCACCGCCAGGGCGAGGAGGTAGGCCGTCACGACCCACTGGACGCTGGCGAGACCGGTGTGCAGGTCGCGGGAGAGCGTGATGAGCGCGACGTTGACGATCGTCGTGTCGAGGGCGGACATGACCATGCCCAGGATCACGACGATCGCGACCGGCCAGACGTCCGGGCTGATCCTGCGATCGACGGCTACGGCACTCGATCGCATACCGATAACGTTAGGTTGAGAAACCTTTCGTTGTCAAAATATATGTTACCGAAAGGTTTCGGTCTCAGTCGACTGCGGCGCCGTACTGGGCGTGCGCGACCCCGCCGCCGTGCTCAGTGAGGAATTTCGATCCGGTCAGCCGGGGCTTGGAACCCGCGCCGTAGAAGATCTGCACCCGGCCGGCATCCGCATTGCCACCGACCGAGTCATTCGGCACGCCGACATAGAGCACGAAGTCGATCGCGGTGCCCGGATAGCCGCGACCGGCCAGCGACAGCGCCGTCCCGAAGCGATCACCGGTAGTCGCCGCGCTCGCGACACCTTTCACGTCCCGGTCGATGAGCTGCCAGGGCGACGAACGCTCGGCGCCGACGCGGAGGAAAACCGCGCCCGCGTGGGCATGCCCGTTGACCTTCGCGCCGGGCGCGCTGATGGCCAGCAGCGGCTTCTTACCGTTGAAGGTGGTGATCGCCGAACCGAACTCGTTGCCCTTCGTCGGATCTCCCGGCACCCGGGGACTCCCTTGGCTGATGGTCGCCTCGAGCTTCAACGTCGGGCTCCCGGCGGTGCGAATCAGCGCGAACTGCTCGACCACCCCGGCGTCCTTCACCGTGCGCGTGACCTTCTTGCCCTTGTGCTTTCCGTGCTTGACCACGGAGGTGACCGCCACCTCGTGGGTCGGGGCGCCGGCGAACAGGGCGTATCCCACGCCCGCGACGTAGGAATACGACAAGCTCGCACCGAGCCGGTCGTTGTCGTGGTGACCGCAGTAAGCGCCGACGTCCGCGGTACTGGTGCTCCACGCGATGCATCCGGCGTGGTTTTTGCCGTGCCCGGTCGCGGTCGGTGCTGCCGCGATCGACGGCGCGACCACAGTGCCGAGCCGATCGCCGGCGTGCGGGAAGGACTTTCGGATGGCCCACACATTGTCGAAGCCCGACTGCTGGTAGTAGTCGAAGCGCATCGCGATCGCCTCGCCGGCACGCGGGGTGGGCTGTGCACCCGAGACGGTCGGAGACCAGCCTGGCGCACCGACGGTGAGCTCGTTGCTCAGGCCGGCCAGCGCGTACCCGAAGTGCTCGCCCGCCTGCGCATCGCCGGGCAACGAGGCGTTGCTGGGAGTGATGAGCGGGCCGGTGACGAAACCGTCCTTGCTGCCGTAGAGCAGTTGCACCGCACCGGCCGCGGCAACCCCGCCGTCGGTGTAGGACGGAATCCCGATCGCGAGATCGGTGCAGCCGTCGTAGTTGGCATCGAGGGTGGCGAAGGTGAGTGGCGGTCCGGCCGCGGTGACCGCGGGGATCACGCCGTCGCCCGGGGAAAACGTGGTCGTCGAGGTGCCACGGCTGTAGCGGACCTCGATCGCTCCCATTCCGCCGTTGGCGCCCGGGACGGCGACGACCGCGTCGGCGACGCCGTCACCGTCGAAGTCGACCAGGCTCGTGCTCGATCCGCTCGCCGGACAGTTGATCGTCGGGATCGTCACGTCAGCCGCTGCGGGCGGCGCCGCGGCGGCAAGACCGAAGGCCGCCATCGACATCGCGACCGGCACGACAACAACACCCTTGACCAGACCCATTCGACACCTCTCCACCTTGACTCCTGTCACGGCATCAACGGTCGAGCCCCCGCCGGGGTTGACAGACGTCGGCAGAAAGTGTCACGGAGCACCGTTAGCGGCGACGGGCGGCATAGGAGCCGGCCGGGTCGACGACCGCCATCACCTCCGCGAGGCGCTGCACCAGTAGCCGCGTCTGCGCGTCAAGCAAGCCGTCATCGGGGCTGACCGCGATCAGTTCCGGGCCGAGCGAGTAGCCGGGCTCCGCCATGCCGAGCATCCGTCCACCCGCGATGCCGACCAGCGTGCGCGGGTGAGCCAGCAGCCGCATCGTGCCCGCGGTGGGCGACTCGAGCCAGGTCACGCCGGCCGAGTCGGTCCGGTTGCTGGTAGCGCTCGGCGCGACCGTGAGGAGCATCCCGCCCCGGTCGAGCTCGGATCCGATATCGGCCCGCACGACCGCATTGCGCTGGTGGATATGCACCCGGGAGGCCACCTCGGTGTAGGACGACTCGCGGGTCTTGCGGGTCTGCGGCGTGACGTACCAGACCTTGTCGCAAGCCCAGTCAAGCGCGTCGGCAAGGCAGACCAGCTCGTCGTTGAACCGGCGTCCGCGGCCGGCGACGCCGTGGCTGATGACGATGCCGATCCGCAGGTCGTAGCCGAGGTCGGCAAGCGCAAGATAGGGCAACGCGTGCATCAGGCCGATGTCGAGCAACGGGCCGTGCGGGACCGCGTTGACGATGTTTCCGCCGGCGGCAAGATGATCCCCCATCGCCCGGAGGCTCGCGACGTTTCCCTCGTCGGACAGGACGCGATCGAACAGCGCGCCGAAGCGCGGGTCGACCAGGCCAGCCATCGCGCGAACGAACGACGGCGACTGGGCGACGCCGGTGGAGAAGTAGGCGTCCTGGGCGGGATAGCGCTGCGGGTCGACCTTCAGGCCTTCGACATCACCATCGTCGTGCGAGGCCGCGAGCTCGATCGACGCCTCGATCCGTTCGAGGTTCGGGTAGTCCATCGGGTAGGTGTAGCGACGTCCGCCCCGATCCGCCTCTTGAACCTCGAACCCAACGATCGTGCGCCGGATCAGGCGGCCACCGCCTTCTCGGTCGGGTCGCATCCCATCAGCCTGGACAGGTTGCCACCCATGATCTTGGCCTTGTCGGTCTCGGACAGATCCCCGAGCTCCTCGACGAACGAGGTCGGGTCGGCCATCCCCTCCGGATGCGGGTAGTCCGAGCCGAAGACGACGTTGTCGACGCCGACCGCTTCGACGAGACCCATCACATCTTCCTCGAAGAACGGGTGGATGATGATCGACCGCCCAAGCGCAGCCAACGGGTCCTCCGGCCAACCCTCGGGCTGGCGCTCGTAGAGCTTGCTGAACTGCTTGATCGCGGTCGGCACCCACTGGCTGCCGTTTTCGACCGGCATGAACCGGATGTCCGGGAAGCGGGTGGCGAGACCGTGGCCGATGATCGAGTAGACCGCGTCGCGAATGCTGCGGTACTCGCTCCCGACGAGCTCGGCGAACTTCGACCGTCGGACGAACGGCAACATTTCCCCGACCGTCCCGTCCCACTCGTTGACGAAGCGCTGGTAGCCGTCGTCCGAGGCGTGCATTCCGACGAGGATGCCCGCCTCCTCGACCCGCTTCCAGAACGGGTCGAACTCGGGCAGGGCGAACGAGCGTCGTCGGCCCCCGAAGTCGGGCACGGTCGCGGGCCGGATGAGCACCGCGCGCGCCCCTCGCTCGAGAACGTAATCGAGCTCGCGGATCGCCGCGTCGATGATGGACAGGTTGATGACCGGGGTGGGGAAGATCCGGTTCTCGAAGTTGAACGTCCAGTGCTCGTGCATCCACTCGTTCAGCGCGTGGATCACGACCGCACTTGCCTTGGGGTCGTCGGAGAGCCGCTCCTCGAGCAGGCTCGCGAGCGTGGGCCACATCATCGCGCGGTCGATTCGCTGCTCGTCCATCTTCTCGAGTCGCTCCGCCGGGTTGAAGAATGCCGGTGGCGACTCGATGTAACGGGGCGGCATGCCGGTTGCGCGCTCGGTGCGGTCCTCGCGGTTGCGCGCCAGGAAGTCCCCGGAACCGATCGCGTGCTTCGACGACGGGTTCTTGAGCCGAAACTCGAGCTCCTGGGCGCCGGGAGGCGCCACCTTGTTGAAGGTCGGGTTCGGGATGTACTCGCTGATCACGTTGCGCAACGCGATCTTGGTCCGGCCGTTGACCTGCACGTACTTGACCAGCCCCGCGTACTCCTCGGGGAGGTACTTAGTGAAAGCATCGGTCGTCTCGTACATGTGGTTGTCGGCATCGAAGACGGGATAGCTCAGATCGACCGGCATTGCTGTCGCCTTCTTTCTAGGGCTTCGACGAAACGGCAAAATCATACGTCTCGCCATCGGAGAGAGGGGACCGCAGGTGACCCACCCTGTCATCGCCGCTGCGCACGAGCGGGTGCTTCCCCGGTTGACACCGGCCAACCGCCCGTTCTGGACCTCCGGTGCGCAGGGCCGCCTCACGGTGCAGCACTGCGCGGCGTGCGGACGCTGGTTCCTCCCGAGCGTGGACACCTGCGACGTTTGCGGTTCGCCGCCCACCTACGACGCCGTCGGTGGCACCGGCACGGTCTTCACCTATACGACGAACCAGCACCAGTTCCATCCCGCGATCACCCCGCCGAACCTGATCGCGATCGTCACCCTCGACGAGCAGGACACGCTCCGACTGGCGACCAACCTGGTGAACTGCACCGAGAACGACGTCACGATCGGGATGGCAGTTCGGGTGCTGTTCGAAGACCATGGCGAGGTCTTCTACCCGGTCTTCACCCCCGCCGGCCCGAGCCGATGACGCGAGGCCCCGGTGCCGGCGCGATCGTCTCGGGACTCGGCATCTCGGCGATTGGCCGCCGGACCGGGATCAGCGACGTCGAGCTCACCGCCGCGAGTTGCCGGCAAGCGATCGCAGACGCCGGGCTCGTCGCCGCCGACGTCGACGGCATCACGAGCATCGGCGACACCGCCCTGTCCACCGCGGCGCGCGAGCTCGGGATCGAACCCGCCTACCGAGGCGGGGGGATGACCACCGGCGGCCTGCTATCACCGGTGATGGCGGCCGCGCTCGCGGTCACCGAAGGCCGCGCCCGTCACGTGCTCGTGTACCGGACCGTCAACATGATCGGCGGGGATATGACCCCGCGGGAGCCGGCAGAGAACACCGCAGCGAGCGAGGACCTCTCCGCGGCCATGGACCTCACTCAGATGATGAGCGACGTCGACGACCTGCTCGCCGCAGACGCGTTTTCGGCCGCGAACTGGCTCGCGATGCACTGCCGCCGGCACATGTCGCTGTACGGCACAACGAAGGAGCAGCTCGGCTGGCTCGCGATCAACTCCCGCCGCAACGCGGCGCTCAACCCGCTTGCGGTGTACCGGGAACCGATGACGATGGAGGACTACCTTGCCGCGCGCATGGTGTCCTCCCCGTTCGGACTCTACGACTGCGACGCGCCGGTGGACGGCTCGATCGCCGTCGTGATCTCCCGCCCGGAGTACGCCGCTGACTGCCCGAAACCCCCAGTCCGGGTGGAGGCGATCGGCGGAGCATCGGGGCGCGGCGGCTGGTTCCACCGCCCGGACTACCCGACGATGGCGTCGGCGGACGCCGCTCGGGAGATGTGGGGACGCACCGACCTCACCCCCGCGGATATCGACATCGCCCAGCTCTACGACGGCTTCACGTTCCTGACCCTCGCCTGGCTCGAGGCGCTCGGGATCTGCGCACCGGGCGAGTCCGGTCCGTTCGTGGAGGGCGCGCACCGGATCGCACTCGACGGTGACCTCCCCCTCAACACCTACGGCGGTCAGCTATCGGCGGGCCGGATGCACGGGTACTGGGTGCTGCACGAAGCCTGCCTGCAACTGCGGGGAGAGGCCGGCGAGCGGCAGGTGCGATCGCACCCGCAGGTCGCGGTGGTCGCCGTAGGTGGCGGACCGATCGCCGGCTCGATGTTGCTCACCGGTTAGGCAGGCCGGATGACCAGCGAATCCGAGGTGCCGGCGTGGTTCCGGGCGGCGATTGCGGTGCGGCCCGATCACCGCGATGCCGAGGCGAACGGCGCTCGGGTGCACTACCGAGCCTGGGGCACGCCCGGTGACCCCGGCCTCGTGTTGCTGCACGGCGGCGGCGCGCACTCCGGTTGGTGGGATCACCTCGGGCCGGCGCTCGCCGGCGCACATCGGGTGGTTGCTCCCGACCTCACCGGGCACGGGGACAGCGCCCACAAGCCGGCGTACCCGCGGATGCAGTGGTGCGACGACGTTGCTGCCGTCATCGCGGCCGAGGGGTTCGACCGCCCGGTGATCGTCGGTCACAGCATGGGGGGATGGATCTCGATCTTCACCGGGGTGCGCTACCCGTCCCTGCTCGCCTCGTTGATCGTGCTCGATTCCCCGCTGGGGAGCCCGCCCCCCGAGGAGAGCGCGTTGCGACGCCGGCTCGCCCCGACGCGGGTCTACCCAACCCTCGACGCCGCCCTCACCCGCTTCCGCACGGTCCCGGAGCAGCCCGGGTCACTCCCCTACGTCATCGACCACGTCGCGCGCGAGTCGCTGCGCGAGGTCGACGGCGGCTGGACGTGGAAGTTCGACCCGATGGTTTTCAGCGATCGGTCGCCGCACCGGGACCTGCTGCTCGAGCTCACCGTTCCCGCCACGTTCGTCCGCAGCGAGAACGGTTTGGTGAGCCCGCAGATGGCCCGCACCCTGTCTCACCAACACCCGCTGGGGATGCCGATCGTCGAGCTCGCGGCGGCCGGTCACCACGCGATGCTGGACCAACCGCTGGCCCTGCTCGCCACCCTGCGGACCGTGCTGGGCGACAGCGCTTCGGCGTCCTGACAGACTCGCCACATGCGGATCGACGCGGGCATCGCCGGCAACGTCGACGGGGTAGCCGGCGCGGCCCGCGCCGCCGAGACGGGCGGGTTCAGCACGGCCTGGATCGCCGAACTAGAGCACGACCCGTTCCTTCAGTGCCTTCAGGCGCTCGAGGCGACGAGCACGCTTCGCATCGGCACCGCGATCGCGGTCGCGTTCGCTCGCTCCCCGATGACGACCGCCACCACTGGCTACGACCTGGCGCGCTACGGCAAGGGGCGGTTCATCCTCGGCCTCGGCTCGCAGATCAAGCCGCACATCGAGCGACGGTTCTCCATGCAGTGGTCACACCCCGCGGCGCGGATGCGGGAGTTCGTTGTGGCCATGCGCTCGATCTGGTCCTGCTGGCGCGACGGTACGCCGCTGGACTTCCGTGGCGAGTTCTACACCCACACGCTGATGACGCCGATGTTCGTGCCGGCGAGCCATCAGTGGGGTCCACCGCCGGTCTTCATCGCCGGCGTCGGACCGAAGATGACCCAGGTCGCGGGCGAGGTCGCTGACGGCTTCATCTTCCACGGCTTCACCACCGAGCGCTACCTCCACGAGGTCACCCTCCCTGCCCTTCGAGCCGCCCGCGCTGGCGCCGGCAAGACGATGGAGGGTTTCACCGTCTGCGGACCGGCGTTCCTCGCCACCGGTGCGAGCGACGCCGAGATCGAGGCGTCGAAGCAGCGGATCCGCAAGCAACTCGCGTTCTACGCATCGACCCCCGCCTACGCCCCTGTCCTTGAACTGCACGGATGGGGCGACCTGCAACCGGTGCTGCGAGTGATGTCGGTCCGCGGCAAGTGGGACGAGATGGCCGACCTCATCACCGACGAGATGCTCGGCGAGTTCGCCGCCGTGGGAACGCCGGACGAGGTCGCACCCGAACTGGTCCGGCGCTTCTCCGACGTCGCCGACAGCATCAGTTTGTATACGTTATCCGGTCCCGATGCGGGCCTCCTGGATGCGATGCGCCATGCTCTGTCCGACAGGACCGCGCCGGCAAAGGAGCCCTCGTGAGCAGCACGCTCGGGCAGTACTGCATCAACGTGACCGACCTCGAGTCCTCGGTCGCCTTCTTCGAGGGTCTCGGGATCCCCTGCGACAGCCGGACCGAGATCGAGCAGGCCTTCGAGGCAATCATCGCCCATCCCTCCCACGGGTCGCGCCTCCAACTGGCCCAGCAGCGCCAGACACCGTGGTCACGTGGCAACGCGCTGTGGAAGATCTACATCAACACCCGCGACATCGCCGCGACGTTCGCCCGCGCGGTCGAGCTCGGCGCCCGGGTCGAGTCCGAGCCCGAGCAGCTCGACCGGTGGCCGGTCACGGTCGGCTTCGTCCGTGGGCCGGACGACATGCTGATCGAGTTCGTCGAACGTCACCCCTGGCCCGACACCGACCCGCTCGACGCGCCCTGGCTCGGGCAGTACTGCGTGAACGTGAGCGATCTGGACGCGACCATCGCCTTCTACGAACTGCTGGGGTTGACCTGCACGAGCCGCACCGAGATCCCGCAAGCATTCGAGGCGATCATCGAGGACGCGACCACGGGTCGCAAACTGCAGCTCGCCCAACAAAAGGACCAGGACGCTCCGATTGACCTCGGTATGGTCTGGAAGCTCTACGTCTATACCGACGACTGCGCCGCGCTATATCGAACGGCCGTCGACGCGGGCTTTCCTTCGGTGATGGAACCGACCCCACTCGACCGGTGGCCGGTCACGGTGGCATTCGTGGCGGACCCCGACGGCTACCAGATCGAACTCGTCGAGCGACACCAATCCTGAAAGGCAAACGATGATCCAGCTCAGCGTGCTCTACCCCGCAGGCGACGACGCGACGTTCGACCACGACTACTACCGCGACCACCACGTTCCACTGGCCGCCAAGCTCTGGAACCCTGCGTCGTACCAGGTCGAGCGTGGAGTCGACGGACCGTATGCCGCGGCACTCCACCTGCGGTTCGACTCCAACGAGGCGATGGGTGATGCGATGGGCGGTCCCGGCACCGCGGAACTTCAGGCCGACGTGCCGAACTACACGAACATCACGCCGGTCCTCCAGATCAGCGAGATCGTCGAGGCGTAACGGGCGGACGGACTAGGGCGCCAGACCGTCGGCAGACGCGTCGTACATCCACGACAGGTCGGCAGTTTCCAGACGCTGCGTCCAGGCCGCCGGCGCCGAGCTCATCAGCGTGTTGTAGTCCCAGTAGTCCTTCCAGAGCCGGATCACCGGCCCGGCGACGCGCATCACGCTGACGAACGGAAGCGACGCAGTCTCGCCGGTGTCCCAATGCCAGACCTCTCGGTGCTCGGTCACCACCAGATCGTCTTGGCCGATGATCGGGCCCTCGAAGTGCTCGTAGCCGGACAGGCCGGCGAGGCCGAGCTGAAGGCGGGCCACGATGTCGCGGGGACCTTTCGCGGCCGCGCCGGGGCCGACGGGAACGTCCCAGTAGACCGACTCGGCGTCGAAGAACTCGCCAACGACGTCCCAGTCGCGGTCGTACAACGTCGGCCAGAACCGCCGGACCACATCGATTTCGGCAACCGCCATGCTCGGTCCTTTCGCCGTGCGTTACTGTGAAGGGAAGGTAAGCCTTACCTGATCCGTGGCGGCTCGCTCGTCACGACGAGCCGAAGGTCCACGATGCTGCCCACCTTCGTGATCGGTCTCCGCGAAGGCCTTGAGGCCGCGCTGATCGTGGGCATCATCGCAGCCTTCCTGCGCAAACAAGGCCGCCGGGACCTGCTTCGGTGGGTGTTCGTCGGGGTGGGAACCGCGATCGCGCTGTGCGTCGCCGTCGGGGTTGCCCTCGAGGTGCTCTCCCGCGACCTGCCGCAACAGCAGCAGGAGGGGCTCGAAACCGTCGTTGGCGCCCTTGCCGTCGCGATGGTCACGTACATGGTCGTGTGGATGCGCAAGCACTCCCGCGAGCTCAAGGGCACGCTCGAGGGAGCGGCCGCGCAGGCGTTGGCGACCGGGTCCAACCGGGCGACGACCGCGATGGTGCTGATGGCGTTTCTCGCAGTCCTTCGCGAGGGATTCGAGACCGTTGTGTTCCTGCTCGCCGCGTTCAACGAGTCCGGCAGCGGCGTGCTCGCCGGGGTCGGCGCCGCCCTCGGGATTGCCGTCGCGATCGGCCTCGGCTGGGGGATCTACCGCGGCGGCGTGACCCTCAACCTCGCAAAGTTCTTCCGCGCGACCGGGCTCGTGCTCGTGCTGGTGGCCGCAGGCCTGGTGGTCACGGCGTTGCACACGGCGCACGAAGCCGGGTGGCTAAACGCCGGTCAGGGGTCGACGATCGACCTGTCCTGGCTCGTGCACCCGGGATCGGTGCGCTCGTCGCTACTGACCGGCATGCTCGGCGTCCAGCCTCACCCGGTGGTCATCGAAGTTGTGGGCTGGCTGGTTTACGTCGTACCGGTCGCGTTGTTCGTCACCTGGCCCGCGGGCCGGTCGATCGGGCCGCGGGCGCTCGCGATCCTCACCGGGGCCGGTGCAGTCGCCGCCGGCGTCACCGCACTGGCGCTCCTCGCCACCGCACCGGCCACACCTGCGTCCGGTGCGACGTCGTCGGTCACCTCCGGCACGGCGAGCGTGATCTCCGCCGACCCGACCTCAGCCGTTGTCCGGTTCGCGCCACTCGGGTCGACGGCCGCGACGACACTGTCGCTGCATCGCGACGCCACCATCACCGAGGACGGCGTGACCCTCCTCCGCTACACCCGGCGGGACTCGCACGCAGATACCAGCTCCGGGTTGCCGGCGACGTTGACCGATCGCGAGGTCGCGAGCCGCAGTGGCGGCCGGCTTCCGCTGGGGATCGTGGCGGGCAGGTCGAGGATTCCGGTCACCTACACGACGACGACGACGACCACCGCCCTGATCGAACCGACCACCCTTCGGGTCGTGAGCGGGACCCGGTCAACGTCGACGACGGCCACCGTGCATTCCGCGGGCGGCCAGATCCCGCTCGACCATGCCGTTCGCACGACCGCTGCGGGGACCCCCGCCGCCGTGGTCGCACGGCAGTTGGCCACCGTGCGAGCCGACCTGACCCGCAGCGATCAGCGCGCGGACCGCCGCTCACTCGCCGCGTTCGCGGGAGCCCTCGCGGTTGCGCTGGCGCTCGCGGCCACGGTCGTCCTCCTTCGCCGCCGGCGGACCCCCCGGCTGGACAGTTCCGCCGGCGATTTGGTAAGACATAAGGTAAGGCTTACCTAATCCCTGTGTGCTTATCCCGACGGCCGTGCCCGTCCGAGACTGGAGACCCTCGTGCCGTCCTACTTTCGCTTCGCCGGCATCGCCGGTGCCGTTCTCGCGAGCGGCGCCGCCCTCACCGCCTGCGGGTCGAGCAGCTCCGCCGGATCCGCGGACGCCACCGCCACCCGGAGCGCGAACTCACGGGTCGAGAACGTGACCATCACCTCCGCCAACGGATGTCAGGTCTCCTCACCATCGCTGCCGGCCGGCGCCTTGACCTTCAAGGTCACCAACACCGACGCCGCCGCGGTCAGCGAGGTCGAGCTGCAAAGCGGCGACCGCATCGTCGGCGAGAAGGAGAACCTGCCGCCCGGCTTCAGCGGCAGCTTCGTGGTGAACGTCGACGCCGGCACCTACACGCTGTACTGCCCCGGCGCGGCCAAGGAGAACACCACGCTCACCGTCACGGGCACCGCCGGCCCGAGCTCGTCCAGCAGCGCCCGAGTCCTGCTCACCAGCGGAACCAAGGACTACGCCGCTTACGTCACGACGCAGGTCGGCTACCTCGTGTCCACCGTGAAAGCACTCGACGCCGCCCTGAACGGCCACAACCTCTCCGCCGCCCAAGCGGCCTACGACAAGGCTCGCCCGTACTACGAGAAGATCGAGCCGGTGGCCGAGTCCTTCACGGTCGGTAGAAACAACCTCGACGCCGACATCGACGCCCGTGCCAACGACGTCGCACCGAGCCAGTGGGAAGGCTTCCACCGGATCGAGAAGGGCCTGTTCGAGGACAAGAGCCTCGGCGGCCTCGCACCGTACGGCGCGGGCCTGCTCGCCAACGTGAAGAAGCTGCAAAGGCTGACGACCAACCTCACCTACCAGCCCTACGAGCTCGCCAACGGCGCAGGAGAACTCCTCGACGAGGTCGCCACCTCGAAAATCACCGGCGAGGAGGAGCGGTACTCACACATCGACCTGCTCGACGTCGAGGCCAACGATGAGGGCGCCGAGCAGGCGTTCGCCGCGCTGCAACCAGGGCTCACGAAGATCGACGCTTCGCTGAGCACGACCGTCGCCGAGCGGTTCAAGGCGCTCGACGCGCTCGTGGACACCTACCGCACCGACTCCAACCCGTCAGGCTTCGTGTACTACGGGACGCTGACCCGGGCCGACAAGCGCACGCTCGCGGCCGCCGTCACCGCGGTGCAGCAACCGTTGTCCCAGGTCGCGAGCAAGGTCGCTCACGCGTGAGCATCGATGACTGAGATCAGCCGGCGCGGGTTCGTCGGCGGCGCGATCGGCGCCGCCGGGCTATTCGTCGGCGGCGCCACCGGATTCGGCATCGCGAAGACAACCGAGCCCGCGACAACGCCCGCCGCCACCGACCAGGTCGTCGCGTTCTACGGTCCGCACCAGGCGGGAATCGCCACCCCCGCCCAGGATCGGCTCGCCTTCGCCGCCTTCGACCTGACCACCCGCGACGTCGAAGCGGTCAAACAGATGCTCGGCACCTGGGCCGCGGCGGCGGCCCTGATGAGCGAAGGCAGGCCGATCGGCCCGATCGAGACCGCCCCGCAAGCCCCGCCGGTCGACACGGGCGAGGCGCTCGGTCTTCCCCCGGCGTACCTCACCGTCACGGTCGGCTTCGGACCATCGATGTTCGACGATCGGTACGGTCTGGCCAGCCGACGCCCGGCCGCACTCGCCGACATCCCGGCTCTGCCCGGCGACGAACTCGAGCCGGAGCGCTCCAACGGCGACATCGGCGTTCAGGCGTGTTCCAACGATCCGCAGGTCGCCTTCCACGTCATCCGCAACTTCGCCCGGCTGGCACGGGGAACCGCCGTCATGCGCTGGTCCCAGCTGGGGTTTGGCCGCACCTCCTCGACCTCGACCACGCAGTCCACCCCACGCAACCTGATGGGATTCAAAGACGGCACGAACAACATCAAGATCCAGGACACCGCCCAGTTTGAGGACTTTGTCTGGGTGGGTGAGGAGACCGATCAGCCCTGGATGAAGGGCGGCAGCTATCTCGTCACCCGGCGAATCCGGATGACGATCGAAAACTGGGACACGGACTTCCTCGCTGATCAGGAGAACGTCTTCGGCCGGTTCAAGGTCAGCGGCGCGCCGCTGACCGGCACGAGCGAGTTCGATCACGTCGACCTCGCCGCGCGTACCCACAGCGGCAAGCCGGTCATCCCGCTCAACGCGCACATCCGGCTGGCCGCGCCGTCGACCAACGGTGGACAGATGATCCTGCGCCGGGGCTACTCGTTCACCGACGGCATCGACCCGGTCACCGGGCTGCTCGATGCCGGCTTGTTCTTCATCGCCTACCAAAAGGACCCGCGCAAGCAGTTCGTGCCGATCCAGGCCAAGCTCGGCCAGCGGGACAATCTCAACGAGTACATCCGGCACACGAGCAGCGCCCTGTTCGCCGTACCGCCCGGGATCTCCCATGCCGGCGACTGGTTCGGCAAGGAGCTCTTTACCTAACACTGCTGCTTTTGTTGCCCGCACCCCTTGGCAAACGCGCGCGGAGGCGATATGGTGAGGCTCACCTTACCTAGCTCACCCCGGAGCCCGGCATGTTCGTCTGTCACTGCGGAGCGGTCACCCACCGCGAGATCGCGAGCGCGATCGACGGCGGCGCGGAGACGATCGAGCACGTCAGCGACGAGACCGGCGCCGGAGCAGGTTGCGGGGGCTGCCACGACTCGATTCGTGCGCTGCTCGACGAGCGATGCGGGGCCTGCCCGCGCCGTGCGCTGTCGATCGTCGCGTAATTCTCGGTAGCCTGCCCCCATGCAGAGCGAGCCACGCGTCATCGAAATCCTGAACGAGCAACTGACCGCGGAACTGACCGCGATCAACCAGTACTTCCTGCACTCCAAAATGCAGGAGAACAACGGATGGCCCAAGCTCGCGCGCTACACCCGCTCCGAGTCCGTCGACGAGATGCGCCACGCGGAGCAGGTGACCGATCGGATCCTGTTTCTCGAAGGGCTGCCGAACTATCAGCGGCTCCTGCCGCTGAAGATCGGCGAGACCGTTCGGGAGATGTTCGAGGCCGACCTTGCGGTCGAGATGGACGCGGTCGGCCGACTGCGCACCGGGATCGACTACCTCCGCTCGGTCGGTGACGTGACGAGCGCGAACCTCTTCGAGCACATCCTCTCCGACGAGGAGCGCCACATCGACTACCTCGAGACCCAGCTTGGCCTGCTCGACAGCCTCGGCGAGGCGCTCTACCTCGCTCAGCTCGTCGAACAACCCGAGAGCAGCTGAACCGACCGGTCGCTACTTCGGCGCGAACCGCTGCCCGGCGTCGAGCCGGATGCAGCTCCCGTTGAGCATCGGGTTCTCGACGATCGCGACCGCGAGCCGGCCGTACTCCTCGGGGCGACCCATCCGCTTCGGGAAGGCCGCATCCTTGACCAGCATCGCGGCAAACTCGTCCGGGATTCCCTCGGTGATGCCGGTGGAGAACAGGCTCGGCGCGATCGACACGACGCGGATGCCGAGGCTGCCCAGGTCGCGGGCCATCGTCAGCGTCATCCCGGCGATCCCGGCTTTGGCTGCCGTGTAGGCGACCTGGCCGATCTGGCCTTCGAACGCCGCGATCGAGGCCGTGTCGATGATCACGCCTCGCTCGTCATCCTCAGGCTCATTGGTCGACATGTGCCAGGCCTGGAGGCGATTGAGGTTGAACGTGGCGATGAGATTGAGCTCGATGGTCCGGCGAAACTCCTCGAGCGGGTGGGGGCCTTCCTTGGTCAGGGTTCGCTTTCCGATTCCGCCACCCGCGGTGTTCACCGCGATGTGCAACCCGCCGAGTGCCCCGACCGCGTCGGCAAGCGCCTGCTCGGTCCCCGCGTCATCGGTCACGTCCACGGGGTGGAAGGTGCCCCCGAGCTGGTCGGCGACCGCCGCACCGGCCGAGGTCGGCAGGTCGAGGATCGCCACCGCGGCGCCCTTGGCCGCCAGTCGCTGTGCGGCCGCCTTCGCCATTCCCGATGCGCCGCCGACGATGACGGCCTTCTTGCCCTCGATCTCCACCCTGCGTCCTCTTTTCGTGTCCCGGCGTCGCCGTGAAATGTCTGACCCTTTGCGGGCGCGACGTGAAGTATGCCAACCCGAGCTCGCCGCTAGTCTTTCGCCATGCCCATCGCGATTAGCGACGACCACCGCATCCTCGGCGAGACCGCGGCGGAGTTCCTGAAAGACCGCGACGCCCGTGGCGCGGCGCGCGCCTTGCTCGAGACCCCGGTGGAGCCGACGCCGCACTTCTGGGCTGACCTCGCCGCGCTCGGCTGGCTCGGTCTGCACGTGCCCGAGGAGTACGGCGGCGCCGGATACGGACTCGAGGAACTCGTCGTCGTCGTCGAGGAGCTCGGTCGGGCGATGACGCCGGGGGCATTCGTGCCGTCGGTGATCGCGAGCGCGGTCGTGGCCGCCTGCGGCGATGCGGTCACGAAGGCGTTCCTGCTCCCTGGCCTGGCGGACGGCTCGCGCACCGCCGCCGTGACGACGGATGCGACCATCGAGATCCGCGACGGCAAGGCGTTCGGCACGACCGGGGTCGTCCTCGGCGGCGGCATGGGCGATCTCGTCCTTGCACCGGCACGCGAGGACGTGGTCGTCGTCGAGACCGCCGGTGACGGGGTGACGGTCACGATTCCGGACAACCTGGACCCGACCAGGCGCTGCGCCCGGATCAGCCTCGACGGCGCCGCTGCCACGGTGCTGCCGGGAGCGCAACACACCCTGGTCGACCTGGCCCGGCTCATTCTCGCCGCGGAGGCCGTCGGGCTCGCCCGCGAGTGCACCGAGCGAGCCGCCGAGTACGCGAAGGTTCGCGAGCAGTTCGGCCGGCCGATCGCGATGTTCCAAGCGGTGAAACATCACTGCGCCAACATGCTCGTCGCCACCGAACTCGCGACGGCCGCAGTGTGGGACGCCGCCCGCGCGTCGGTCACCGGCGGCGACCAGCTGACCTATACCGCCGCGATCGCTGCATCAATCGCGGGTCCGGCGGCGTACCTGTGCAGCAACCTCAACATCCAGGTTCATGGGGGCATCGGCTTCACCTGGGAGCACGACGCGCATGTCTACCTTCGGCGTGCCACCGTCCTTTTCGGTCTCCTCGACCCTGACCATGCGGCGATCGCGACCGTGAACCTGACCCGCGGTGGCGTCCGGCGCGAGCGCAACCTCGACCTGCCACCCGAAGCCGAAGAGTTTCGCCCCGAAGTCCGCGCCTTCGCCGAGACGATCAGGGACCAGGACAAAACCGCGCAGCGGGCAGCGATGATCGCCAGTGGCTACGCCGTCCCGCACTGGCCGACACCGTGGGGGCGCGCGGCCGGCGCCCTCGAACAGCTCGTCGTCGAGCAGGAGTTCGCCGCCGCCGGACTCGCTCGCCCGCAGTACGGCATCACCGCGTGGGTGATTCTCACTCTGATCCAGCACGGCACCGAGGAGCAGGTTGCCCGCTGGGTGCCGAGCGCGTTGTCCCAGGACGTGATCTGGTGCCAGCTGTTCAGCGAGCCGGGAGCCGGCTCGGACGCCGCCGGGATCACGACCAAGGCGGTCCGGGCCGAGGGCGGATGGCTGATCACCGGTCAGAAGGTCTGGACGAGCGGCGCCCAGATCGCGGGGAACGGACTCGCCACCGTCCGAACCAACCCGGAGGCGGCGAAGCATGCCGGAATCACGACGGTGGTGATCGATATGCACGCGCCGGGTGTCGAGGTCCGCCCGCTGCGCCAGACGACCGGCGACGCCGAGTTCAACGAGGTCTTCTTCAACGACGTCTTCGTCCCCGACGAGGACGTCGTCGGGGACGTCGACGGCGGCTGGACGGTGGCCCGCGCCACGCTCGGGAACGAGAGCGTGAGCATCGGCGGCGGCAGCGCGATGTCGTTCCCGGGTGATGCGCTGATCGCGCCGTATGACGCCCACCCCGAACGCCTCTGCGGTGGCGCCGCCCGGATCGGGCACTACATCGCGGACCAGCAGGCGATCGGACTGCTCAACCTGCGCAGCGCCGCCCGGGCGGTCGCCGGCGGCGGGCCTGGCCCCGAAGGCAACGTCACGAAGCTCGTGCTGTCCGAGCTCAGCCATGAATCAGCCGCGATCCTCGCCGAGCTGTCGGGTCCGGACATCGCGTTCCTGGACGCCGGGAGCGGTCTGGCCGGGCGGATGGTCCTGCTCAACCGTGCCCTGTCGATCGCGGGCGGCACGTCGGAGATCAAGCGCAATCAGATCGGTGAGCGGATCCTCGGGCTCCCCCGCGATCCGCTGATCAAGTAGGCAGCGTCGCTGCTACTCGCCCGTCCACACCGGGTCTCGGCGCTCGACGAACGCCGTCGCGCCCTCCTTCGCGTCGGCGCTGCTGAACACGATCGATTGCCACTCCCGCTCCCGCTCGCGCGCCTGGTCGACGTTGACGTTGGCGAGGCGGACCAGTTCCTTGGTCGCGGCCAGCGCGAGTGGGCCGTTGGCGGCAATCCGCTCGGCGAGGGCGACACCGGCGTCGAGAACCTCGGCCACCGGCACCACCTGGTTGACCAGACCAAGCTGATAGGCGCGCTTCGCGTCGATCGGGTCGCCCGTCAACGCCATCTCCAGCGCGACGGCGAGCGGGATCCGGGTGCCGAGATACATCCCGCCGCCGGCGGCGAACAGGGCCCGCTTGACCTCGGGCAAGCCGAACTTGGCATCCTCGCTCGCCACCACGACATCGGCTCCGAGGAGCAGCTCAAATCCTCCGGCCACGGCAGTCGCGTTCGCGGCGCCGACCACCGGGACGGTCACCTCGCCTTTGATGAACCGCCCGAACACTGCCATGCCCTCGTCCTGGCCGGGCACCGGATCCTTCGGCCCGGCCGCGAAGTCACGCAGGTCCATGCCGGAGCAGAAGGCGCGGTCGCCGGTCCCCGTCAGGACGACCGCGCGGGTCTGCGGGTCGGACTCGGCGGCGCCGAGCGCCAGGCCCAGCGCGGCGATCAACTCCATCGACAGCGCGTTTCGCGCCTCCGGCCGGTTGAGCCGCAGGATGGTCACCGCCGCCCGCTGCTCGCGGACCAGGACCGGTTCGTTGTCGGTCATCACAAATCTCTTTCCGGCGCGTGGATCGGGTGGGCGCCGGTCAGCCTCTCACGCAGGGTCCGGGGTGGCCGGGGCAGCGTCGTCAGACGCTGAGCAGGACCGACGACCCATGGCCGAACAGGCCCTGGTTTGCCGTGATCCCAGCCGTAGCGCCCTCGACCTGCCGCGCGCCCGCCTGGCCGCGAAGCTGCCAGGTGAGCTCGCAAACCTGGGCAAGAGCCTGCGCGGGCACCGCCTCCCCGAAGCAGGCGAGCCCGCCTGACGGGTTGACCGGAATTCGCCCGCCGATCGTCGTCGCGCCGTCGTGCAGCAGCTTCTCCGCCTCGCCGGGCGCACACAACCCGATGTCCTCGTACCAGTCGAGTTCGAGCGCGCTCGACAGGTCGTAGACCTCCGCGAGCGAGAGGTTCTCGGGACCGATGCCGGCCTCCTCGTACGCGGCCGCGGCAATCGCCTGCTTGAACGGCGTGACCGGCTCGCCCGTCGCGACCGCGGAGTCGGTGGAGAAGTTCGGCATCTCGATCACGGTTTGAGGAAACGACGGGGTCACAGTGGACAGGCCGCGGATCCGCACCGGCGTGGCCACTCCTTTGCGCTTCGCCCAGTCCGAGGAGACGAGGACGACAGCAGCGCCGCCGTCGCTGGTCGCGCAGATCTCCAGCAGACGCAACGGGTCGGCCACCATCGCGGACGCGAGCACGTCCTCGACGCTGAAGTCCTTGCGGTATCGAGCGTTCGGGTTCTCCAGGCCGTGCCGGGCGTTCTTCGCCCGGACGAGTGCAAAGTCGGACTCGGTCGCGCCGTACAGGGCCATCCGTCGCCTGGCATAGAGCGCGAAGTACGTCGGATTGGTCGCGCCGAGCAGGCGGAAGCGCAGCCAGTCCGGGTCGTCCGGCCGTTCGCCGGCGTTGGGCGCCAAGAATCCCTTCGGCGTCGTGTCCGCCCCGACCACCAACGCGACGTCGGCCCGTCCGGAGAGGATCTCGGTCCGAGCGGTTTCCAGCGCCGTCGAACCCGATGCGCACGCGGCATAGGACGACGCCACTCTCGCACCGGTCCAGCCGAGCGCCTGCGCGAACGTCGCCCCGCTCACGTATCCGGGGTAGCCGTTGCGCATCGTGTCCGCGCCGGAGACGAACTGCACCTCCCGCCAGCTCACGCCGGCATCGGCGAGCGCGGCCCGCGCGGCCACCACGCCGTACTCGACGAAGTTGCGTCCCCACTTGCCCCAGGGGTGCATGCCTACCCCGGCGACGACGACGTCGCTCACCGCACCTCCTCGACCGGCCGCCACTTGTAGACGAGGTAGTCGTGGTCGGCATCGCAGTACAGCGGCTCCACCACCAGCTCGACCGCCTGACCGACATGGAGATCGGCGACGCCGAACCCCGTGGCGACCTGTCCGAGGATCACCATGCGCTCGGCGTCGAGCTCGACCGCCGCGATCGCGAACGGCTGGTAGTCCTCGACCGGCGAGATGTAGGGCGGCGGAGGCTCGTACTGCGCATCGGTGAACGACCACACCCGACCGGTGCGCGAGAGCTCGACCGGCTCGAAGGACTCGCTGTCGCAGTCCGGGTTCCGGCAGTAGAACGACGCCTTCGGGAAGAAGACCGTCGCGCAGGAGGCGCAGCGGTTACCGAGGAGATGAGGATCGTCACCCGTCGTGAACCACCCCTCGATCGCGGGCAGCCCTCTCGGCTCTGACGCCGGATCTGACACCCCGTCAGACTAGCGCCGGCTGTCGGCCGACCCTGTGCTCACCCGTACCGGCGGGTTCACTGCCGTCTCGGTGGGTGAGGATGTCCGTGCCAGTTCGGGTCGCTGCGCGGGTTCCGGTCGATGCGGTAGGGGCCGTGCGTCGTTTTGATGATCCGGTGACCGTCGACGTGGACCCGGTCGTGATGTCGGGCGCACAGTAGCGCGCCGTTGTCGACGTTGGACTCGCCGCCGTGCGCCCAGTGGATGCAGTGGTGGGCTTCACACCAGGATGCGGGAGCGTCGCAGGAATCCCAGATGCATCCGCGATCGCGCGCGACGATGGCCCTGGTCTGCGCGGCGTTAAACGTGCGAGCCGATCGTCCCGCGTCCAGGACGCCACCGTCGGGGCCAAACACGACCCGCGACACCGACGCGTCACACGCGTACCGTCGCGCCCATTCCGCGCTGGTCGTCGCGCCGAACCCGTAGTCGGCGCCGGGCGCCCCGGACTCTCCGATGATCGATCCCAAGGTGACCACGACGCTGACATGCGGTTTGACCCCACCGGTGTCCGGAAGATCCCCAGACCGCATCGCCAGCTCCGCCATCGTCACCAGCGCGTCCGCGCGGCGCTGCGCCGGCGAGCGGTCGTCCCCGGCGATCGGCTTGGACAAGGCATGCAGAGCGGTCTGTACAGTCTCCATGCCGGCCGGATGCAGGGTGAAGTTCCCGACCCCCATCCCGCCGATCGTCACCGACGAGAACAGCGCCCGCGCCTGGTAGTCATCCCGCTCGTCGCGGGCGGTCCGGTCTCGCGCGTAGGAGTGCACCACGTGCGCGGTGACCCTCCGCAGCTCGACCGGGTTTTTCCAGCCGGCCGCGTCGACCAGATGGCCCTCAACATCGGCCATCACCTCGTCCGGGATCAGCCCGCGCAGACCCGCGATCACCAGCGCGTGGTCCAGACTGATCTCGCCAGCCTCCAACGCGGCCCGGGTCAACGGCAAACAACGAAGATCGCGCGCCAGATGCACATCCCGCGATGCCCGCGACGGCGACATTCGCAGCGTGGCGCGCGCCCAAGCTTGGGTAGAGCCATACTCCGCAGTCGAGGCGCCCGTGCTGTCATACGCCGCCAGCATTGTGAGGTAGGCGCCGTCCAGCCGATTCGCCGCCCGGCGTTGCTCGCAGATCTCCGCACCCAACGCCGGTCCGGGTAGATCAAACGGATCGAGCGCCAGCATCTCGTCCAGCACCGACCCGAGATTGCCCATACCCAGAATCTAGGACTCGCCTACGACACAAAACAGGTCCACGAAATCGTGGTGGACAAACAATTCAGTTCGACAACTGTTCGACAAGCGCGCTTTCGCGCGATCGTCCCGGGTCAGCCCTTGAGCGCAGTGAAGATGAAAGCGCGTCGACCACTCAGGGTGGGCCCGACGCTGTTCGCCTCGTCCAGCAGCTGCGCTGCCCCTTCGTCTCCCAATTCGGTGCGGAGGAGATCTTCGTTCGCTGTCCACAACTCATACATTCGCCCAAGGTGCTCGGCGAAGTGCGGGATCTCCTCCTTGCGGTCGACCGTGAGGCCGCCGGCCTCGACGAGCACCTGCCAGTCCGGCACCGCGAACGGCCCCTCGTCGTCACTCTCATCGCAGGTGAAGACGAAGCGCCCACCGGGCTCCAGCACTCGGGCGACCTCGCCAACAGCCGCGACTCGATCAGAGGCGAAGAAGATCGCATCCGCGCACATCGCCGCTGACAGGCTCGACGACGGGAGTCCGGTTGCTTCGAGGTCGCCGACCCGGAACGAGGCCCGGCCCGGCGGCACGAAGCTCGACGCCCTCCGCTGCGCTTCGGCGACCCCGGCCGGCGACCAATCGACACCGATCAGCTGCGCACCGGTCGCCCGGGCGACCCACAGACCCGGACCGCCACGGCCGCAGGCGAGATCGGCGAAGGTGCTCCCCGGCCCGATCTTCAGTTCCGAGACGTAGCGGCCGAGCGTCCACCACGTGCTCATCCCCCAAGCTTCGATCTCCTCGGGGTAGTCGCGTCCGTAGGCCTCCTTCGCGAGTCGCCAGGGCAGATCGTGCTTGGCGATTCCCCCGTGCGCACGATCGAACGACGCCGGATCGAGGTCCGGCGGTCGTTCAACCCGCGCACCGCGAAGGTCAACCACGGCCGGATCCTCGCACCTCCTCGCCCACCGAGCCAAGTCGGAGGAGACCACGCCGGAGGCGGTTGCGCGGCCCGGCCATTCACTCGGAGCCTGTGCAATTATTCGCCCCATGACACGGGGTGGACTGCCTGCGCTGCTGGCGGTGGCCGTTTCGTTGGTGATCGGGATGCCGTCCGCGGTCGCGGCGAGCGACGCATTCACGGCGACCGCGGCACCATCGATGAGCACCGATGGCAGCGGTTTGCAGCTCAACGCCGTGAGCTGCTCCTCGGCGGGGAACTGCGTCGCCGTCGGCGCCGATACGGGCGAGGGTGCGATCGACGTGGAGTCCGACGGCACGTGGACGTCCGTGCCGTTGACCGCGCGGACGGGTGCGACCTCGAGCAACCTCGTGGCGGTGTCCTGTCCGGCCGCCGGAGCTTGCGTTGCGGTTGGTACGTCGGGCAGTCAGGGCGTGATCGTTGTTCAAGACGGTGACACCTGGAACGGAGTCCTGGCGACGGGCAGCACGGGGCTGTTCGGGTCGTACCAGGGCTCGCTGGTGTCGGTGTCCTGCCCGGCGGTGGGGTCGTGCGCCGCCGTCGGACAAGCGATCGTCAACAACACCCACACCGGCTTGCTGGACACGGACGGCCTGGTCGCGGACCTCATGCCCTCCGGCAACACAAGCACGTGGTCCGCGCAGAAGGCCCCGGAGAACTACAGCGACGCGCCGGAAAGCGCCTCGCTGGCCGGCGTCTCGTGCTCAGCTCCGGGCGAGTGCCGCGCCGTCGGCTACGCAGACGACGACTCGACGAACCACAACCAGTACGCCCTCATCGACGACGAGAAGAACTACGTCTGGGCCCACGGTGGTGCGGCCGCGCCGGCCGACACGGGCGGCGGTTCAGCCGCGCTGCAGTCGATCTCCTGCGTCGGAGCCACGTTCGTCTGCATGGCGGGCGGCTACTACCCCGAGCAGAACCACGGATCGATGCCCATGATCCAAACCATCGACGCGAGCGATCACGCGGAGGTCACTGCCGGACTGGTCCCGATCGAGGACACCTCGGCCGAACTGCTTGCGACGTCGTGCGCCACCGACGGAACCTGCGAGTCGGTCGGCGAAGCCTCTGACAGCCCAGGCGATCCCACGTACGGCTACGGCTGGGACGGCTACATCGTCAGCCACACCTACGGCGCACCGGCCGGTCAGAGCGCAGGTGTGGTCGCGTCGAACACCAGGAGCCCCGGCGACGCCAACACGGTCCAGCACAACGAAACACTGACCGCAGCGTCATGCGTGGTTGGCGGGGTCTGCATCGCCATCGGCCGGTATCTCGACACGAGCAACCACGAGGCGGGCGTCATCGACACGCGAACCTACGACGGCGACGGCAACATCGTCAGCGAAACCGACGTCCGTGCTCCGGAGCCCAGTGACGATCCCACCACCGACGATCAAGCTCCGCTGGGCGGTGTGAGCTGCACCGATTCGGCGCACTGCGTGGCTGTCGGCAGCTACCTGACCGACACTTCCCACCCGCACGGCGTGATCGAGACGCTTGGCGGGGCAAGCACACCCCCGCCCACCGTGACCCACCTGACCCCCGTCCACGGGCACACCGCGGGTGGCACGAAGGTCACCGTCACGGGCCTCCATCTGGCCAATGTCACCGCGGTCACCTTCGGCGGCAAAGCAGGCACCGGATTGCACGTGATCAGCGCAAGCCGGCTCACGGTCAGGGCGCCGGCGCACGCGGCAGGGGTCGTCAACGTGCGAGTGACGGCCGGCGGTGGCGCCAGCAGTGCCGTCACGCCCGCCGACCACTACACCTATGTCGCCGCGCCGGTGGTCTCAGCGCTCAGCCCGGCAAAAGGCACTCGGCACGGTGGAACGAGGGTGACCATCACCGGCCACAACCTCTCCGGCGCCACGAAGGTGAAGTTCGGCTCCGCCGCCGGAGCTCAGCTCAAGATTCGCTCGGCAAGCACCATCGTCGTGACCGCGCCGTCGCACGCAGCGGGCCAGGTCGACGTACGCGTCGTCACCGACGGTGGCACCAGCGCGACGAGCAAGAACGACACCTTCCGCTTCACCTGATGATCGGTTCGACCTCGGCCCCACATATCCTCGGGGTCGCGCCTGGATAACCGCCGGACCGACCCCGAAGCCATCAGCGGCGAGGGAGCAATCATGAGCAACCCCGTGTCGAGGCTGATCGTTGGCCGACGCACCAAGTTCCTCGTCCTTCTGTTCTGGGTGGTCGCGGTCCTCGCCGTCGGCTCGTTCGCGGGCAAGCTCAGCGGCGCCGAACACAACGACGCCAAGTCGTGGCTGCCGGGAAGCGTCGAGTCAACCCGAATGCTCGACAGGTTGAGTGCGTTCCAGTCGCCCAACACGCTGCGGGCAGTCGTGGTCTACGAGCGCGTATCCGGACTGACCGCACAGGACAAAGCGAAGATCGCCGCCGACGCGAAGAAGTTCGCGACGATCGGACCGCTCGACGGCCAGGTTCTCGGACCGGTCTTCTCCAGCGACGGGCAGGCGGCCGAGGTCGACGTCCCCTACAACCTCGGGAAGAACGGCTGGAGCAGGGCCGCCGACGTGGTCGGCAAGATGCGCGCCATCGCGGCCGACGGAGCCCCCGGCCTCGTCACCCACGTCACCGGACCGGCCGGCGTCGCGGCGGACTCGTCGAACGCGTTCAAAGGCATTGACGGCACGCTCCTGTTCGCCGCCATGGCCGTCGTCGTCATCATCCTGCTGATCACCTATCGCAGCCCGTTCCTGTGGTTTCTGCCGGTCGCATCGGCCGCCGTCGCGCTCGGCGTGGCGCAAGGCGTCATTTACCTGCTCGCCGCTCACGCCGGCCTGACTGTCAACGCGCAGAGCGCCGGGATCCTCACCGTCCTCGTCTTCGGCGCCGGCACCGACTACGCGCTGCTCCTGGTCGCGCGCTATCGCGAGGAGCTACGCCGGCACGCCGATCGCCACGAGGCGATGGCGGTGGCACTTCATCGGGCCGGGCCGGCGATCATCGCCAGCGGCAGCACCGTGATCCTCGGAATGCTTTGCCTGATGTTCGCCGAGACCAACTCGACCCGGGGCCTTGGTCCGGTGGCCGCGATCGGGATCGTCGTGGGACTCGCGTCCATGCTCACCCTGCTGCCCGCCCTTCTCGTCATCTGCGGTCGTTGGGTGTTCTGGCCGAACCGTCCGGCTCTGGACTCGGTCGAACCGACCACGTCCGGAGTATGGGCTCGGGTCGGTCAGCGCATCGCTCACCACCCCAGGCGGGTGTGGGTCGTGACCGCATTGATCCTGGCCGGATGTGCGGTTGGCCTCACCTCGCTGCAGGCGAGCGGACTGACCGACGCGGGGTCGTTCCGAGGCCACCCCGACTCGATCCGTGGCGAGCAGTTGCTTGCCCAGCACTTCCCGGCCGGTGCGGGTACGCCGGTTCAGATCATCGCACCGGCCGCCGTCGCCGAGCAGGCGAAGGAGGCACTCGCTTCGACCACGAACATCGTCGGGGTGGTCGGCCCGATCGTGCGCAACGGCCACGCCCTCATCCAGGGCACACTGACGGTCGCGCCGGACAGCCAAGCGGCCTACGACACGATCGACCGAGCGCGGGCGGCGGTCCACGCCGCCGCACCCGGCGCGCTGGTCGGTGGTGGCAGCGCGATCAACCTCGACGTCATCCGCGCCGCCCGCCATGACCGGAACCTGATCATTCCGATCATCCTGCTGGTGGTGCTGATCGTCCTGAGCCTGCTGCTGCGGGCGATCGTTGCGCCGCTGATGCTGATCGCGACCGTCGTCCTGTCATTCGCCGCGGCGCTCGGGCTGTCCGGGGTGTTCTTCACCCACGTGTTCCACTTCGAAGGTGCGGACACGGCGTTCCCGCTTTTTGTGTTCGTGTTCCTCGTGGCCCTCGGGATCGACTACAACATCTTCCTGATGACCCGCGTCCGCGAGGAGACCACACGCTTCGGCCCACACGTCGGGGCGCTCACCGGGCTGGCCGCCACGGGTGGGGTGATCACATCAGCTGGGCTCGTCCTCGCCGGCACGTTCGCGGTACTCGGAACCCTGCCGATCATCGGATTCGCCGAGATCGGGTTCGCGGTGGCGGTCGGAGTCCTGCTCGACACCATCGTCGTCCGCTCGGTTCTCGTCACGGCCCTGAACCTCGACATCGGCCGGCACAACTGGTGGCCGAGCGGACTTGCCGACAAGCGGGACGTCGCCGAGGCGACCGACCCGCCGCTCGCGGTCGAGGCCGGCTAAACCACCGACGACAGCGGCGTACGACGCAGATGTGACCTGACCGGACCGGACCGGACCGGACCGGTCCTGGCAAATCTGACGGGTCGTCAGAATAGACTCGCCCCATGGCGCCAATCGTCCCTGTCGGCAGCGTCGCGTTCGGCATCCAACTGCCGGTCCAGGCACAGAGCAACTACTTCGTCGAGGATTGGGAACGCACCGCCGGTCCCGCCGAGATCGCGGCCGCGGCGAAGGCGGCCGACGCAAACGGCTTCTTCTACGTCGGCGTGTGCGACCACGTCGCCATCCCCGCCGATCTCGTCCCCTCGATGGGCGCCACCTGGTACGACACGGTCGCGACATTGGGCTGGCTCGCCGGCCAGACGGCGACGACCCGGCTGCTGTCCTCGGTGTTCAACGTCACCTACCGGCATCCGCTGGTCACCGCGAACGCGTTCGCCTCCCTCGACCGGCTCTCCGGCGGGCGGGCGATCCTGGGCGTCGGCGCCGGACACGTACGCGGTGAGTTCGACGCGCTCGGCGCCAACTTCGCCACCCGCGGGCGAGACACCGACGAGGCGTTGCGGGTGATCGACACCGTGCTGCGGCACGGCGCCATCGACGACGTGTCGGTCGAGCCGGTGTCGGTCCAAGATCCCCGACCACCGATCTGGGTCGGAGGCAGCGCCCCCGCTGCAGTACGACGCGCCGCCACCCTGGCCGACGGTTGGCTCCCGCAGGGCACGCCGCTCGCGCAGATGCCTGACCTGGTTGACCTGTTTCGCCGCGCGCGTGGCGACGACTCCGGGGATATCGGCGCGATCGCGCCCTGGACCTACGTCGGCGATCCCCGGTGGGACCTCGACCGGGACGCCGTCACAGGCACGCCGGAACGGATCGCCGAGGACCTTCGCGGGTGGGCGGCGGCCGGGGTGAACCACCTTCAGGTACGGTTCCCGAGCCGCTCGATCGACGAGCTGTGTGATCAGATCAGCGCATTCGGCACCCACGTCGGCCCCCTGCTGGCTGGGTGAGCATCACTACCTGAAGCCGCTGCCGGAAGGGCCTGGCATGGACGAGGAGTTCACCCGCGCGGCAGTCAGGGAACGGCTGCGGTCCTTCGACCGGCACACGCACGACCTCGGCACCAACAAGGCGGCCGCAGTTGCGCTCGTCGTGGTCGAGGACGACGCCGGACCGGGGATCGTCGTGACCAAGCGACCGAACACCATGCGGGCCCATCCGGGGCAATGGGCGCTGCCGGGCGGGCGGGTCGACGACGGCGAGGCACCGGAACAAACGGCGCGGCGCGAGGTGCAGGAGGAGATCGGTCTCGACGTCAGCGCGGACGCCGTACTCGGCCTGCTCGACGACTACTCCACCCACTCGGGGTACCGGATCACCCCCGTGGTGATGTGGGCCGGGCCGGTCGCCGATCGGATCGTGGCCAACCCGGCCGAGGTCGCGAGCGTGCACATCGCACATCGGGCGACCTTCGACGTCGAACCGAGGTTCGCCTCGATCCCCGAGTCACCCCGACCGATCATTCGGGTGCCGATGCTCGGCGCCTGGATTCATGCCCCGACGGCGGCGGTCATCCACCAGTTCCGGGAGGTTGGGGTGCACGGGCGCCCGACCCGGGTCGAGGAGTTCGAGGAGCCGGTCTTCGCCTGGCGTTAGGCGCCACTCGCCAGAAGGCGCGGTCAGGCAGCCGTGGACAACTGCTGCTCGCGCAGCCCGGCGATCCGGTGCAGCTCCGCATCGACGCCGGGCAGGGAGCGCACGCTCGCGAACTCCTGGGCCGACATGACGAGCGCCTCGACCGGCTCGAGTGCGGTGACCGACGCGGTTCGGCGACCGTCTCCCAACAGGGCCATCTCGCCGACCACATCGCCGGCACCGACGGTCGCGATGAACTCATCCCCTCGGCTGACCGCGGCGCTGCCCTTGGTGATGATGAACGCCTGGCGACCGAGGTGGTCCTCCTGGCAGAGGACGTCGCCGTCAGCGAAGGAGACCGGGGTCACGAGCGAGTCAGCGAGGGCGAGGGCACGCCGCGACAGGCCGGAGAAGACCGGAACGTTGCGAAGCTCAACAGCAGCCTGTCGAGTCATCTTCATCAGATCCTTCGATGTGTGGGGGTGCGGGATGCACCGCTAGCCATAGCAAGCATCGACCCACTTTCATTCCAACGTGTAGCGAAATGCGGTGTGACCTCGGTCATAGCCGCGCCGCCCACGCTCGCCGCCGATGTGATTGTGAACTAATTCACATTCAGTTCATGGCCGCGGGGACCGATACCGTGCCGGGCGCTCACCCCGCGCGGCTACCAGATCTCCTCGACGTAGGTGTCGGTGCCGACGACCGTCCGGAGGAACGGCGCGGCGAGCGCGGTGTCCGCGATCCCATCGGCGGCGAGCGCGTCGGTGTAGGCCCGCAGGCGCGGCAGCACTTCCCGCACGTCCCCGCCCACGAACAGCAGCTGGCAGAGTCGGTTCTGCGCGCCCCCGGGCGAGCCGAGCGACATCGGGGCGCCGTCGCGGGAGTTGCGGAACTCCGGACGTGGCGTCCACGACGAGGCGATCTCGATCGAGGAGCCGTCCAGGACACCGGCGAGCGGACCGTCGCCGAGCAACCGGTCGTGAAGGCCCTGCGCGTCCAGACCACCGAGACCGTCCAGCCAGACGGCGACGATCGCCTCGTAATGGTGGTCGAGCGCGAGCTCGATCGGCACCGGGTCGGAGTCGCGGTACGCCGCGCCGATGTGGTCGAAGGTCGCCGTGTGGACGTGCGAGCGCTCGAGGAACCCCCGCCCGCTGGCGTACAGCTGCTGCACCTGCGGCAACGCCCAGTCGTCCCAGTCCTTGTGATGACCGGCCTCGACCCAGTAGATGGCCACGTAGGACCCCGCGTCGATCGGGTCGGCGACCGCGGTCGTTCCCCAGCGCAGATCCTTCATCTCGCGGGTGGCGACCCAGCGTGATCCGGCGATCTGCCAGGGACCTTCCATACAGCCGGCGTAGAAGTGGTCGCGCTCGTACCACCGGTTGTAGGCGCGCTCGAATCCCCGATGCGGGTCGACGAGCGTGAGCAACATCGACCCGACCTTCACCGGGTAGTCGTCCACCCCGGCGGCGGTCAGCGGATAGTTCTCCGGTGGATAGCTCACGACTGGCTCCATTCCCTCGGCCCCGGACTTCTCATCCCGACTCCTTCAACGCAGAAGTGACCGTCTCGACCACGTCGGGGCGCACGACCTTGCCGCTCGCGTTGCGCGGGAGGGGGTCGGACTGGACGAACCACCGGGTGGGCACCTTGTAGTAGGCCAGCCGCTCCTTGACGTAAGCCGTGAGCGAGTCCGGGTCGATCGTCGCACCCTCGGACGGTACGACGACAGCCCCGACGAGCTGACCGAACTCCTCGTCCGGGATGCCGATGACGGCCACCTCCTCGACGTCCGGATGACCCTCCAGACAGTTTTCGATCTCCATCGGGTACACGTTCTCCGCGCCGCGAAGGATCAGGTCGGTACGCCGGGTCGAGAGGTAGAGCTGGCCGTCCGCGCGGATCTCGCCGAGGTCGCCGGTGTGCAACCAGCGGTCGTCGTCGATCACCGCCCTGGTGGCCTCGTCGTTGCCCCAATACCCGAGCATCACCATCGGGCCGCGGATCCAGATCTCGTCCGCCGGGCCGATCTTGACCTCGACCGTTGCGGCCGGTCGCCCGACGGTGTCCGGGTTCACGGCGAGATCAGCCGGGCCGGCGGATGTGGCGAGCCCGCTGGACTCGGTCAGCCCGTAGCCGAGACCCCAGCCCACCTGCTCACCGAGCTTGTCCTTGATCTCGCTCTGAAGTGCCGGCGACCAGGCCGCGCCGCCACCACCGATGTGGAACAGCGAACTGGTGTCGTACTCACCGATGGTCGGCTCGTGCAGGACGCGCCAGAGCATCGTCGGCACGGTCGTCCATGAGGTGCAGCGCTCCCGCTGGATGAGGTCAAGGGTCTTCTTCGGGTCGAATCGGCCGGTCTGCCACACGATCGTGCCGCCCGTGTTGATGCACGCCACGACCCCGCTGTGCAGGCCGGAGACGTGAAAGAGCGGTGTGCTGGTGAGGGTCCGGCTCGCCGGCATCTCGAACCCCGGTGGCAACCGGCTTGCGATGAGGGCCTCCTGCGCCTGCACGAGGCAGAGGAGATTGCGGTGTGAGTGGGTCGCACCCTTGGCCCGCCCGGTCGTGCCCGAGGTGTAGAGGATGACGGCGGGGTCGTCCTCGTCGACCGCCACCTCCGGCATCGCGACGTCCGGGCCTTCGAGCAGAGGGGTGATCACGCTCATGTCGTCGACGACGAGGGCCGGCGTACAGTCCTCGATCGCGTAGGTGAGCTCCTGCTCGGTCCACCAGGCGTTGAGCCCGACCGCGATCGCCCCGAGCGACACGGTCGCCCAGAACGTCACCACCCACTCGATCGAGTTGCGGCCGAGGATTGCCACCCGGTCGCCTTGGCCGACACCGGCGGACGCCAGGTACGCCGCCACCCGGGCAACCGCCGCGTGGTGCTCGCGGTAGGTAATCCGGCGGTCGCCCTCGACCAGATAGTCGCGGTCGGCGAAGGCGAGCGAGGCGTCGACGAGCTCGCGAAGTTGCTTCTTGCGATCGGCGAAGACGCTCATTCGCACGCCGAGCACCTGTTCGTCGACCAATTCATACGATGAGGTCATCGCGAGGACACCACCGATCTGACACCATGCGCTGCATGTCCGACGCGCACGAGGCAATCCGCAACCTGCTCGGCCGCTACTGCGAACTGATGGACGAGGGTGACTTCGACGGGCTCGCCGCCTTGTTCGACCAGGGCAGGCTGTGCGACGAGTTCGGCAGCGTGTTCAGCACCGGCAGTGAACAAATGGCCAAGATGTGGCGGGGGCAGACGATGGTCTACGACGGGTCGCCGCGGACCAAGCACGTGACGGTGAACTCGATCATCCACGTCGACGAGGAGGCAGGGACCGCCACGGCGCGATCGTCCTACGTCGTGTTTCAGGGCCTCGCTGGGCACGCCGCGTCGCTGTTGCCGCTGCAACCGATCATCACCGGGCGGTACTGGGACTCCTTTGGCCGCGCGGCGGACGGCTCCTGGCACTTCACCGAGCGCCGCTATCTCATCGACCACCAGGGCAACCTCTCGCATCATCTGAGCCGGACACTGTGACCCGCGCACCTGAGCGGGCGCCTGTCCGCTAGTTGACCAGCCGCTGCGCACCCTGCCAGTACTGCGCGCGCAGGACCTTCTTGTCCGGCTTGCCGAGTGCGGACAGCGGGATCGCATCGACGAAGTCGACCGACTTGGGTGCATGCACCGCACCCTTGCGCTCCTTGACGAGGTCGATCAGCTCCGCCTCGGTCACGGCCTGTTCGGGGCGGAGGACCACGACCGCCTTGACCGCCTCGCCCCACTTCTCGTCGGGTACGCCGATGACCGCAACCTGGGCGACCGCTGGGTGGGTCCCGATGACGTCCTCGACCTCGCGCGGAAACACGTTGAAGCCGCCGGAGACGATCATGTCCTTCTTGCGGTCGACGATCGTGAGGAAGCCCTTGGCGTCCTTCTTCGCGATGTCACCGGTGTGCAACCAGCCGCCCTTGAGGGCTTCCTCGGTCTGCTCGGGCTTGTTCCAGTAACCCTTCATGACGAGCGGGCCACGGACACAGATCTCGCCGGGTTCACCGATCGGAACCTCGTTCAGGTCGTCGTCGAGCAACTTCACGTTGAGCCACGGAACCGGTCGGCCGCAGGTCGCGAGCCGTTCGAGATCGTTGATGTCGTGCTCGTCCTTTTTGAGCACGGAGATCGTCATTCCGCACTCGGACTGCCCGAAGAACTGGAAGAAGACCGGCCCGAATCGCTCGATCGCCTCCTTCAGCCGAGTGGGCGACATCGCGGCGGCCCCGTAATAGACCGTCTCCAGGCTCGACAGGTCGTAGTCGTCGATCTTGGGGTGATCCATGAGGATGTAGAGCATGGTCGGGACGAGCATCGTGGCGGTGATCCGGTACTTCTCGATTGCCTCGAGCACACCGGTCGGGTCGAACCCGGGAAGCACCACGATGCAGCCACCACGCAGCAGGGTGGGGATGAAGAAGGCGGCGCCGGCGTGCGAGAGCGGGGTCGCGATGAGGAACCGGGTGTCCTGCGGCCACTCCCATTCGGCGAGCTGGATCTGGGTGAGGGTCGCGCCGCTCCGGTAGGTCTGCATGACCCCCTTGGACGCGCCGGTCGTCCCACCCGTATAGGTGAGGCCTGTGACCTCCTCCGGATCCACGGCCGGCGCGACGAGGGGCTGCGGGTCGAAGGTCTTCGCGAGCGCGATGAGGTCGGTGCCGACCTCGGACGGGCCGAGCGAGAGGAGGTTCTCCAGGCCGGGGACAGCCTCGCGGAGCGCGCCCGCCCGCTCATCGAAGGCGCTCGGGTCGAAGACCAGGGTCTTCACCCCGGCGTCTTGGAGGACGTATGCCTGATCCTCCAGCGAGGCCATCGGGTGAAGCGCCGTACTTCGGACCGCGGTGAGCATGTTCGCGCCCATCGTGAACAGGACCTCGGGACGGTTCTTGGACAACATCGCGATCGGGTGCCGCTCCCCGATGCCGAGGGCGGCGAACGCTTGGACATACCGGCTGATCTCCGCGGCCATGTCCGCGCCGGTGAGCACCTCCTCACCGAGGTAGACCGCCGGTGAGTCGGCGTGGCGGTCCAGGGCGTCCACCAGTAGGTTCGGCATGTACTGAGCCGCGTGCAACTCCGGTGCTGACATCGTTTGTGGTCCTCCGGCTCGGGTGCTCCCGCGACGATATCTGACGGTCCGTCAGAAATGGTCACGGCCGGGCGGCCGGGTGAGAATCAGCTCGCGAGGGCGGTCAGCAAGCCCGAACTGTTCGGAGTCTTCATCACGGCGAGATCGGCGCCAGCGGCCAGGGCGGCATCCAATCCGTCTTCGTCGTTGGAGTGGGCGATGATCCGTAGGGTCAAGCCGTGGACCCGTAGTCTGCGGATCAGCTCGACCCCACTCATCCGCGGCATGTGCACATCGATGATCGCGACATCGGGGCGCAGCCTCTGGATCAAGCGCAGCCCGGTGTCTCCGTCGTCGGCCTCGGCGACGACCGTGCCCTGGGCAGAGTCCTCGATGGCGAGGGTGATGAGGAGGCGAAGGTCGGGGGAGTCGTCGACCAGAATCACTCGCTGTTCAGAGCCCGTCATCGCGGTCCCCCAAGTCGGTTCCCGAGAGTCCAATGATGCTCGCGATTCGCGGCAGAGATAAGGGGCCGGCGCAAAGACCGCCCAATCTGACTATGGGCCCGGTTGGCCTAGTCATATTCGGCCGTTCATCGCTGCGCAGTACGGGCCAATCAGCAGGTGACGCACTACGCCAATCGGGTGTATCGCCCCGCCCGTGCACTCTCGCCAACCGCTACAGTCTGGCCCACCCGAGGACGCGGAGGCGTGCGGATCGATGACGAGGACCACACTCAGCGTCGGAATACCGAACTGGGGCGGTTGGGCTCGAGGCGACTGGGACTCGTTGCTCGCCATCGGGCGGACCTGTGACGACGTCGGGATCGACCGCCTGATCGTCAACGACCACGTGGTGATGGGTGCCGACACGAGCAGCTACGTCTGGGGGCGCTTCCCGACCACCCCCGACGCGCCGTGGCTCGAGCCCCTGACGGTCCTGGCCGCAATCGCGGCCGTCACTGAGCGGGTGCGGATCTCGACCGGAATCCTGATCGCGCCGCTGCGCCCCGCCGCCGTCCTCGCCAAGACCGTGGCCACGCTCGACCTGGTGAGCGCCGGCCGGGTCGACCTCGGGGTCGGCACCGGCTGGCAGGAAGCGGAGTACGACGCGGCCGGCCTGGCGTTCGACACCCGGGGCGACCTGCTCGACGACACCATCGGCGCATGCCGCGCACTGTGGGGTCAACTCCCGGCGTCGTACTCCTCGCCAACGGTGGCGTTCACCGACACCTACTGCTCCCCCCAACCCGTGCAGGAGCGACTGCCGGTGTGGTTCGCCGGGCCGATGACCCGCCGGAACCTGCGCCGCATCAACGCTCTTGGCGACGGATGGATCCCGATCATGGGCGCCTCCCTGGACGACATCCGCTCCGGTGCCCGCCAACTGAGGGAAACCGTCGACCGGCCGCTCACCGTTCAGGCCCCTGCTCCGATCCGGACCAACGCGGCGGGCGAGCGCGACCCGGCGGCCACGATGGCGGGAGTGCCCGCGCTGATCGACGCCGGTGCGACCGACGTCTACACCAATCTGTCCGTCTTCGCCTCCGAGCCCAGCGGTGCGCGAGCCGCGCTCGAGGTGCTGGTCACTGCCTTCTCGAAGGCCGTCGCGTGAGCGGCGCGCACGACGCCATCCGCCGGGTGGTCGAGGAGTATGCCGCAGCGGCGGACCGCGTCGACGGGGAGGCGATCGCTGCGCTGTTCACCCCCGACGGCGTACTGGAGATCTGGATGGATCCGACCGGGCAGTCCTCGTCGGCGGTTCGCCGCGGTCGCGCGGAGATCGCGACCGCCATGACGCGCTTGTCCACCTACCGGGCAACCCAGCACGCGATCGCGAATCACTCGGCGACGGTCGACCCAGGGGTCGACCGGGCACGGGCCGAGACCCGGTGCGCCGCCCATCACCTCGAGGAGGTCGACGGCAAGGTGCAGGATCGGGTGCTGTTCATCCGGTACGACGACGACCTCGTCGCCGTCGACGGCGACTGGCTGATCGCTCGCCGTGAGCTGCACGTGCAATGGGTGACGGTCCAACCCGTGGAGGCAGGATGAGCGAGTCGACGATGCGGGCGTACCGCTTGCTGGACTGGCAGCACCCGGGCTTCGATGAGCTGGCCGTGCCCGAACCCGGCCATGGCCAGGTCCGGGTCCGGGTCGCCGGGGTCGGGTTGTGCCATTCCGACGTCCTGTTCCTTCAGGCGCCGGCCGGCATCCTGCCCTACGACGTCCCGTTCACCCTCGGCCACGAGATCGCCGGCTGGGTCGACGCGGTCGGAGATGGGGTCGAGGGTCTCGACCTCGACACTGCGGTCGCCGTCGCCTGCATGTCGACCTGCGGCCGGTGCCGCTGGTGTCGACGCGGCGCCGACAACTACTGCGTTGACTCCTGGCACGGTCGCGGTTTCGGCCTCGACGGTGGCCTCGCCCCGTACCTGGTGGTCGCGCAACGCGACCTGGTCCCGCTCGGCTCACTGGATCCGGCCCAGGCGGCGCCGCTCACCGACGCCGGAGCGACGTCGTACCACGCGGTTCGCCGGGTCCTCCCCAAGCTCCGCCCTGGTTCGACCGCGGTCGTGATCGGCGTGGGCGGGCTCGGCGGGTACGCCGTGCAGTGGCTGCGGATGCTCTCACCCGCCCGGATCGTCGCGGTGGAATCGCGCGCCGAACGCCTGGACGCCGCGCGGCGGCTCGGTGCTCACGACGTGCTGCCCGCCGGTGACGGGCTGTCGAAGCGGCTGCGGGAGGCGGTGGGAAGCGTCGGCGCCGACGCCGTCCTGGACTTCGTCGGCGCCGACCAGACGATGAACGCGGCGATCCGCAACGCGGCCCCGCTCGGCTCGGTCGCGATCGTCGGCCAGGGCTTCGGCACCGCATCGATCCGCTTCGGTCAGATTGCGCACGACTGCGACGTGTTCATCCCGCAAGGGGCGCCGATCGCCGAGCTCGAAGAGGTCATCGCGCTCGCCCGGACCGGCGACGTCATCATCGAGACCGAGCGGTTCGACTTCGACGACACTCCCGCGGCCTACGAGCGGCTCACCACGGGCACGCTGGACGGCCGGGCCGTCGTCATTCCCGGTTAATCGCCTGCTCGGTCACTCGGTGTAGCCGAGTGGCATCAGGATCGACTTGAGCTCGCAGAAGGCGGCGAGCCCTTCCGGCCCATCCTCACGACCGATCCCGGAGCACTTGTACCCGCCGAATGGCGATCCCATGTCGAACGCGTACCAGTTGATGCCGTAGGTACCGGTCCGGACCTTCGTCGCGATCTCGAAGCCGTGGTCGACATCCGCGGTCCACACCGAACCGGCCAGCCCGAAGTCGCTGTCGTTGGCGATCGCGAGAGCCTCCTCCTCGGTGTCGTAAGGAATAACCGACAGGACCGGGCCGAAGATCTCCTCCCGCGCGATCGTCATGGTGTTGTCGACGTCGGCAAAGACCGTCGGCCCGACGTACCAGCCGACATCGAGGCCGGCCGGACGGCTGCCGTCGAGCACCAGCCGGGCCCCTTCTGACTTGCCCTTCTCGATATAGCCCTCAACCCGGTCGCGCTGCCGCTCGGCGACGAGCGGGCCGAGTTGAGTCGTCTCGGCGAGCGGGTCGCCGACGGTGAAGGTCTTGGCGTTCTCGACGATCGCCTCGGTGACCTCGGCGTAGCGCGAGCGCGGGGCGAGGATCCTCGTCTGCGCTACGCAGGCCTGCCCGGAGTTCATCAAGCCGGCCATCACCATCATGTAGGCGGTCGAGGCGAGATCGACGTCGTCGAGCACGATCGCCGCGGACTTGCCCCCCAGCTCGAGCGAGATTCGCTTGAGCCGCTCGGTCGCGAGCGAACCCACCCTCCGGCCGGCCGCGGTCGACCCGGTGAACGACACCTTGTCGATACCAGGGTGCGTGACGAGGTACTCGCTGACCTCTCGCTCGGCCGGAAGCACCGACAGCACTCCCTCGGGCAGGCCGGCCTCGACGAAGAGCTGGCCGAGCATGAGCGAGTCGATCGGCGTTTCGGGCGCCGGCTTGAGGACCACCGTGCAACCCGCGAGCAGCGCGGGGACGAGCTTGTTGACCGCGATGAACAGCGGCACGTTCCACGGGATGATCGCCGCGACCACGCCGACAGGCTCGCGGCGTACCTTGCTCAGACCGAACATCCCGGTCCGGTTCTCCTGCCACGGGAAGGTCTCGGCAAGCCCCGAGTAGACGCCGAGCACCGCGCTCGCCGGCGTGTACATCATCATCTCGACGGTGGCGGGCGGTGCGCCCATCTCCGAGGAAATCGTGGACGTGAACTCGCCGAGCCGCTCGGCGAGCAGCTCACCGAAACGAGCGATGACCTTGGCCCGGTCGGCGGGCGAGGTCGTCGGCCAGGGACCGTGGTCGAACGCGCGCCGGGCGGCCGCGACGGCGGCGTCGACATCGGCCTCCACAGCCTCGGGGACCGAGCCGACGACCTCGAGGGTCGCGGGGGAACGTACTTCGAAGCGCCGGTCGCTGGACGGGGCCACCCACTCGCCGCCGACAAGGAGCTGATCGAACGTTGTCATCGCCATCCCTTTCCGAGCGGACCGCGCGTCGGCCCAACGTCATTATGTGACGGCGCCATTATGTGACGCCCCGTCAGGTTTGTCGTCGGTCGCATCAAAAGCACTTTGATCAAATCCACCCACACGCGGCGCATCAGCGCTACTGTCCTGTCCATGCGCAGACTTTCCACGTTGATTGTGATCGCGTCCGTGGCCCTGACGATGGCCGCCTGCAGCAGTGGCAGCAGCGGTGGCGGGAATACCACGCCCACTCCCTCGCCGAACGGGGTGTCGGACCCCGCGACGGCCAAGCAGCAGGTCACGACGCTGTACAACACGTTCTTCAGCGCGCCGACCGCGCAGGCGAAGACCATGGTCGAGGACGGCGCATCCCTCGGCGCCGCATTCGCAGCGGCGAAGAAACTCGCCGCCGGCGCGAAGGAATCGTCCAAGGTCAAGTCGGTGACGATCACCGGTCCCGGCACCGCCAACGTCACCTTCGACCTCTACATCAACGGTAAGGACACCTTGCCCGGATACCAGGCCAAGGCTGTGTGGTCCGACGGCGGATGGAAGGTCTCGAAGGACACCTTCTGCACGCTCGTCGGTCTCGGCGGACCAACCCCCCAGGGCTGCTGACGCTCAGCGCCGGCGAGGTTGCCGATCGCCTCGAAATCCAGCACCTGATCGGCCGGTACGCCGACCTCATCGACGGCCAACGCTTCGACGAGCTCGACGAGTTGTTCACCGACGACGCCCGGATCGACTTCACGACCTTCGGCGGACCGAACGGGAGCCTCGGCGAGATCAAGGAGTTCCTCGCCGCCTCGCTGCCGTTGTTCGCGCGAACTCAGCACATGATGGGGCTGCCGCACATCACCATCGACGGTGATCGTGCGCACGCCCGAACCTCCTGCAACAACCCCATGCTGTCCACCGGCCGAGACGGCACGACGTCGGTCTGGCTGATCGGCTTGTGGTACGTCGACGAGCTCACCCGCACGCCGGCCGGTTGGCGATTCGCCGCCCGGGTCCAGGAACGCTGCTACACGCTCACCGGCCTGACCGACACCCCGATGCAGGCGTAGCAGGTGAGCGACTTCGTCCGGGTCGACCGGCCACAACCGGAGGTCGCGCTCGTCACCCTCAACCGGCCCGAGCGGATGAACTCGATGGCCTTCGACGTCATGATCCCCCTGCGCGAGACACTCGCGGGGCTCCACAACGACAACGCGGTGCGAGTCGTCGTACTGACCGGCGAAGGTGGCGCGTTCTGCTCAGGGGCCGATCTCGACGATCCCGGCCACGTGCCCGACATCGACGGACTGACGTTGTCCACCATCGCGCTCCGCTCGATGGAGGTGCTCGCGACGGTTGTGACGACCATCCGGGAGCTACATCAGCCCGTGATCGGCGCCATCAACGGCCCGGCGATCGGGGGTGGGTTCTGCCTCGCGCTCGCCTGCGACATCCGGGTCGCGGCAACCTCGGCGTACTTTCGCGCCGCCGGGATCAACAACGGCCTCACCGCGAGCGAGCTCGGGCTGTCCTACCTGCTCCCCCGGGCGATCGGCTCGGCGCGCGCCGCCGAGGTGATGCTGACCGGCCGGGACGTCGATGCGCAGGAAGCGACGCGGATCGGGCTCGTCTGCGAAGCGGTCGACCCGCAGGAGCTTCTCCCCACCTGCTACCGGATCGCCGAGCAGATTGCGGGGTTCAGCCGGCCGGGCGTCGAGCTCACCAAACGCAGCCTGGCCGCCAGCATGGACGCGGCGAGCCTGGCCGCTCACATGGACTTCGAGGGGGTGGCGCAGCTCTACGTCCGGCTCACGACCCGTAACTTCGAGGAGGCAGTGGCGGCGCGCAAGGCCAAGCGCGCGCCGCGGTTCACGGACTGAAGGGCGGGCGTGGTGGACGACGAGGCAGCACAGGCATCGGCCGAGCTCGCAAATGCGCTGCGACGAATGATCCAGCGGCTCGCACTCGTCCGGCCACCGGTCGAGCAACTGCGCCGGGCGACCGAGGCGGCGAACGCCTTCGCCGACTCCCTCGACCTGCTGCCCGCCCGCGCGCAGGGCTGGGAGGTGAGCGAGGCCGGCCTCCAACCGCGCGACTTCGTGGGCTACAGCCCGATCAGCGGGCCGAACAACCCGATTGCGCCGCCGCTCACGATGCGACTCGTGGACGGCCCGGACGGCGACCACCGGATCGAGGGCGAGATCACCTACGGACCCGCCTACGAAGGCCCACCCGGACACTGCCACGGCGGCTGGATCGCCGCCACCTACGACGAGATGCTCGGCTTCGTGCAGCTCGCGCCGGGGTTCACGGCGTACCTGAAGGTGGACTACCGCCGGCCGACGCCACTGAACCGCAAGCTCGAACTGTCGGCGTGGATCGACTCGGTCGATGGTCGCAAACGCACCATCAAAGGCACTTGCCACCTCGACGGCGTCCTGCTGACCGAGGCAATCGGACTGTTCATCGCCCCCAAGGGGGACGAGGACTACTTGAAGCGACTGGGGATGACCACGTGACGAGGTACGCCGGCAAGACCGCCGTGATCACCGGAGCCGGATCAGGAATCGGGCGCGCGGTCGTGCTACGACTTGCGTCCGAGGGCGCGCGGGTGCTCGCGCTCGACATCAATCCCGACGGTCTGGCCGACACGGTCGCGCGCGCGAAGGATGCGGAGGGAACCGACAGCAGCCTGATCGAGACCAGGGTCTGCGACATCACCCAGCGTGCGGACTGTGTGAGCGCGATCGAGGACGCCGTCGCGAGGTTCGGGCACCTCGACGTCCTGGGCAACGTCGCCGGGATCGCCCGAGCCGAGCACGTGACCGACGTCACCGAGGTGCAGTACCGACAGATGATGGGCGTCAACGTCGACGGCTACTTCTTCATGGCGCAGGCGGCCATCCCGCACCTGCTCCACGACGGCGGCGTGATCGTGAACATCGCCTCCAACGCCGGGATCGACGGTCAGGCGTACACCGTCGTGTACTGCATGACCAAAGGTGCGGTCATTCAGCTCACCAAGGCGCTCGCGATGGAGTACCTGAAGTCGCCGATGCGCGTGGTCGCGATCGCTCCGGGCGGCACGAACTCCGCGCTGGTGAAGAACTACCAGATGCCGCCGGATGTCGACTGGGACCTCGTCGGGCGTTACATGTCCCCACGCGGCATGGCGAAGCCGGCCGAGCTCGCGTCCGTGTTCGCGTTCCTCGCATCAGATGAGGCGAGCAACATCCACGGCGCAATCGTCTCGAGCGACAACGGGATCACCGCGGGCTGACCTCCCGGATAAATCACCATTTTTCACTAACTCCCTGCGCGGTAGGGGCTTGCCAGCGGTGCGACCATGTGCCGGTAGCGCGCTTCCCTGAGCCAGTCTGAGGAGGACGGCCATGTCGCACCGTGCGCACCGACCTAGTGACAGCTCCGAATTTCGCAGCGGCGATGGACCGCACAGCGAAGGCCGAAGGGCGAGACTCATCGGTCTCGTCGTACTCATGATCGGTTCGCTCGCGCTGGTCGGCGCATCTGCCCACGCGGCGACGACCTCGCCCGGGCACCCGCAGGCCAAGGCGTACCAGTTCAACGCGCCGTTCTCCATCACTTCAGACGGCACCCACTTGTGGGCGGCGAACGGAGAGGGAAACTCGGTCACCGAAGTGGCGGTCTCAACCGGAAAACTCGTCCGGGTCATTCAAGGCTCGCAGTACGGTTTCAACTCACCTGCCCGCGTTGCCGACATCGGCGGGCATATCTGGGTGACCAACGAGTACGGCGCCTCGATCACCGAGTTCGCTGCGTCGACGGGCAAGCTGATCCGGATCATCAAAGGATCGCAGTACGCCTTCAACTGGCCTTTCGGCATCGCCGACAACGGCACCCACGTATGGGTGACCAATGCCAAGGGTGAGTCGATCACCGAACTCGCAGCGTCGACCGGCAACCTGATCCGGGTCATCTCGGGTGCCAAGTACGACTTCAACTTCCCGTCCTCGATCGTCCGCAATGGCTCACACCTGTTCGTCATCAGCCCGCGCGGATCCTCGGTGACAGAGATCGACGCTTCCACCGGCGACCTAGTGCGGGTGATCAATGCTGCAGCGGACGGCCTCGTCTGGCCCGAGGGCATCGCCTCGGACCATTCCCACATCTGGGTGGCGAACGAAGGCGAGCCGGCAACGGACAAAGGTGAGTCGGTCAGCGAACTCAGCGCCTCGACCGGCCATCTCGTGCGGGTGATCAAAGCCTCGAAGGACAAGCTCCACAGCCCGGACGGCGTGACGTCGAACGGATCCGACGTGTGGGTGACGAATCAGTACGGCGAATCGGTGACCGAGCTGAAGGCCTCAACAGGTCAGCTCGTTCGCGTGCTGAAAGGATCGAAGTACGGCTTCGGCGCCCCGGGCCCGATCGTCATCGTCGGCTCGCACATCTGGGTCGCGAACACCCTCAGTGGACCGTTCAAGAACGGGGACCTCGGGTCGCTCACCGAGTTCGTCGCCGCGACCGGCAAGGTCGTGAGAGTGCTCAAATGATGAGACCGAAGACCCTCGGGTGAACACCGTCGGGGCCTAGATGCCCGCGGCCATGCCGCCGGTCACCCGGAGCGTCTCGCCGGTGATGAAACTGGCCTGCGGCGAGCTCAGGAACATCATCGCGTCGACGATGTGCCGCTCCGCTCCGTCGTCGTCGAGGAACTGCATCGC
>DATJWM010000162.1:0-45825 GCA_035501255.1 Mycobacteriales bacterium | reverse complement strand
ACGACTGCCTGCGAACCCCAGACCCGCATGCACTCCTCGTTGTCCGCCACCTGGTAGAGGTAGACCTCGCGTGGGGCCCCGTCCTTACCCGTGCCGGTAACGAGCGTTCCGGCGCAGGTCTTGCCACTCATCTGCTCGCCGAGGCTCGCCGGGTTGGGCAGACAGGCGGCGACGACGTCGCGCGGTGACACCGACTGTCCATCAACCGTCACCGGCGCGGTCGCATCAAGGCCGAGCTTGTGCAGCGTCTTGAGCACCCCGATGAACTCTTCCCCCAGGCCGTATTTGAAGGTGCACCGCGCAGTGTCGACCCAGCGCGGCATCAGCAACACCTCTTCGTGCTCGACGTTGACGCATTCGACCGGGCCGATGCCCTCCGGGAAGTCGAAGATCTCCGGCTCGCTGAACGGCACGGTGGTGAACCACCCGCGATCGCGCTCCCAGATGACCGGCGGGTTCAGGCACTCCTCGATCGTGGTCCAGATCGAGAACGTCGGCGCGAAGTCGTATCCGCTGACAACGAGATCGGCACCGTCGCGAACACCGAGCTCGTCGATCTCGGAGAACAGGTGGTCGGCCGCATACCGGGCGAACACGTCGGACAGGCCGGGCTCGACGCCGATGCCGGCGAGCGCGAGCAGCCCCCGTTGCTCCCACTCGGCAGACTTCGCGAACTGTTCATCGCCCAATTTCACCCCGGTCTTGGCGTACGGCTCGTCGGGATGCGGATGCGACAACGACATGGCCATGTCCAGGTACGTCGTGCCCGTCTGGAGGGCAGCGTCGAAGATCGGCATGACAAACCGCGGGTCGCACGCGTTCAGGACCACGTCGGCGTTGCTCGTCCGGAGCAGGTTGGCGATCGCCTCCCCGTCGCCGGCATCGACGCGCGCGGCCTGAAATCGCTCGTCCCCGGTCCCGTCGGCGACCGATCTCGCGCGCTCGGCGTCGTAGTCGGCGACCACGACCGCGTCGAGAAATCCACGTCGAGCGGCAATCGTGGCAGCAGCACCGCCGACACCGCCGGCACCCAGGATGACGGCTCTCATGGACGGAGGCTACCGCGCCCGTCGTTGCGGATTACGAGGTTCAGGCGGCGTTTTTCGACGGAAACGCTTGCCAAGAGGGGTCAATAGGTGCGAGAACCATGCTGGACATCGACACCTGAAGGGATCTCCATGGCTGCCGTCGCGCCCGAGCAAGACGCACCCTCGGCCAAGGGCCTCAAGAGTGGAGCGCTCGGCCTGTGGTCCACCGTCGTCGTCGGCGTCGCCTCGACCGCACCCGCTTACAGCCTTGCGGCGACCCTCGGCTTCATCGTCTTCTTCGTCGGGCTTCAGGCCCCGATCGTCGCGATCCTCGCGTTCATCCCGATGTGGATGATCTCGATCGGATACAGCGAGCTCAACAAGCAGGACCCCGACTGCGGCACCACCTTCACCTGGGCCACCCGGATGTTCGGCCCGCGGGCCGGGTGGTACATGGGTGGCTGGGGAATCATCGCCTCGGACGTCCTGATCATGGCGAGCCTGGCCCAGATCGCCGGGCAGTACGTCTTCCTGCTCTTCGGCGCGGACGGCATCGGCAGCAACCCCGCGAGCGGCTGGGTGCTGCTCGTCGGACTGCTGTGGCTCGCGATCATGACCTACATCTGCTACCGGGGCATCGAGGTCTCGGCCAACATGCAGAAGGGCCTGCTCGCGATCGAGGCCGGGATGCTGATCGTGTTCGCCGTCGTCGCCCTGCTCAAGGTTGCCACCGGTCATGCGCCACCCGAGCACCTCGATCCGACCTGGAGCTGGTTCAACCCGCTCAACATCCCGAGCTTCTCGGCCTTCATCGCCGGTCTGATCCTGATGATCTTCATCTACTGGGGCTGGGATACCGCGGTCACCGTCAACGAGGAGACCAAGGACCCGACCAAGACACCGGGCCGGGCCGCGGTCATCTCGACCTTCCTACTGCTCGCGATCTACGCGCTCGTGATTGTCGCCGCGCAGGCATTCGCCGGCGTCGGCACGCACGGCATCGGCTTGAACAACCCGGACAACTCCAGTGACGTGCTGAACGTTCTCGGTCGAGCGGTCTTCGGGCAAGGGTTCGTCGGCACCGTCTTCGTCAAGCTGCTGCTGCTCATGGTGCTCAGCTCCGCCGCCGCCTCGACCCAGACGACGATCCTGCCGACGGCGCGGACCTCCCTGGCGATGGCGGTCTATCGCGCGATCCCGAGCACGTTCGCCAAGGTTCACAAGCGCTACCTCACGCCCACGACCTCGACGGTCGTCATGGGCCTGGTCTCCGCGGTCCTCTATGTCGTGTTCAACTACGCCTCCCACGGGCAGGTGATCAGCGACTCGGTCACGGCCTGCGGCGTGTTCATCGCTCTCTACTACGGCACCACCGGCTTCGCCTGCGCCTGGTGGTACCGGAAGACGCTCACGAGCAACGCGCGCGACCTGTTCATGCAAGGGGTGATCCCAACCGTCGGCGGCATCATCCTGTTCATCGTCATGGGGTGGAGCTTCTACCTCGACTGGCTGAACCCGAACGGGAGCAACTCGACCGAGGCCAGCTACACGTCGTGGCACATGACCCTGCCGCCGCACTGGGTGCTCGGCGGGGTTTCGGTGCTGGTGATCGGTGCCGCGATCGTCGGGGTCGTCGTGATGGTGTCCTACAACATCGCCCGGCCGGCGTTCTTCCGCGGCGAAGTCCTCAACAAGGACACCCCGACCCTGGTGCCGGAGCTCACCGGCGTACCGGCCGGTTTCCCGCCGCAGGTGGGTCGCGACGACGTTCCGCCGGATGCGCCGCTCGTTCCGCCGGAATACGACGAGCCGACCGGACCGAACCCGATCACCTAGCGGCGGGCGGCCGCGATCCCGGAAAGCACCTCGAGCACGACCCGGTTCGCGAGCATGGCGGTGACATCGGCGCTGTCGTAGGCCGGAGCGACCTCGACAACGTCGATCCCGACGATCGGCAGGTTGAGGGCAAGGCGCCGCACCGCATCGAGCAACTCGCGTCCGGTGAGCCCACCGGGCTCAGGCGTGCCGGTTCCGGGAGCCATCCCGGGATCGACCACATCGACGTCGATGGACAGGAACACCCCGTCGCACTCGTCGACCGCGATCCGCTCGGACTCGCTCAGGCACTCGTCCAGACCCCGGGAAACAACCTCGGTCATCTCGAACCACCGCATGCCCTGCTCGGCCATCCAGGCCAGTGTCGGTGGCTCGGGCCAGTAGCCGCGCAAGCCGATCTGAAGGAACCGATCGCCGCGCGCAGCCCCGCTCTCGATCAGTCGGCGCATCGGGGTGCCGTGGCCGTACAGCGAACCCCACTGATCCTCTCCGGTGTCGGCGTGTGCGTCGAAGTGGATGACTGACACCCGTCCCTGGCCGTAATGGCGGGCACAGCCGCTGATGTCGGGCCAGGCGATCGAGTGGTCACCGCCGAGCACGACCGGAATCGCTCCGGCCGCGCAAACCGTGGCGACTGCCTCCTCGAGTCTGCCCATCGACAGCTCGGTTTCGGTGGGTGGCATCTCGATGTCGCCCGCGTCCAGCACCCGTAGATCCGTCAGCGGGTCGACGCCGAGCGCGAGGTGCGGGCGCGACCCGTCGTGGGGCAGGTAGTCGGTCGATCTGATCGCCATCGGCCCGAACCGTGCGCCCGACCGGTAGGACGTCCCACTGTCGAAGGGCGCGCCGAGGATGATGACGTCGGCGCCCTCGAAGGTCACCGGATCGCCAAGATCGCACGACCCAACCCCGAGAAACGTCACGTCCGGCCCGAACATCGGAACCTTCACCGCCGCACGACCGGATCGCCCGTAGCGGCAAGCCGCTCGAGGAGGTCCGCGGCGCGCTCCGTTCCGGGCGCGGCCTGCAAGCGGCGCGCGGCGTGCGCCAAGCCGGGCGGGGGACGCTCGAGCAACGAGTCCACGGCGTCGACGATCTCATCCCGCCCGACCCGATAGGTATCCAGCCTGCGACCGAGACCTGTCTCCTGCACACGTTGCGCGTTGTCGTGCTGATCCCAGAACAGCGGCAGTACGACCATCGGCCGGCCGAAGTGCACGCACTCCGTGACGGTGTTGTTGCCGCCATGCGTGATCACGATGTCCACCTGCGGCAAGACCGACGTCTGCGGAAGGAACTCCGCCCCCGCCATTCCGGCCGGCAACTCGAGCTCGTCGTACCGGGGGCCTTGGGAGACGACCACCCGGTACGGCGCGCCGGCGAGCGCGTCAACGAGCTGGCGCATGAGCGGTAGGTCCGCGCTGCCGAGCGAGCCGAGGCTCAGGTAGACCAGCGGTCGGCTCGGTTCGCCGAGGTCCGGCGGCGGCTCCCACGGCGCTTCCCCGCCGCGAACGCTGGACTCCAGTACATGCCAGGTGGCCGGCAGCGGATCGGCGCGCGCGTAGTCCAACTCGGCCGGGAACAGACTGAGGTTCAACCACGCCGACTGATGCACAAACGCCCCCGCAGGCAACGGCGGGGCGCCCAACGCGGTCGCGGCCGCGTCAAACGCATCCCGCACCGGACCGAGGACCCGGTCCGCCTCGGCTCGGAACTCCGCCCATCCGCCACGGTCGGTGGTCGGGTAGCCGGAGAAGACCGGGGGTAGCGCCCGATCGGGCAGCTCGAGCGGGTTGCAGGACATGATCCGCACCCAGGGTCGGCCGCAGGTGAGGATGGCCGGGAAGCTCACCACGTTGTCCTCGACCACGACATCGGGCGCCACATCCTCGATTGCGGCGTGCAGCGAATCGTCGACGTAGAGCGCACCGTCGCACAACGCGGCGAACGTCGGCGCGACAAACCCCTCGAGCTGGGCAATCGTCGGATGACGAAACACCGGCGAGGTTTCGGCAACGAAGTCCTTCCAGAACTGCCCGGGAAGCTCGGGCAGTTCTGGAGGCGGGCCCAAGCGCACGAGTCGCTCGTCGAACCCGCGAGCGGCGAGCGTGCCGGCAAAGGACTCCTCAATGACGAAGACGACCCGGTGGCCGCGCTGGCGCAACACGTGACCGATCCCGACGCAGTTGTTGGTCGGGCCGAACGCGCCCTCGGGAAAGAACAGGAAGGTTGCCAACGCGCCTCCTCAGGAGTCGAAACCCACGCCGAGCCGGTCGAGCATGTTCAGCCACGGGCCGCGTCGCCCCGCCCGCTCGTCACTGCGGGCCAGCGCCCGGCTCGTTGCGCCGACGACAAGGGTGCGCAACGGCTCCGGAGGGAACGGGAACGGGGCGCGGCGAACGTAGCCCAGATCGAGCAGCTCCGACCCGGGATCGAGGAGCATGTCACCGAGGATGCGGGCAGCGAAGCTCGTTGTCGCGACACCGAGACCGGTGTACCCGAGCGCGTAGAGCACCCGGCCACCGTGAAGGTGACCGAAGGTCGGCGTGAACCGTGTGGTCGTGGCGATCGGACCACCCCAGCGATAAGGGAAGGACAACCCGCGCAGCGCAGGAAACATCGCCGCGAAGTTGGCTTCCAACGTTTCGAAGGTCGCCGCCCGCAGGTCGTGGGCCGGGTCGACCCGCCCGCCCGGAAAGTAAACGGCGTCATAGCCACCCCAGAGGATCCGGTCGTCCGCGGTCAGCCGGAAGTAGTGGAAGCGGTTTCCCGAGTCGGACACTCCTTCCCGCCCGCGCCACCCGATCGCCTCCCGACGCCGGTCATCGAGCGGCTCGGACACAAGGACGTAGTCGTAGACCGGCACGAACCGCCTGCGGGTTCGACGGGCAAGAGCCCCGCTGTAGGCGTTCGTGGCGAGAATCGCTCGATCGGCCCGCACCCGCCCGGTCGCGGTCGCCACGGTGACCCGGGCGCCGTCGGCGCGTACCTCCGTCACAGGGGATTCTTCGTGAATGGTGCCGCCTGCGCCCCAGACGGCGATCGCCAGGCCACGCGCCAGTTTGGCGGGGTCGAGGATGCCGCCCGCATCCGGGCGTCGCAGACCCGCAAGCAGCACCGGCGAGTGCAAACGCTCACGCGCCGCGTCCCCGTCGAGGAAATCAACGCGCTGGCCGTGCGCGGCGGCGAGCTCACCCCACTCGCGCAGCCCGTCCACCTCATGCGACCTGGTCGCGACCTCCATGGTTCCGACCGGTTCGAAGTCGCACTCGATCCGGTAGGTCGCGAATCGCTCCCGAATCCGGCGGTAGTTGTCGACCCCGAGCTCTTCGAGGACGGTGACCTCGTCCGGGAAGTGCCGGATGCCGTTCTGCAGACCATGCGTCAGGGACGGGTCGAGGAACCCTCCGTTGCGGCCGGAAGCGCCGTACCCCACCCGTTCGGCCTCCAGCACGACGACCCGGCACCCGGGATCTCGCTCCAGCACCTCGAGGGCCGTCCACAGTCCGGTGTAGCCCGCCCCGATGATTGCGAGGTCGGCGTCAACGGTTTCGTCCAACGCCGGATAGCGAACGGCCTGCTCACGATCGAGCCAGAAGCTGACCACGGCTGCTCAAGCGCGGCGGCGGTTGATGATCACGCTCGTGACCGCGAGCAGGACCCCGCCCACGAAGATCAGGGTGCCCATGACGTTGACCTGCGGGGGTACCCCGAGACGGGTGGCGCCGTACACCCACAGCGGGAACGTCAAGGTTTGACCGGCGTTGAACTGCGTGATCACGAAGTCGTCGATCGAGAGGGCGAAGACCAGGAGCGAGCCGGCGATGATGCCCGGCATGATCAACGGCAGCGTGATCAGCCGGAAGGTGGTGACCGGGCCGGCACCGAGGTCTCGAGCCGCCTCCTCCACGTACACGTCGTACCCGGACATCCTGGCCCGCACGGTCACGGCAAGGTAGGCGACGCCGAAGGTCACCTGGGCGATGACGATCGTCCAATACCCGCGCGCGATGTTCATCGTGATGAACAAGGAGAGCAGGGCAGTCGCGAAGGTGATCTCGGGCGCGGCGATGTTCGCGAACAGCGTGAGCTCGGTCGGGCCCGACCCGCGGAACCTCCATCGCCCCAGGGCGAACCCGAGGCCGGTGCCGATCGCCGCCGATATCAACGTGACGAGGACGGCGATCGTCAGCGAGTTGACGAGGGCGTTCGTGAGGTCGGAGATATCGAACAAGTGGCGGTACCAGTAGAGCGTGAAACCCTGCCAGGTGTAGTTGAAGCGGCCTTTCGTGTCGTTGAATCCGAACAGGATGATCACGAAGATCGGGGTCATCAGCCACAGGATGATCAACCAGGTATAGATGTGCAGCAGGATGCCGCGTCGGCGACCAGCCCGACCGCGCAGCATGCTCATGCCGCGGCCGCATCCAGAACGTCACGCGTCCCCAGGGCGCGCGCGTAGGCGAAGATGCCGATCACCAGGATCGCCATCAGGACGATCGACAGCGCTGACGCACGCGGGTAGTCGCTGTTGGTGAGGTACAGCGTCTGGATGATGTTGCCGATCATCGTCTGACCGGTTCCGCCCAGGATCGAGGCGTTGACGTAGTCCGACGCGGCGGGGACGAAGGTGAGCAGGACACCGGCGAAGATGCCGGGAATCGTCAGCGGAAGGACGACCCGCAACAACGTCTGGGTGCGATTGGCATACAGGTCACCCGCCGCCTCCAGCAACGAACCGTCGATGCGTTCGAGCGATACGTAGATCGGCAACAGCATGAAGGGCAGATAGTTGTAGACCAGCCCCGCAACCACGGCAAACGCGGTCGCGAGGACGTGGAAGTCCTGGCCGACGATTCCGGCATTCTTCAGCCAACTGAGCACGAGGCCCTGGTCGCCGAGCAGGAACTGCCAGGCCACGGTCCGAAGGACGAAGGTCACGAAGAATGGCAGCAGCACGAGGAACAGGTAGGTCGACTTGTTTCGGCCACCGTAGAAGGCAATCCAGTAGGCCATCGGGTAGGCGAGCACGATCGAGACGAGGGTCGCTAGGCCGCCGTACACCAACGAGCGGACCAACTGGGTGTGGTAGCTGGACAAGACGTCGCTGTAGTTGGCCCAGTGCCACGTCATCGTGAAGCCGTCGATCAGGTTGCCCGTCTCCAGCGACAGGGCCGCCATGACCACCAGCGGAAGCACGAAGAAGATTGCGAGCCACAAGCCGCCCGGAAGGATCGAGACGTAGGGGCCGGCCGAGGCACGGAGCCGCGCTATCACGACTGGTACACGGGCTCGAAGATGTTGTCCCAGACCTCGAGCTCGGCGTTGCTGAGCGTCCGGTAGCGGTAGAGGTTGCTGTAGTCCTCGGTGGTGGGAAAGACCAGTGGACTGTTGACGATCGCCTCGAGGGTCGCCTTGTCGCTGCCGGTGGCGGCTGCAGCGTCGGACTTGATCACGTCGACGGCCGCGGGAACGGGCGTGATGTAGTTGACGTACTCCGCGACCTCAGCGGCGATCTTGGGCTGGTAGTACCAGTCCATCAGCATCATCGACGACACCGGGTTCTTGTTTTCCTTGAGCAGGACGAGGTTGTCCGTCCAGAGAACCGCCCCCTCCTTCGGGATGACGAACTTGAGGTTCTTGGCACCGGATTCCAGCGCCTGGAAGATGTCTCCGGACCATGCTTGGCACGCCCAGATGTCTCCGCTGGACAGGTCGTTGATGTAGCCCTGCTGGTAGTACTGGCGAACGATGCCCGCCTTGCGCTGCGCGGTCAGCTTCGCGGCCGCCTGCTTCCACTGGTCCGGGCCGGTCTGTTGCGGATCGCCGAACATCGCCACCAGCGCGGCGTTCGGTAGGTCCTCGTTGTCGCCGAACATCCCGACCTTCCCCTTGAGCTCGGGGTTCCACAGATCGAAGAAGCTCGTGATCGGCTGCGAGACCTTCGTCGTGTTGTAGGCGATCCCGGTCATGCCGGACTGCCACGGGACGCTGTAGACATTGCCCGGGTCGTAGGAGGAGTGCTTGTAGGCCGGCGCGGCGTACTTCGCGAAGTTCGTCAGGTACGAGTGGTCGAGGGGGATGAGCAGGCCGAGCTCGCGGAACTTGTCGAAGTAGACTCCGTTGGTGATGGTCGCGACGTCGTAGCCCGAGTACTGGCCGGCGGACAGTGTCGGCTGCACCTTGGCGAAGAACGCGTCGTCCTCCTGGATAACCTCGTAGTAGTCGACCTTGATCCCGGTCTTTGCGGTGAACTGGTCGATCGACGGGTGGTCGCTCTTGTTCTTGCCGACGTCGATGTAGAGCGGCCACTGCGCCCATTTGACCTGGCCGGTCTTGGTCTTCCCGGACCAGTAGGTCTCGATCTCCTTCTGCAGCGCGGAGCCGGTCGCCTGCTTCTTGCCCTGCCCGCCGACACCGCAGGCAGCCAGCATCAGTGCCCCCGCGCCGGCCCCAGCCAGCCTGAGGAACTCCCGACGATCCACTCCGATAGGTCGGCTAGGCATGGTCAAACCATCTCCTCCGTCGTTTCCGCGCGCTCAGATTGGGGGCTGTCAACCAGTTGGTACGCCGCAGTGTCCGGCCACCCCACCCACAGCTGGTCTCCACGCTGCGGGGTGAGCAGGTCTTCACCGGCATTGAGCCGGTAGACGACGAGCTGTCCGAGGATCGTCTCGACCGTGTAATTGGTCGAGGTGCCGAGATAGACGATCTCGCTCAGCCTCGCCCGCAGCCGACAGGCGTGCTCCGAAGGGGTGGCTGACAGCGTCATCTTCTCCGGACGTACGGTCGCGGCCAACCGCTCACCGGTCCGGGTCGGCGCGCGCAGGCCGACAATCGCCCGCTCGTCGGCGCCGGTCTCCAGCTGCGCCGTGCCATCGGAGACGGACGTCACCGTCCCCGTCATGATGTTGGAGGTACCGATGAAGCCGGCGACAAACGGTGTCGATGGCTGTTCGTAGAGTTCGCGCGGCGTCCCGAGCTGCTCGATCCTGGCGTTGTTCATCACCACGATCCGGTCGGACATGGTCAACGCTTCACCCTGGTCGTGGGTCACGTAGACGAAGGTGATCCCGACCTCCCGCTGGATGCGCTTGAGCTCGATCTGCATCGACTGGCGGAGCTTGAGGTCGAGCGCTCCCAATGGTTCGTCGAGAAGCAGTGCTCGGGGGTGGTTGACGAGTGCGCGAGCGAGCGCAACGCGCTGCTGCTGGCCACCGGACAACTCCCGCGGCCGCCGCCGCTCGCGGCCGCTCAGCTCGACGAGGTCGAGCATCTCCCCCACCCGCCGCCGTACTTCAGCCTTCTCGACATGCTTACGCCGAAGGCCGAAGGCGACGTTGTCGGCCACGCTCATGTGGGGAAACAACGCGTAGTTCTGGAACACCATGTTGACGTCGCGATGGTTGGGCGCAACGGTCGTCACGTCCTCGCCGTAGAGCAGCACCGTCCCCCGACTCGGCTGCTCGAACCCGGCGATCATCCGCAACGTGGTCGTCTTGCCGCACCCGCTGGGCCCGAGCATCGAGAAGAACTCCCCCTGCGCGATGACCATGTCGACGTCGTCAACGGCGACAACCGTGTCGCGGTTACTGGTGAACTCCTTGCCGACACCGACCAGTTCGACGGCGGGAAGCGCAGCGGGGGCCGTCATGCCTCGATGTTGCTCATCACATGCTTGATCCGGGTGTAGTCCTCGAACCCGTACATCGACAGGTCCTTGCCGTACCCGGAATGCTTGAAGCCGCCATGCGGCATCTCCGCGACGATCGGGATGTGCGTGTTGATCCACACGCAACCGAAATCCAGACCTTTGGCCATCCGCATCGCGCGCCCGTGATCGCGGGTCCACACCGAGGACGCGAGCCCGTACTCGACTCCATTCGCCCACGCCAGAGCCTCGGCTTCGTCATCGAAGCTCTGGACCGTGATCACCGGCCCGAAGATCTCGCTCTGAATCATCTCGTCGTCCTGCCTCAACCCGGCTACGACCGTCGGTTCGTAGAAGTAGCCGCGGTCACCCGTCCGGTGGCCGCCGGTGAGCACGTTGGCATGCGCAGGTTTCCGATCGATGAACCCGCCGACCCGCGCCAACTGGTCGGCGTTGTTCAGCGGACCGTAGTCCGCCTCGACGTCGAGGCCACCCGTGCGCTGGCCTTTCGCCTGCTCGACCAGCGCGTCCAGGAAGTCGTTGTGCACCTTCGGCCCGGCGAGCACCCGCGTCGAGGCCGTGCAGTCCTGCCCGGCGTTGAAGTAGCCCGCCCCTGCGATCCCCTCGGCGGCGGCAGCCACGTCCGCGTCGTCGAAGACGATGCAGGGCGCCTTGCCCCCGAGCTCCAGGTGTACCCGCTTGAGGTCGTGGGCGGCCGCTTCGGCAACCTGCATGCCCGCCCGCACACTTCCCGTGATCGAGACCATCGCGGGCGCCCTGTGGGACACCAGAGCCCGCCCGGTGTCGCGGTCACCACAGATCACGTTGAACACCCCGGGCGGGAAGAACTCCTGGGCCAGATCGGCCATGAAAACCGTGGACGCCGGGGTGGTGTCCGAAGGTTTGAGCACGATCGCGTTGCCCGCCGCGAGCGCGGGTGCGAACTTCCAGACCGCCATCATCGCGGGATAGTTCCAGGGCGTGACCTGAGCACAGATCCCGACCGGCTCGCGCCGGATCATCGAGGTCATGCCGGCCATGTACTCCCCGGCCGAGCGACCTTCGAGGTTTCGCGCCGCACCGGCAAAGAACCGGATCTGGTCGACCATCGGCGGCAGCTCTTCGGACATCGTGAGCGCCTTCGGCTTCCCGGTGTTGGCACACTCGATGTCGATGAGCTCCTCACCGTGCGCTTCGAGCGCGTCGGCGAATCGGAACAAGGCGAGTTGACGCTCGGAAGGGGTGGCGTCCCGCCAGGTCTCGAATCCGGCAGCGGCGGCAGCGAAGGCACGATCGACGTCGGCCTCGCCGGATAGCGGCGCGGTGGTGTAAGAGTCGCCGGAGGTGGGGTCGATGATCTCGGTGACGCGACCGTCATCGGCCGCGACCTGCTCACCGCCGATCACGTTGTGAAGTGTCGACATGCGCCGACTCTGACATCGGAATGTGCCCAAAGCAAGGGAATCCGCAGCAAAAGCCGGGAACTCCCACGGATTCGCTTGCTTTGGGAAGATTCGACAGGCACAGTCTCAGGTGTGTCTGCTGCATCCGTGGTTCTCGACGAGGCGAACCGCGCGATCATCGAACAGCTCCAGACCGACGGTCGGCGATCCTACGCGGCGATCGCGGGGGCCGTCGGGCTGTCCGAGGCCGCGGTCCGCCAACGGGTTCAACGGCTGCTCGACGCGGGAGTTATGCAAATTGTGGCGGTCACGGACCCGATGCAGCTCGGCTTCGCCCGCCAGGCCATGGTCGGCGTGCGGGCCGACGGCGACCTCGCCGAGGTCGCGGACAAGCTAGCGGCGCTGCCCGAGGTCGACTACGTCGTCGTCACCGCCGGCTCGTTCGACCTGCTGGTGGAGGTCGTGTGCAACGACGACGACCACCTGCTCTCCCTGCTGAACAACTCGATCCGATCGATCCCGGGTGTCCGCGACTCCGAGACTTTCGTCTACCTCAAACTCGCCAAACAGACCTACACCTGGGGTGCCCGATGAGTACCGACCTGCAAGCCGCTGCGAAGCGCCATCTGTGGATGCACTTCACCCGGATGTCGTCCTACGCCGAAGGCGACGTGCCGATGATCGAGCGCGGGGAGGGCCCATACGTCTTCGACTCGAGGGGCCGGCGCTACCTCGACGGGCTGTCCGGGCTTTTCGTCGTCCAAGCCGGTCATGGTCGCCAGGAGCTGGCGGACGCCGGCGCCAAGCAGGCCGCCCAGCTCGCTTACTTCCCGCTGTGGTCCTACGCGCACCCGAGCGCCGTCGAGCTGGCCGAGCGGTTGGCCGAACAGGCGCCCGGTGACATCAACCGGGTCTTCTACACCTCGGGCGGATCGGAGGCGGTCGAGGCGGCCTGGAAGCTCGCCCGACAGTACTTCCGCCTGATCGGCGAACCGACCCGCTTCAAGGTGATCAGTCGTGACATCGCCTATCACGGGGCGACGATGGGCGCCCTGTCGATCACCGGGGTGCCCGCGATCAAGAATGCCTTCGAGCCGCTGGTGCCGGGCGGGATCAAGGTGCCCAACACGAACTTCTACCGCGCCCCCGAACACGGCGACAACCTTGAGGCGTTCGGCCGGTGGGCGGCGGATGAAATCGAGCGTGCGATCTTGCGGGAAGGCCCCGAGTCGGTGGCGGCCGTGTTCCTCGAACCGCTGCAGAACTCGGGGGGGTGCTTCCCCCCACCGCCGGGCTACTTCCAGCAAGTGCGCGCGATCTGTGACACCTACGGCGTCCTGCTGGTCAGCGACGAGACCATCTGCGCGTTCGGGCGACTCGGCACCCTGTTCGGTGCCGAACGCTACTCCTATCAACCCGACATCATCACGGTCGCCAAGGGCATCACGAGCGGATACGCCCCGCTCGGCGCGATGTTGGTCTCGGACCGGATCATGGATCCGTTCCTTCGCGGTGATGCGTCGTACCTGAACGGCGTCACCTTCGGTGGCCATCCGGTGGCGTGCGCGGTGGCGATCGCCAACCTTGACATCTTCGACCGCGAGAACCTCCTCGAGCACGTCCAGAACAACGCGGCGGCGTTCCGGGCCACGCTGGACAGGCTCACCGACCTGCCGATCGTCGGTGACGTTCGCGGCGACGGCTACTTCTACGGCATCGAGATGGTCAAGGACAAGGCAACGAAGGAAACCTTCGACGACGACGAGAGTGAGCGCCTGCTCCGCGGCTTCCTGTCCGGCGCGTTGTTCGACGCTGGGCTGGTGTGCCGGGCCGACGACCGAGGTGACCCGGTCATCCAACTCTCACCACCGTTGATCTGCGAACAGTCGCACTTCGATGAGATCGAGCAGGTCCTGCGCGCGGTGCTGAGCGAGGCATGGGCTCGCCTGTAACCGCTCGCACGAGAATCCGGCGGCTGCCCGAGAAGGCCGTTACCGAGCGCGCCACCCTGTACGCCATCGCCGACGCCGGGTTGGTCGCGCACGTCGGAATCGTGGGTGTCGACCAGCCGTTCGTACTTCCCTGCGGCTACGCGCGCGACGAGGACCGGCTCCTGCTGCATGGATCGACCGGTAGCCGGTTGTTCCGCTCCCTCGCGGCGGGGCAGCCGGCATGCGTCACGATCACCATCCTCGACGGCCTGGTGGTCGCCACCTCGCTGTTCGAGTCCTCCATGCACTACCGGAGCGCCATTGTGCTCGGGTCGGGCACGTCGTTGATCGGCGCGGACAAGCGACGGGCGCTCGACGTGCTCGCCGATCACCTGCTGCCGGGGCGGCGGGCCGACGCGCGGCCACCGAACCGCCGCGAGCTCGCGGCAACAATGGTGATCGCCGTTGCGATGCAGGAGTGGTCGGTGAAGGTCAGCGACGCACCGCCCGAGGTCGTCCCCGACGATGCGGGGTGGTCGCCATGGACAGGCATCGTGCCGCTCGCCCAGCAACCCGGCCGGGTCCGCACGATTTCCGGCGGCTCCGTCCCCGGCTACGTCCTCGACTGGCACCGGTGAGCATGCCTCCCTCGTTCTGGCTCGAGACCTGCGGCGAGGAACTCACCCGACGAGCCGGCCTGTCCGGCCCGGTCCGGGCCGATGTCGGCATCGTCGGCGCGGGATACACCGGCCTGTGGACGGCCCACCATCTGCTCCGGGCGGACCCGTCGCTGCGGATCGTCGTGGTGGAACGTCAGTACGCCGGGTGGGGTGCCTCGGGGCGCAACGGCGGTTGGTGCTCGGCGCTGTTTCCCGTGCCCTGGTCGCGGATCGCGCGCGAGGCCGGTGCGCAGGCCGCCCGACGATTCGAGGCCATCCTTCAGGCGTCCGTGGACGACGTCGGCGAATGGTGCACGACCAACGACGTCGACGCCCACTTTGCCAAAGGTGGCACTCTCACCCTGGCCCGCGGGCCGGCACAGGTGGCCCGGATCCGCGATGGTCATGGACCTTGCGGGCAGTGGCTGGACGCGGACGCCGCCCGATCGCGGATTGCCGCGACGAACGTTGACGGTGCGGTCTACTCCCGACACTGTGCCGCGCTGCACCCCGCCCGCCTCGTCCGCGGACTCGCGCGGGTGGTCGAACAGCAGGGTGCGACCCTCGCCGAGGGTACGACCGTCTCCGCGATCCACCCCCACCGGATCATCACGACCAGCGCGACCGTGCACGCCGACGTGGTGATCCGAGCGACCGAGGGTTACACGGCGGACATCGCGGCCACGCACCGCGTGCTCGCACCGGTCTGGTCGCTCGTCATCGCCACCGAGCCGCTCGGGGAAGACATCTGGGAGCGGATCGGGTGGCATGAACGAGAGACGCTCGCCGACGAGCGGCACCTGATCATCTACGCGCAGCGCACCGCCGATGGCCGGATCGTCTTCGGCGGACGCGGCGCGCCGTACCGCTTCGGATCCCGAACCAGTGGCGCGGCCGGGCACGAGCGTGCCTACGCCGGGCTCGCGCAGGCACTACACGAGCTGCTCCCTCAGACCATCGGTTCCCGGATCACCCATCGCTGGGGTGGCGTCATCGGGGTTCCCCGCGACTTCATGCCGTCGGTCACCTTCGACCCGTCGACGGGAATGGGCTGGGCGGGGGGGTACGTCGGAGACGGGGTGACCTGCGCCTTCCTGGCCGGCGCGACGCTCGCCGACCTGATCCTCGGTCACGACACCGAGCGCACCAGGCTTCCTTGGGTCGGCCATGAATGGCACCGATGGGAACCGGAGCCATTGCGCTGGCTCGGCGTTCGCGGGATGACCGCACTGATGGCGTCCGCGGACCGCGCCGAGGCCAGGACCGGCCGGCCGTCCCGCCGCGCGGCCGTTCTCGAGCGACTGACCGGCTGAGAGATCCGTCGAGGTCAGGAAGCGGCAAGCGCGGCGCCAATGATCCCCGCCACGTTGGCGAGCTCCGCCGGCACCAACCGAGCTTTGCTGGTGAGCAGCGGCATGAACTTCTCCGGCGCCTTGCTGACCCCACCGCCGAGAATCACCAGGTCGGGCCACAGCAACGCCTCGAGTGCCTCGAGGTAGCGGTTGAACCGGTCTGCCCACTCCTTGCGAGACAGGTTGTGCTCCTCGCGTGCGGTCTCGGAGGCCCGACGCTCGGCTTCGTGCCCGTCGACCTCGAGGTGACCGAGCTCGGTGTTCGGGACGAGAATGCCGTCGATGAACACGGCCGACCCGATCCCGGTGCCGATCGTCAGCATGACCACGAGCCCACGAACGTCGCGCCCGGCGCCGAAGTGCAACTCCGCGATCCCCGCAGAGTCGGCGTCGTTGACGGCCACGACGGGTGCGCCGCCGAGCTCCTCCGACAACACATCGCAGACCGACGTTCCGATCCAGGAGGCGTCGACGTTCGCAGCAGTCTGCGCGATGCCGTCCTTCACCACGGCCGGGAACGCGCAACCGACCGACCCGCTGTAGGCCGCGGCACGAACCAACTCACCGACGACCGGCGCGACCGTCCGGGGTGACGCTGGGTGCGGGGTCGGGATCCGCATCCGCTCCGATACGAGCACGCCACGGTTGACGTCCACCTTGGCGCCCTTGATGCCCGTGCCCCCGATGTCGATCCCGAAACGAACGTCAACCATCTGGTGGAGAAGCTCTCAGGAATGCTTGAAGGTCAGGGTGAAACTCTTGCCGCCGATGATCTTCCCCACCGCGATCTGGCGATGCCCCTTGTTGATTCGCTCGACCGGAAACGCCGCCTCTTTGGTCAACGATCGGCCATTGACGAGCACGTGGTGAAAGTGCGTGGGACTGAACGGGTCGACTCCCACACTTCGATGGCCGAACGCAACGCTCTGGGCACCGATCTCGGCGAAGGTCATCGTCCGCCCCTTGCCGGTCAGGGTCCTCGAGCGCTTCGCGGTGAGATCGTGCAACGTCACGGAGCTCTTCTTCTTCTTCGTCTCGTGCACGGAGATCCGCACCCGATCGCCCGCGGACAGACGGAAAAGCACGTGCTGATGGTTGTTCACGATCAGGTCGGACTCGAACACCGGCTGGCCGGCTTGGCAGGTCACACCGACGCCGGCGCCCGAGAAGATGTTCTTCTTGCTGTCCAGGATCACCGCCGGTCCCACTCCACTGAGCTTCGACTTGCACGTGATGTGCGGGATGACGAACGTCGCGGTCGCCGACCGGACGTGCTTGGACTCGACGTCGTATCCGGCGAAGGTGGCACTCTTGCGTGGAGCCTTCGCCGCGGCCGGCGCTGCGAGAGTGAGCCCTGAGGCGAGCACGACGGCGGCCGCCGCGGCAACTGCCGCTGTCCTGCGCATCAACATCCTTCCATTGTGCCGCCAGCTCATGGCGCCGCCGCGAGTTGACCACACGCTCCGTCGATGTCACGACCTCTGGTATCCCGAACGGTAGTCGGTACCCCGGCGGATCTCAGCAACTCGAGGAATTCGCGCTCGCGCTCCGGTTCGGATGCGGTCCAGCGCGAGCCCGCAGTGGGGTTCAGCGGGATCAGGTTGACGTGCGCGAGCTGCCCGCGCAACAGGTCAGCCAGCTGCATGGCGCGTTCGGGTTGGTCGTTGATGTCGCGGATCAAGGCGTACTCGATCGAGACCCGGCGACCGGTGGCTCGGGCATAGCGCCAGGCCGCGTCGAGCACCTCGGCAACCCGGTATCGGGTGTTGATCGGGACGAGGGTGTCGCGCAACTCGTCGTCCGGCGCGTGCAGCGACAGCGCGAGCGTGACCTGGAGGTTCTCCTCGATCAGCCGCTCGATGCCGGGCACGAGCCCGACGGTCGACACCGTGACGTGCCGCTGGCCGATCCCGAGCCCCGCGGGCGCGGGATCGGTGATCCGCCGCAACGCCCGCGATAGCGCGGGATAGTTCGCCAACGGTTCACCCATCCCCATGAAGACGATGTTGTCGACCTCGCCCGCCCCGCCCTGGACGATCTGGTCGACGATCTCCGCGGTCGTGAGGTTGCGGGTCAACCCGGCTTGCCCGGTCGCGCAGAACGGGCACGCCATCCCGCAGCCGGCTTGCGACGAGACGCACATCGTGACCCGGTTCGGATAGCGCATGAACACGCTCTCCACCAGGGCCCCGTCGTGCAATCGCCATAACGTCTTTCGGGTCAGACCCCGGTCGCATTCAACGGTGCGAACCGCGGTCAGGAGGGTCGGCAGCAGCGATCCGACCAAGCGCTCGCGCGACGACGCCGGAAGATCGGTCATCTGCGCCGCGTCATCGGTCATCCGGCCGAAGTAGTGCCGGGCGAGCTGATCGGCGCGATAGGCGGGCTCGCCGAGCGCGGTGACCGCCTCGCGGCGAGCATCCGGGTCCAGGTCGGCGAGATGACGTGGGGCGCGCATCAGTGGACCGCGACGAACGCGGCCAGCATGGCCCAGGCCACCGGCGCGGTGAGAAGCATGGAGTCGAACCGGTCGAGAATGCCGCCGTGGCCCGGGATCAGCCGACCCATGTCCTTGATCCCGAGATCGCGCTTCACCATCGACTCACCCAGGTCACCGAGGGTCGCGGTGACGACGGTCGCAAGGCCGAACAGAACGCCCTGCCACCAGTGCGCATGGAGGAGGGTGACGCACAGGATCGAACCGACGACGGCGCACATGAGCACCGATCCGGCCAGACCCTCAATCGACTTCTTCGGGCTGATCCTCGGCGCGAGCAGGTGCTTGCCGAACAGGACGCCTGCCGCGTACCCGCCGACATCGCTCGCGACGACGGTCGCGATGAAGCAGGTCACCCGGCGATCACCGTCGGCCGGGGCGAGCATGAGACCGGCGAATCCGGCGAGGTACCCGACGTAGATCAGGGCAAGCAACGACGACGACACGTCCGCGACCAGACCGTCGGTGCCGCGCGGTACGCGCCAGGCGACGAGGACGGGGATGGTGTACAGCATCGCCGCAGTCATGGCGTGCAGCCCGTCGACGTAGGACAAGATGATGATGGCGGCCGCGCCGGCAGCGAGGGGAATGACCGGGGCGTGCATGTCCTTCGCCGTAAGGGCTCGGCAGAACTCCTGCATGCCGATGGCAATCGCGATCACCATCAGCCCGAGGAAGACCGGCTTGTAGGTGAACAGCGTCACGAGCGCGAGGACGCCGAGGGCCACCCCGACGCCAAGCGCCACCGGGAGATTGCGACCGGCGCGGCCGAGATCTGCCGGCCGTTCGCTCACGGACGTCACTCGATTCAGACTTCGAGAAGTTCGGATTCCTTGGCCCGCAGCGCGTCGTCAACGTGCTCGACGTAGCGGTGGGTGGTCTTCTCCAGTTCCTTCTCGGCTCGTTCGACGTCGTCCTTGCCCACTTCGCCGTCCTTGGCCAGCGCCTCGAGCGCATCCTTGGCGTGCCGTCGGACGTTACGGATCGAGATCCGCCCGTCCTCCGCCTTAGCGCGGGCCACCTTGATCAGCTCACGTCGGCGCTCCTCGGTCAGCTCGGGGAAGCTGACCCGGATGATCGTGCCGTCGGTAGTGGGGTTGACGCCGAGATCGCTGTCCCGGATCGCCTTCTCGATGGCCGGAAGGGACCCTTTGTCGTAGGGCGAGATGATCGCCATCCGCGGCTCGGGCACCGTCAAGGTCGCCAACTGGTTCATCGGGGTCGGCGACCCGTAGTAGTCGGCGACGATCTTCGAGAACGTCTGCGGTGTGGCCCGCCCGGTTCGAAGCGTCGCGAGATCGTCGCGAAGGACCTGGACGGCCTTTTCCATCTTTTCCTCGGCCTCGAACAGGGTCTCCTCGATCACGGTCCCGCTCCATCCTTCGTCACGAGTGTCCCGATCGTCTCACCGCGTACCGCCCGCGCAATGTTGCCGTCGACGAGAAGGTCGAAGACCACGATCGGAAGTTCGTTGTCCATGCACAACGTGAACGCGGTGAGATCGGCGACCTTGAGCTCGCGAGCAAGAACCTCGGCGTAGCTGATCCGATCGAAGCGACGCGCGGCGGGGTTGTGGCGGGGGTCGTCGTCGTAGACGCCATCGACCGCCTTGGCCATCAGCAGGACCTGCGCACCGATCTCCAGCGCCCGCTGCGCACCGCAGGTGTCGGTGGAGAAGAACGGCGCACCGAGGCCGGCGCCGAAGATCACTACCCGCCCCTTCTCGAGATGCCGGATTGCGCGGCGGGGAATGTAGGGCTCGGCGACCTGTCCCATCGTGATCGCCGTCTGCACCCGAGTCTCCACGCCCTGCTTCTCGAGGAAATCCTGGAGGGCGAGGCAGTTCATGACCGTGCCGAGCATCCCCATGTAGTCCGCTCGGCCGCGGTCCATCCCGCGCTCGGACAGCTCTTGTCCACGGAAGAAGTTTCCGCCGCCGATCACGACCGCGACCTGGACGCCGCTGCTCACGATGTCCGCGATCTGGCGGGCGACGTCCTGGACCACGTCGGGGTCGACGCCGACCTCCCCGCCACCGAACATCTCGCCGCCGAGCTTGAGCAGCACGCGGTTCCAGTGCGGGAGCGGTGAGTCCATCGGTGGAGTCTTACCCACCGACCGCGAATCGGACGAACTTGGTGAGCGTGACTCCCGCCTCGTCGAGGACCGCCTTCACGGTCTTCTTGTTGTCGCGGACGTACTTCTGCTCGACGAGGACGTTGTCGGCGTAGAAGCCGTTGAGCATGCCGTCCACGATCTTGGGCAGCGCGGCTTCGGGCTTGCCTTCCGCACGCGCCTTGTCCTCGAGGATCCGCCGTTCGGTCTCGACCGCTTCGGCGGGCACGTCCTCGCGGGTGAGGTACGCCGGGTTGTACGTCGCGACCTGCATGGCAACCCCGCGGGCGGTCTCGGCGTCCTCACCGTCGAACTGCACCAGGACGCCGATCTGCGGTGGCAGGTCGGTCGCCCGACGGTGCAGGTAGGTCGTCGTCCGCCCGTCGTAGACCGCGAGCTGACCGAGCTCCAGCTTCTCCCCGATCGCGGCGGCGGTCTGCTCGATCGCGGTCGCGACGGTGCGACCGTCGGAGAGGGTGGCCGCCGCCAGCGCCTCGAGGTCTGCCGGTCGGATCTGGGCAGCCAGCGCGACGATGTCGGCGGCCAGGGTCTGAAATTCCTCGTTCTTCGCGACGAAATCGGTCTCGGACAGCAGCGAGATCATCGCGCCTTCGGCCGCGGCCACGAGACCGTTGGTCGCCTCGCGTTCCGAGCCGCGCTTGGCGACCTTCGCACCCTGCTTCACCCGCAGGATCTCGACCGCCTTGTCGAAGTCGCCATCGGCTTCCTCGAGCGCACGCTTGCAATCCATCATCCCCGCGCCGGTGAGGTCGCGGAGCTTCTTCACGTCAGCAGCGCTGACCGCCATCTCGTTGCTCTCTTCTCGTGGGTCCGGTCAGGATTCGGGGGTGGGCTCGGCCGCGGACGCCTCCGGTGCTCCGGCGGTGCTGCCGGTGTCGCCCTGGAGCAGCTCACGTTCCCAGTCGGCCAACGGCTCGTCGGCGCCCAGGGCGCCCGGCTCCGGCTTGTCGTCACCGGGGGCCGCCGCCGCGCGGGCGATCAGGCCTTCGGCGGCGGCGTCCGCTACCACCCGGGTCAGGGTCGCGACCGACCGGATCGCGTCGTCGTTCCCCGGGATCGGGAAGTCGACGAGATCCGGATCGCAGTTGCTGTCGAGGATGGCGACGACCGGGATCTTCAGCTTGCGGGCCTCAGCGACGGCGATGTGCTCCTTGTTGGTGTCGACCACCCAGATCGCGCTCGGAAGCTTGGACATGTCGCGGATGCCACCGAGGGTGCGGGCAAGCTTCTCGCGCTCACGGGACATCATCAGCGCTTCCTTCTTCGTGGTGACGGCGGTGCCGCCGGTCGCCTCGATGACCTCGAGTTCCTTCAGCCGCTGCAACCGCTTGTGCACGGTCGAGAAGTTGGTGAGCATGCCGCCCAGCCAGCGCTGGTTGACATAGGGCATCCCGACGCGGGTGGCCTGCTCGGCGATCGCGTCCTGCGCTTGCTTTTTGGTCCCGACGAACAGGATCGTGCCGCCGTGAGCGACGGTCTCCTTGATGAAGTCATACGAGCGATCGATGTAGGACAGCGACTGCTGAAGGTCGATGATGTAGATGCCGTTGCGCTCGGTGAAGATGAAGCGCTTCATCTTCGGGTTCCAGCGGCGGGTCTGGTGCCCGAAGTGAACGCCGCTTTCGAGCAACTGGCGCATCGTGACGACGGCCATGGTGAGTGCTCCTCCCGCGTGCGACCGTGCCACCCGCCCCGCGGGGCAGCCGTCCGGCACACGCTCCGGTTGTCCGTGCCGGCCGGGTGACCGCCACGCCTGACGTCTCCGACCCACCGCTTCCCCGGAGGGACCGTGCGGCGAGCCTCGCCCGACTGAGGTTCACGGGCGATCTGGAGGCGCGCGAAGTCGGCCCGCGCGAACGAGCCGCAGTGCGAGTCTACGCCGGGATCCCCAGTTCGGCACAACGCCCGGTTCGTCCACAATCGCGCCCCGGTGCCTGGCGCGGACCGGCGCTCGCGCTCAGGATCGGCTCGGGAGGTGGAGCAGATGATCGAGCGCGCGGCCGGCGCCGTGCTGGTGCTGGTGCTGGTGCTGGTGCTGGTGCTCTGCGCAACGTTGCTCACCCCGGGCGGCGCGGCCGCGAGTCCGTCCGCCGGCTGGGGCTGGCCGCTCCCGCCGCCGACCCGGGTCGTCCGGGGGTTCGACCCACCCGCCCAACCGTGGTTACCGGGGAGCAGGGGGGTCGACCTGGCCGGCCACGCCGGAGAGAAGGTGCTCGCCGCGGCCGACGGCGTGGTGAGCTTCGCCGGCCAGGTGGCGCGGATCGGGGTGGTGAGCGTCACCAGCGGCGCGCTCCGCACGACCTACGAGCCGGTTCGGGTGCTGGTGCGCCGCGGGCAGACGGTGCGGGCCGGAGAGGTGCTTGGTCGGCTCACCGTCGCCGGAAGCCAGTGCGCCCCCGCCGCCTGTCTGCACTGGGGCCTGTTGCGCGGCAGCGCCTACCTCGACCCGCTCGCGCTGCTCGGTCTGGAGCGGGTCCGTCTGCTGCCCTGAGGCGCCCGCTCAGTCCTTCTGGTCGGCGAGCTTGCCGCGCAACTGCAGGACCGCCTTGGTGTGCATCTGGCAGATTCGGCTCTCGGTGACTCCGAGCACCTGGCCGATCTCGGCCAGGGTCAGGCCCTCGTAGTAGTAGAGGGTGACGACGATCTTCTCCCGCTCCGGCAGGGTGTTGATCGCCCGCGCGAGCAGATATTTGGTCTCCTCGGTCTCGAACGCCATGACCGGGTCCTCGGCCTTGGTGTCCTCCAGCGTGTCGACCAGGGAGAGCTTGTCGCCGCGCTCGCCGCCGACGTTCAGCAGCTCATCCAGGGCGATGACGTTGACGAAGGACACCTGGCTGAAGATCTGGTGGAGGTCCTCGAGCGGGATACCCAGCTCCTCGGCCACCTCGGCCTCATTCGGAGTGCGGTGCAGGCGGGCCTCGAGCGCCGCATAGGCCTTCTCGACCTCGCGCGCCTTGTACCGCACCGAGCGCGGGATCCAGTCGATCGCGCGCAGCTCGTCGATGATCGCGCCCTTGATCCGGCTGATCGCGTAGGTCTCGAACTTGATCGCTCGCTCGATGTCGAACTTGTTGATCGCGTCGATCAGGCCGAAGATGCCGTAGGACACCAGGTCGGCCTGTTCGATGTTCGGCGGCAGCCCAACTCCGACTCGCCCCGCGACGTACTTCACCAGCGGCGAGTAGTGCAAGATCAGTCGCTCGCGCAGCTGTGGTGACCCGGTGGACTTGAACTCCCGCCACAACTCGGCGATCGCCGCTTCGACGGCGGCGGGGTCGGGCTTGACGTCGTCGGCCTCGAGCGTGGCCTGATCACGCTCGGGGGTGCGCCCGCTCATACGTCGCCCTCAGTCGCTCGATGGAAACATGCGTGTAGATCTGCGTCGTAGCGAGCGTAGCGTGACCAAGCATCTCTTGGACGCTTCTCAGGTCCGCGCCACCCTCAAGGAGGTGTGTCGCCGCGGTGTGGCGAAGCCCGTGCGGCCCGAGATCCGCCACTCCGTGAACCGCTCGCAGGCGATCGTGGACCACGCGGCGAGCGATCCTCGGATCGAGCCGCCCACCGCGGGCGCCGAGCAGCAAAGCCGGCCCGCTGTCGGGGGTGGCGAGGCGTGGACGGCCGTGCGCGCGCCACCGGGAGAGCGCGAGCACCGCGGGCGCACCCAGCGGCACCGTGCGCTCCTTGCTTCCCTTGCCGAACAACCGCACGGTGTGGCGCTCGTCGTCGACGTCGTCGAGGTCCAGGCCGCACAGTTCGCTGACCCGGGCGCCAGTGGCATAAAGGAGCTCGACAATGACCGCATCACGCAGCCCCAGCGTGGACTGGTCGGCCGCGGCGGCATCCATGACGGCGGCCGCCTCATCGACCCGAAGCACGCTCGGCAAGGGGCGCCGGGACTTCGGCGATGCCAGTAGCGCTCCCGGGTCGCGCTCCATCAGGCCATCGCGGGCCGCCCAGGCAGTGAACCCACGAGCGCTAGCGGCCCGGCGTGCGATCGTGGCGCGGCTGGCGCCCTGCGAGTGCAGCCGCGCGAGCCACGAGCGCAGGACCTGGATCGAGATGTCGTTCATGTCGGTGCAGCGCATCCGGCCGGCGTGGTCGAGCAAGCTGGCGATGTCCGCGGCGTAGGCGCGAACCGTGTGATCGGAGAGCCCGCGCTCGAAGGCGAGATGCTCCAGATACCGCTCGCGCACATCGGCGAATCCGGGAGCTAGGTCGGCGGGACGGCGATCCACGCCTTCCACGCTTGCCTCGACCCGGCGCAGCGTCAAGCCACCACGCGGCGCGCTCACCACCAGCCCAGTTCGAGCTCCCGGTCGCGATCGGGCGGCGCCGCGTGCCGCTCCTGACGGCCGAGCCGGGTCATCGCCCAACCGGCGTCGGTCTCGGCGACCAGATCATGGACCGCAAGCGCGGCGAGCGCGGCGGCGACCGCCTCCACCCGCATGCCCGCCGTGGTCGCGATCCGAGACAGCGGCGCAGCCCGCACCACGGGTACGGCGTCGAGCACTCGGCTCACCGTCGGACCCAGCAGGTCACGGCGGCGGACCGGGCCGCTCGCCCGAGCAGCGAACTCTCCCATCGGACCGACCAGCTCGAGCACCTCGTCGGTCGTGGTGACGAGCACGGCGTCCGGCCGGTCACGCAGCAGTTGGTGGCAGCCCGCCGACAGCGTTGAGGTGACCGGCCCCGGAACCGCCATCACGTGCCGGAACAGGTCGCCGGCGTGTCGGGCGGTCGATCGCGCGCCGCTGCGCGGCGCCGCCTCGACGACCACCGTGCCTGCGGCCAACGCGGCGATCAAGCGGTTGCGTACCAGGAAACGGCTGCGCTGCGGCGCGGCGCCCGGCGGGTGCTCGCTCACGACCAGGCCGGTAGCCACGATCTCGTCGTAGAGGGATCGGTGCCCGCGCGGATAGGCAACGTCGGCGCCGCAGGCCAGGACTGCGATCGTCGTGCCGCGCGCGGCCAGTGCCCCCCGGTGCGCGGCCGCATCGATGCCGAACGCGAGACCGGACACGACGCTCCAGTCGCGCTCGGCCAAGCCCGCAGCAAGCTCGGCCGCGACGCCGAGACCGTAGTCCGTCGCGGCACGGGTCCCGACGACGGCGACCGCACGCTCGGTGGCGAGCCCGAGTGGAACCGGCCCCCTGGCCCACAGCCCGAAGCAGTCCGCGTCGCGCGCCGCGAGGTCGTCGAGGCCAGTCGGCCACTCCGGGTCGCCGGGACACAGCAACCGGATGCCGAGCCGGTCGCTTGCCTCGAGGTCGCGGTCGCCGGAGGCGTCGAGCGCCCGCTGTTGCAGCCCGCCGACGTCCACGCCGCCGATGGCCGCTCCGCGTCGGATGTCCTCGACTGCCTGCACTGGTCCGACGGCCCGCACGTGCCGCACCACGCCAACGACACCGGGCTCAGTGATCCGCAACAAGCACGCACGCGCCACCCGCTCCTGCGCGCCGGCCGTCATGCGGGTCGCGCCAATCCGGGGTGGTCCGCACCGAACCGCAGCCCGCGAGCGACGTCCACATCTCCCGCGGTCGGCCGATCGTGCCCGACGAGGTCGGCAACCGTCCATGCCACCTTGAGGACCCGTTCGACCCCGCGGCTGGACAGCCGTGACCGATCGGCGTCGCGCCGCAGCGACTCGAGGGCGTCGTCGCCCAGGGGCCAGCACCGCCGGATGACCGGACCCGGGATCTGGGCGTTTGTCGACCACGGAGTGTCGCGGAAGCGTCGGGCGGCCCGCTCCCGCGCACCCGATACCCGATCCCGCACGATCGCACTCGGCTCGCCCGCCGCACCCGCGTTGAGGATCGCCCGGCTGATCGGCGCGAGCCGAGCACGCAGGTCGATGCGGTCCAGCAATGGACCCGAGATCCGGGCGCGATAGGCGCGCAACTGGACCGAGCTGCACACGCAACTCCCCGGATCGGTCGACTGCCCGCCCTTCGCGCACGGGCACGGGTTGGCGGCGAGGACGAGCTGAAACCTCGACGGATACGTCGCGGCCCCGCCGGCTCGGTTGATCGTGACCGTCCCCGACTCCAACGGCTGACGCAGCGCGTCCAGCGTCCGTCGTTCGAACTCGGAAGCTTCGTCGAGAAACAGCACGCCCCGGTGGGCCAGCGAGATCGTCCCCGGAGTCGGAACACCGGTTCCGCCACCGACCAGGGAGGCGACCGTCGCCGAGTGGTGGGGCGCGCAAAACGGCGGCCGCGAGATCAGCGGCCGGCCGGCCGGCAACCGGCCGAGCAGCGAGTGAATGGCGGTGACCTCGAGCGCGCCGTCATCGTCGAGGTCGGGGAGCAGGCTCGGTAACCGCTCCGCAAGCATCGTCTTGCCGACGCCCGGCGGGCCGCTCAACATGACGTGGTGGCCACCCGCGGCCGCAACCTCGATCGCACGGCGCGCCTCGTGCTGGCCGACCACGTCCTCGAGATCGGGAAGCGGGTCGCAGGAGGCCGTGACGTCCGTCACCGGCACGGTCGCGGTCACCTCGCCGCGAAGGACCGCGCACAGATCGGCCAGCGAGCGAGCCGGGATCACCTCGACCCCGGGAACCAGGGCCGCCTCGCCACCGTTCGCGCGGGGCACCGCGAACCGGGTGTAGCCGAGACGAACGGCTCCGATGACCTTGGGGAGGACGCCCGTGACCGGGTGCACCCGGCCGTCGAGCCCGAGCTCCCCGATCACCACCAGATCGCGCGCCAGCGCGGGATCGAAGGCGGACTCGGCCGCGAGCACCGCCACCGCAATCGCGAGGTCGAATCCGCTGCCCGACTTGCGTACCGACGCCGGCGAGAGGCCGATGGTGATGTGCTGGCCGGGCCACGGCAAGCAACTGTTGTTCGCCGCGGACTTGATCCGCTTCGCGGACTCTCGGACCGCCGTGTCCGGCAGTCCGGTCCAGTCCATGCCGGGCAGCCCGCTGCCCACGTCAGCCTCGACGGTCACCAGGTGAGCCTCGAGCCCGCTGAGCGCTACCGACAGCGTGCGGCCGAGCGGCATCACTGCACCCCGCGCAAGTGCTCGAGCTGCGCGCCCCCGCGCACGGGCACGATCACGCTGATCACGTCGAAGCGCAGCTCCCCACCACCGCCGGGATGCTCACGCAGCCAGCTCAACGCCAGCTCGCGCAGCTTGCGCAGCTTGCGAGGCGTCACCGCCTCCGACGGGTGCCCGTAGGCGGTGGAACGCCTGGTCTTGACCTCGGCGAAGACCAGGACGTCGCCGTCGCGCGCGACGATGTCGACCTCGCCGACCGGGCAGCGCCAGTTGCGGGCCAACACCGTGAAGCCGGCGCCGACGAGATGTCGCGCAGCCAGATCCTCGCCGTAGCGACCCAACGCGTCCTTTGCGAGCACCGCAGCACCTCCGAGCGCCACGATGAACCGCGCAGGCGGGCAGGGACGGGTAGGTCGCCCACCTGTGGACGAGGGTTAACTCTCCTCAGGAAGCTCCAGGTCGGTCTTCGGGAGTTCCTCGACATTGACGTCCTTGAACGTCAGCACCCGAACCTTCTTCACGAACCGCGCGGGGCGGTACATGTCCCAGACCCAGGCGTCCTGCATGACCGCCTCGAAGTAGGTCTCGCCCCCGTCGCTGTGCTGGATCAGCTGGACGTCGTTGGTGAGATAGAAACGTCGCTCGGTCTCGACGACGTAGCTGAACAGCCGGACCACGTCGCGGTACTCCCGATAGAGCTGGAGTTCCATCTCGGTCTCGTACTTTTCGAGGTCTTCTGCGCTCACGATGCCCACTGTTCCTGATCGAGTGCTCGCCCACCGACCGCACCCGCGGCAGTGCGGACGTTGACATAGCAGTATCGGTGCTCCGGGCACGGACCGTGGGTGTCCAGGGCGCCCTGGTGCTCGGTGGTGCAGTAGCCCTTGTGGGAGGCGAAGTCGTACTGCGGATAACGGTCGTGCAGCTCGACCATGAGCCGGTCTCGGGTGACCTTGGCCACGACCGAAGCCGCAGCAACGCAGGCGGCGACCCGGTCACCCTTCCAGATGGCCAGGCCCGGGACGCCGAGTCCGGGCACCGGGAAACCGTCGGTCAGGACGTAGGCCGGCCCGAGCGTGAGCTGCGCGAGCGCCCGGCGCATGCCCTGGACGTTCGCGACGTGCAGCCCGATCCGGTCGAGGAGACCCGGTGGGATGACCACGACCGACCAGGCCGCCGCCCGGCGCACCACTTCGGCGTACACCCGCTCGCGAGCCAACGCGGTCAGCACCTTGGAGTCGGCGAGCTCCGGCACCTGGCCGCGCTTGCCCTCGGGCAGGATCACGGCCGCGACGACCAGCGGACCGGCACACGCGCCCCGACCCGCCTCGTCGACCCCGGCCACCGGGGTCAGGCCGCGGCGAGCGAGCGCGCGCTCGTAGCCGTACAGCCCGGCGTCACTGCGCACACTAACCATCCCCGGCAGCGTACGACGGGGGAGCCCGCCGACGCCGACGCACGACCACGAACACTCCGATCGCAAGGACCGCCAGGATGCACACGGCGAGGATGATGAGCGGGGTCCGGTCACCGCCCTGCGCGAGCCCGACCTGGTGGAAGGTCGCAGGGATCGGAAGAGACTTCCAGTCCGAGATCGGCCAGATCACCACGAACGCGCGTCCGATCACGTCGCTGACCGGGACCGGGCCGTTGATCCGGGAGTCGGAGGACTCGTCGCGGTGGTCGCCCATCACCCAGATGTCGCCCTGGGGGACATGCACGGTCCGGCCCTCGAACCCGTCTCCCGAGCACTGATGCGAACCTGGATAGAGGTAGGGCTCGCTCAGCACGTGGCCGTTCACGCGCAGAACGTCGTTGTGGCAACTGATCGTGTCGCCACCAACACCGATGACCCGCTTGATGAAGTCGCTGCCACCGGAAGGCGCGAGCCCGATCGCGCTCGTCACCCGGTGCAGGAAGCTGGAAATCGGATTCGACGGCGGGCTGTAGTTCGTCTCGTTCGGCCACCGCGGCGGGCCTTTGAAAACGACGATCTCGCCACGTCGAGGCGAACGGAACCGGTAGACGAGCTTGTTGACCAGCACCCGATCGTAGGGGTGACCGGCACTCGTCCCGCAGTTCGAGCAGTCCGGATTGCCTCCCTGGAGGGTGTTCTCCATCGAGGCGGAGGGGATGTAGAACGCCTGGACGAAGAAGGTCTTGAGGATCAGCGCGAGAAGGAGCGCGATGACCACCAGGATCGGAAGCTCGTACCACGGCGTTCCGGACCGGCGGGCAGGCGGTGCCGCCGGCGCATCGGCGTCAGGCATCGCGGTCAGGGTACGACGCGGTCAGCTGGCCGGAACCGCGTCGCGCTTCTCCTTGATCTTGGCCTTCTTGCCGCGCAGGTCGCGCAGGTAGTACAGCTTCGCGCGCCGGACGTCGCCGCGCGTGACGACCTCGATCTTGTCCACCACCGGGGAGTGCACCGGGAAGGTGCGCTCAACCCCCACACCGAAGCTCACCTTGCGCACCGTGAACGTCTCGCGCACGCCCCCACCGTGCCGGCGGATCACGACGCCCTGGAAGACCTGCACCCGGGTGCGGTTGCCCTCAACGACCCGGACGTGAACCTTCACCGTGTCGCCGGCGCGGAACACCGGGATGTCGGTGCGCAGCGAGGCGGCGTCGATCGAGTCCAGCGTCTGCATTGTCGGTTCCTCGTTCAGGACACGCGCGAGTGACCAGCGCGGTCGGGTCAGGCGGTGCTTCCACTGTGCCACAACCCGCGGCCGGGGCGGTAATCACCGCAGGTCAGGACGCCGCTCTCCGGTGCGCTGCCGTGCCTGTTCGTCCCGCCAGCGCGCGATCGCGGCGTGGTCACCGGAGAGCAGGACCTCCGGGACGGCGAGCCCGCGCCAGATCGCCGGACGGGTATACGCCGGAGCCTCGAGCAACGGCTCGTCGCCGGAGAAGGAGTCCTCCAGCGGAGATTGATCATTGCCCATGAAGCCCGGGAGCAGCCGGCTGACCGCCTCGATGATCACTAGCGCCGCTGCCTCACCACCGGCAAGCACGAAGTCACCGATCGAGACCTCTTCGACCTGCATCCGACTAGCCGCGTCGATCCCGACCCGCGCATCGACCCCCTCGTAGCGCCCGCACCCGATGACCAGCCAGGGCTGTCTGGACCAGGCTTGCGCGTCTCGCTGGGTGAATCGTCGCCCCGCGGGGGTGGGAAGCACGAGCAGCGGCGCATCCGTGCCGGGCGGCGGCGCCGCGGCCAAGGTGTCCAGCGCGCGTCCCCACGGCTCGGCCCGCATCAGCATGCCCGGACCGCCGCCGTACGGCGTGTCATCGACGCTTCGGTGAGCGTCGTCGGTGAAGTCCCGCAAGTTGTGCACCCGGACGTCCACCAGACCGCGCTCGCGCGCCTTGCCGAGCAGCGACACATCCAACGCCGGGAAGTAGTCCGGGAAGATCGTGACGACGTCGATCCGGATCACAGGTCGAGCAATCCCTGCGGCGGATCAATGGCCAACACGCGGGATGCGAGATCGACGCTCGGCACAAATGCGGCGACGAACGGCACGAGGATCTCCGCCCCGTCCGGACGCTCGATCACCAGCAGGTCCGACCCGGGCGGATGCAGGACGTCGGTCACCGAACCCACCGCCTCGCCGCCGACGCTCACCGCCGCGAGACCGATCAGGTCGTGGTCCCAATACTCCTCGGCGCCATCGGTCGGAGCGCTCGTCGCGGAGTCGGCCACAAGCAGCAGCCCACGCAGCTCCTCGGCCGCGGCTCGATCCGCGACACCGGCGAATCGCACCAGCAGGCGGCCGGCGTGCCACCGGGTGAACTCGACGGTCAACGGCCCGCGCTCCGGCGGGTCGGTCTCGATCGCCTCGCCACGGGCGAAGCGGCGCTCGGCGTCGTCCGTGCGCACCTCGACGGACACGTCACCGCGAATTCCGTGCGCCTTCGCGATCCGCCCGACGACGAGCTGCATTGAGGTCTGGCCTACCGGCCGCGGTCGACGTCCACGAGATCAACCCGCACACCGCGGCCACCGATCGCGGTCATCACCGTCCGCAGGGCCTTCGCCGTGCGGCCACCCCGGCCGATCACCTTGCCGAGATCGTCGGGATGCACCCGGACTTCGAGCACCCGGCCCTGCCTGCGGTCCCGAAGATCGACCGACACGTCATCGGGATGATCGACGATCCCACGCACGAGATGGTCGAGTGCGTCTTCGAGCACTACTCGGCGGCTTCCGCAGTGTCGGGCTGCTCCGCCTCGGGCTGCTCCGCCTCGGGCTGCTCCGCTGCAGGCTCAGCGGGCTCCGGCGCGGCCTTTTTCGCCGCCGTCTTTTTCGCCGCGGTCTTCTTGGCCGGCTTCTCCGACGCGTCGATCGTCTCCTTGGCGGCGGCATCGAACGCGGCCTTGCGGTCCTCACGAGGTGCGGCGGTCTGCACGCCGGTCTCCGGTGCGGGCAGCCCCTTGTAGGCCTGCCAGTCACCGGTCAGCTTGAGGATCGCGGCGACCGGTTCGGTCGGCTGGGCCCCCACCGACAGCCAGTAGCGGGCTCGCTCGGAGTCCACCTCGATGAGGGACGGGTCCTGCTTGGGGTGGTACTTGCCGATCGTCTCGATCACCCGGCCCTCACGCTTGGTGCGCGAATCGGCCACGACGATGCGGTAGTACGGTGCGCGGATTTTCCCTAGGCGCATGAGTCGGATCTTGGTTGCCACGAAGCCTTGCTCTCTTCCCCAGATAGGTGCCCGCGCGGGCCAGATGTGCCCAGCCATTGTGCCAGAGGTCACCACCGAAGCGGAAAACTCGCCTTAGTTGGTGGGGATCTGCCCGGCTTTCCACACGTCGCGAAGTCCGAGCGGCATGATGAACAGCCCCCAGAGCACGGCACCGTCGATCAGGAACCCGCTCGTCGCGATTCCGATGAGAACAAACACGATGAACGGGACGACGAAACCCGTGGTCGCGACCACGCGACCGACCGGCCCGAACGTGGTCGGCGTCTTGCCCCAGCGGGTCTTGCGCACCACCACCCTCGGCATCGTCACCGGCACATGCCGCCCGACTCCGGAGGCGATAGCGGCCGGTGCAGGTTCCACCGCGGATGCGATGAGCGCGAAGCACTGACCGCACCACTGCGCTCCGCCGGTGAGGGCGGCACCGCAGGAGGAGCAGGTGTCCATACCTCGTTATCGGCGGCGCCGAGGTCAGTCTTCAGCACTCCCCGGCAGCTTGAGGTTCGACAGATCGGGCGCGAGACCCGGTGGCAACGACATCCCGGGCGGCAACCCGACCGGTGCGCGGGCACTCGCTCCTGAACCTTTGGCCGGCTTGCCTTTCTTGCCCTTCTTCCCCTTCCCCGGCCGTCGCCGCATCCCTGGCAAGGCCGGCATGCCCGGGATACCGGGCCCGCCACCGCTCGCCATCTGCTTCATCACCTTGCGGGCCGCAAAGAACCGGTCGACGAGCTGGTTGACGTCGGTCACGGTCACTCCGGAGCCGCGCGCGATCCGTAATCGGCGCGACCCGTTGAGGATCTTCGGGTCCCGGCGCTCGGAGGGAGTCATGGACCGGATGATCGCGGCGATCCGGTCAAGATCTCGGTCGTCGACCGAGGCGACCGCGTCCTTCATCTGGCCCATCCCCGGCAGCATCCCGAGGATGTTGCCGATCGGACCCATCCGTTTGATCATCATCATCTGCTCGAGGAAGTCCTCGAGGGTGAGCTCGCCGTCTCCGCCGAGCATCTTCTCCGCCATCCGGGCGGTCTCATCGGCCTCGAAGGTGCGCTCGGCCTGCTCGATCAGGCTGAGCACGTCACCCATGCCGAGGATGCGCGAGGCCATCCGCTCGGGGTGGAAGACGTCGAAGTCGGCGAGCTTCTCCCCGGTCGAGGCGAACATGATCGGGCGACCGGTCACGCCGGCCACCGAGAGCGCAGCACCCCCGCGTGCGTCTCCGTCGAGTTTGGTCAGGACGACGCCGGTGAAGCCCACTCCGTCCCGGAATGCCTCGGCCGTCGTGACCGCGTCCTGGCCGATCATCGCGTCGACGACGAACAAGATCTCCTGCGGCGCCACCGCATCGCGGATGTCGGCAGCCTGGGCCATCATCTCGGCGTCGATCCCGAGCCGACCGGCGGTGTCGATAACGACGATGTCGTAGCCGACTCGACGGGCGTGCTCGACCGCCGCCCGAGCGACGGCGACCGGGTCTCCCACGCCGTTGCCCGGCTCGGGCGCGAACACCTCGACTCCGGCTTGCTCCCCGACCACCTGGAGCTGCTGGACGGCGTTAGGGCGCTGAAGGTCAGCGGCCACGAGAAGCGGCGCGTGCCTCGAGTGCTTGAGCCATCGGCCGAGCTTGCCCGCGAACGTCGTCTTTCCGGTGCCCTGAAGCCCAGCGAGCATGATGACCGTCGGCGGTGTCTTCGCGAGCGCGAGAGTCCGCGTCTCGCCGCCGAGGATCGCGACGAGCTCGTCATTGACGATCTTGATGACTTGCTGCGCCGGGTTGAGGGCCTGGCTGACCTGCGCGCCGTGGGCGCGCTCCTTGACGGCGGCGATGAACTCGCGCACGACGGGCAGCGCGACGTCGGCCTCGAGCAACGCGATCCGGATCTCGCGCGCGGTCGCGTCGATGTCGGCGTCAGAGAGCCGACCCTTGCTTCGCAGCGCGCTCAGTGCCGTCTCGAGACGGGCGGAGAGGGTCTCGAACATCACGACACGGTACGTCGGACAATGAAGCGATGACGAGCGGCGCGACGGTGCGTTACCCGGACCTCGCCGGCAGGACGGTCGTTCTCGCGGCGGATCGCGCCCGCGCGAGCATTGCCGTCGAGGTCGCGCGGGCGCTCGCCGCCCAGCACGCCCGGTTCGCCTGCGTCATTGCGGATCGGTCGGCCCTCACCGCCGCCCTGGCCGCGGCCGCGGCGCTCGACGTTCCTGCCTTGGGCGTCAACGCCGATCCGGCCCTGCCGTCAGTATGGGAGCGGGTCACACCGCACACCGAGCAGCATCTCGGTCCGATCGACGCGGTGGTAACCATCGGGACCCCGCGCATCCGCCGACCGGTGGCAAGCGCACTGCTGCCCGACATGCTGGCCCGCGGGCGAGGTGTGCTGATCGAGATCGGACCGCGGGTCGCCCGACGATCCTCGGACGGCCCCGTGCGTCACCGCAGCATCTGCATCAACGCGGACTCCGATCCGGCATCGGTGGCAGCGTTTGCCGTCCGCGCCGCCAGCAACACCGACGGGATCAACTGATCGGCTGGCAGGCGGCGAGAAGCGCAGCCTCGATCTCCTCGCGCCTTTGCTGATCCGTGATCATCGCGCCCTGCGAGTCGAGCAGGTAGAACGTGTCGACCGCCTCGGCGCCCATCGTGTGAATCCGCGCCGATCGCACGTCGAGCGCGGCATCCGCCAGGCAGCGGGTCAGGCGGTTCAGCAGTCCGAGCACATCGTGGCTGCGCACCTCGACGACCGTCGCGGTACGCGAGGCGTCGTCGACCCAAAGAACCCGCGGTGGCGCGGCCGTCACGATCTCCTGCCCGGCGTAGCCGCGCTCCCGCTGCGCCAGCAGGTCAGCGAACGGCTCCGGATCGTCGTACGCCCGACGGATGTCGGCCGTGAGGGCGGCCGGATCGGGTGCCGATCCGAACTTCGGCGTGACCTCGCAGATCGTGACCGCCATCGGCCCGACGGTTGACTCGACCGAGGTCGCCGCAGCGCCACGGATCTCCAGCCGGTGCAGCGCGAGGACGGTTGCCCATCGCCAGAGCAGCCCCGGCCGGTCCGGGGCCACGATCGTGACCCGTGTGTCGCTGAGCGCCACCCCGAGCTCGCCGGCGTGCGCGAGCGCGAGCTGCGCGGGATCGAGCGAATCCGGCTCGGGCTCGGGATGGCCGGCGAGCACGCCTCGGGTTCGGCTGACGAGCTGTGCGACCAACCCGGCCTTCCACTCCCCCCAGGCGCCCGGACCGGTCGCCGCCGCATCCGCCTCGGTGAGGCCATGCAACAGCTCGAGCGTTGTGACGTCACCGACGGCGGCGGCCACCAACTCGATCGTCGCCGGGTCGGCCAGGTCGCGGCGAGTCGCGGTGTCCGGCAACAACAGATGATGACGAACCATCGTGACGAGCACCTCGACGTCCGCGGGCGGAAGTCCCATCCGGGCGGCGATCACCGGCACGACCGCTATTCCCGCGTCGGTGTGGTCGCCGGGAAAACCCTTGCCGATGTCGTGAAGGAGCGCGCCGAGCAGGAGAAGATCCGGCCGGGCCACCCGTCGAGTGAGGGCCCCCGCCTCCACCGCGGTCTCGACCAGATGGCGGTCGACCGTGAAGCGGTGAACGGCGTTGTGCTGCGGCTTGCAGCGCACGGTGACCCACTCCGGGATGAGCGCCGCCATGAGACCTGCCTGGTCCAGCGACTCGAGCACGGCCACGGCGCAGCGCCCTGCCCCGAGCGTGGACAGGAACGCGGCCCGCGCCGGCTCCGGCCACGGCTGGGGCATGGGCGCCGACTCGATGGCGAGGCGACCAAGGGCGTGCGGGGAGATGGTGAGGCCCGCTTGCGCAGCGGCCGCGGCGACCCGGACGACCAGCGCCGGATCATTGGCGGGATCCGCGTCCCGGGCGAGGTGCACTTCGTTGTCCTGCTCGACCACCCCGTCGGCGAGGGGACGACGGACCGGCCCGCCCCGCCGTCCCCACCGTCGGGCCGGCTGGCAGGCGGCGGTCGCGCGCCGGCACGACTCGTCGGTCGCGAAGGCGATCGTCCGACCGGCCTCGAACACCCGCCGCATCAGCTCGTCGGCGTCGTCGATGAGGCCTCCCTTCACCCCGAGCGCGGCGGCGACCGGAATCTGCTCTTGCTTGAGCAACCGGTCCGATCCCCGGGTCGCCTTGGAACCCAACCGGGGCCTGCGGCGGTGCAACTCTCCCCGTACGTCCAGCAGCCAGGAGTGGGCCGCGCGCACGCGCTCGTCCGGTCCATCCGCGACCTGCGCGATCGCAACCGCGGTGATCGCCGTGACGTCACGAAGCCCGCCGCGTGCCTCCTTGAGATCGGGTTCGAGCAGAAACGCGAGCTCACCCGCACGCTCCCCGCGCCTGCGGACCGACTCCACGAGCTCCGGCAAGCGTTTGCGGTAGTCGCGTCGCCACAGGGCGAACAGTCGTTCGTGGAGCTCGCCCGAGAGCTCCGGGTCACCCGCGACGTGGCGCGCATCGAGCAGACCGAGGGCGGCCTTGAGGTCCTCGCCGGCGACGGAGAGCGCTTGATCCACGGTACGAACGGAGTGATCGAGGCCCACGCCGGCGTCCCAGATCGGGTACCACACCGAGTCGGCGAGCTGCTTGACCTCGACTCGCGGCCGGTGGAGTAGGACGAGATCCAGGTCCGACCCCGGTGCGGGTTCGCCGCGGCCGTATCCGCCGACCGCGACCAGCGCGACGTCAGGCGCGTCACCGAGCCGGTCGGCCAGCCAGCCGTCGGCGACCTGGGTCAGCGCCGCGCGCAGGGCAGCCCCACCCAGATCGGAGCGCTCGAGCACCTCCGCACGCGCATCACGCAGCGATGCGGCAGCGTCCGGACCGATCATGAACCGACGATGGCGTCGATGAAGACGTCAGGGTCGAAGGGAGCAAGGTCGTCCGGACCTTCTCCGAGACCGACCGCCTTGACCGGCACGCCGAGCTCGCGTTGCACCGCGAAGACGATGCCACCTTTCGCGCTGCCATCGAGCTTGGTCAGCACCACGCCCGTGATCGCGACCGCATCCCCGAAGGCGCGGGCTTGAATCAGGCCGTTCTGCCCGGTCGTTGCGTCGAGCACGAGCAGGACCTCATCGGTCGGACCGTCCCGCTCGAGCACCCGCTTGACCTTGGCGAGTTCGTCCATCAGCCCAGTCTTGGTGTGCAGGCGACCGGCGGTGTCGATCACCACCACGTCCACCCCGTGCTCGCGCGCCTCGCGGAGCGCGTCGAAGGCGACGCTTGCCGGGTCGCCTCCCTCGGGGCCGCGGATGACGGTGGCTGCGACCCGTTCCCCCCAGGTGGTGAGCTGGTCCGCGGCCGCTGCTCGGAAGGTGTCGGCCGCAGCGAGGACCACCGTGCGGCCGTCGCCGACCAGCACCCGGGCGAGCTTGCCGCAGGTCGTGGTCTTGCCCGTGCCGTTGACGCCGACGACCAGGACGGTGGCGGGCCGGCCGTCGTGCGGCGTGGTGGCGAGGCTGCGATCGACATCCCGGCCGAGCGCGGTCACCAGTTCCTCGCGCAGCATCTCCCGAACGGCCTCGGGCGGACGTGTTCCCAGCACCCGCACGCGGTCTTTGAGTCGGCCGACGATATCGGCGCTGGCCGCGACCCCGACGTCGGCAATGAGCAAGGTGTCCTCGAGCTCCTCCCAGACCTGCTCGTCGATGGTCTCTCGGGACAACAACGTCAACAGCCCGCGCCCGAGCGCGGTCTGCGACCCCGACAACCGACCGCGCAAGCGCACCAACCGGCCCGCCCCGGGAGGCGGGACCTCAACCGGTGGTGGGGCAGCGGGAGGTGGCGGGGCAGCCGTGGGCGGCGGTACCGACGGTTTCGGGCTCCGCGACCGGATCAGCATGCCGGTGCCCACCACGAGCAGCACGGCCAGAACCGCGATGAGGACGATCAGCAGGGTGGACACAGCGTCCGATCCTGTCAGACGGGCTCCGGCTCGGGTTCACGCAGCCGCTGGCTGATGACCTCGGTGATGCCGTCACCGCGCATCGACACGCCATACAGCGCGTCCGCGATCTCCATCGTGCGCTTCTGGTGGGTGATCACGATGAGCTGCGAGGCGTCCTGGAGCTCGCGCAGCAAACCGACGAGGCGGCCGAGGTTGCGATCGTCCAGCGCCGCCTCGACCTCGTCCAAGACGTAGAACGGCGAGGGGCGGGCGCGGAAGATCGCCACCAGGAGCGCGATCGCGGTCAGTGAGCGCTCTCCGCCGGACAGCAGCGAGAGGCGCTTCACCTTCTTGCCCGGTGGCCGGGCCTCGACGTCCACGCCGGTGCTGAGCCAGTCGTCGGGATCGGTGAGCACGAGCCGCCCGGAACCGCCGGGGAACAACACCCCGAACACCGCCTCGAACTCCCGGGCGACGTCCTCGTAGGCCGCCTTGAACACCTGCTCGACGCGATCGTCGACCTCCTTGATCACGACGAGCAGGTCACGTCGCGATGCCTTGAGGTCCTCCAGTTGCTCGGAGAGGAACTTGTGCCGGTCCTCGAGCGCCGCAAACTCTTCGAGCGCGAGCGGGTTGACCTTGCCGAGAAGTGCAAGCGCCCGCTCGGCAGCCCTCCAGCGTTTCTCCTGCTCGGCTCGCACGTAGGGAACCGGCGAGCTACCGGGCTCGGCGTCGGCGGCAGGAGGCACGAGGGTGTCGGGGCCGTAGTCGGCCAGCAACGCCTCGACGTCGATCCCGAAGTCCTCCGCGACCTTCGCTGCCAGCGTCTCGATCCGAAGCCGCTGCTCGGCGCGGGCCATCTCGTCTCGGTGAACCGCGCCGGTCAGCGTGTCGAGTTCGGCGGCGAGCTCACGGGCGCTCGCGCGCACCGCCAGCAACTCGCCTTCGGTCACTGTTCGTCGGTCCTCGGTGCCGGTGCGCTCGGCCGCGGCAGCATCCAGGGACCGTTCGAGCGCGGCCAGCGCCTCGGCGGCGACGTCGCCGACCGCGGCGGCTACCACCGCCTCGCGCGCGCGTCGCTGCGCCAGAGCCCGGGCGCGGGCCTGCGCAGCACGTTCGGCCGCGGCCGCCGCCTCGATCTGGTCGATCCGTTCGGCAAGGGCGCTGACCCGCTCCTCGCCGGTGCGGACCGCCAGCCTCGCCTCAACTTCCGCGGCACGAGCCGCGACGACTCTGGCCTCGATCCGGTTGCGCTCGGCCTCGTCCGGGGCGTCCTCATCCGGCGCCGCCTCGGCAGCGGCGAGTCGCGACTCCAGCGCAGCCAAGCCGGCAAGGTCGCGATCGCGCGCTGCCTGCGCCTCCTCGACCCCGCGGGCGTAGCGTTCTGTCTCCCCCACCGCGGCCCGCACGGCGGCTCCGAGCTGACCCAGCCGCTCGGCGAACGCGGACATCCGCGCATCGGATTCGTGCAGGTCGCCGACCGCCGACTCGACCTCCTCACGGGCGCGCTCCGCGGCCTCGGTGGCGCTCGCGAGCGCGAACCGCAGGCGCTCGGCGCGGTGGCCGAGCTCGACGAACGTCTGCTCGGCGTCGGTGTAGGCGGCGCGGATCTCCAGCAACGACAAGCTGGCGGACGAACCGCCGGCCGACCAGCCGAGGCCCACCACGTCCCCGTCACTGGTCACTGCGCGCAGATCCGGCGCAGATTCGACCAACCGACGGGCCGCCGCCATGTCGGGCACGACCACGGTGCGCTCGAGCAGGCGGACGAGCGCGGGCCGCAGCAGCGCAGGAGCAGTCACGACATCGACCGCGTAGCGAGCACCCGCGGGCAGATCCGGCCAATCCCGGGCGGGGAGCTCCCCACCACCGACGAGCAGGCCGGCGCGGCCCGCGTCGTCGCGTTTGAGGAGCCCGATCGCGGCGGCGGCGTCGGCGAGCGAGCGCACCGCGACGGCATCCGCGGCCGCACCAAGCGCGGCGGCCACCGCCGCCTCGTCACCGGCGTTGACCTCGACCAACTCGGCGACCGTGCCGAGCACGCCCGGCAACGCGTCTCGCGCGGCGATCAGCGCACCCGACCCGTCCTTACGGTTCAGGCCGAGCCCGAGCGCGTCCCGCCGCGCCGCGGCGGCGCTGCGGTCCCGCTCGACCTCGCGCTCCTCGTCCTGCAATGAGGCGACCGTCTCCTCCGCGGCGAGAAGCGTCGCGGCCGCCTGCTCGTACACCGCGTCGAGATCGACCTCGCCCGAGTCGAGACCGGCCACCTCGCTTTCCACGGCAGCGAACTCCGCCTGGGCCGCGGCCGATCGGGTCCGCGCCGCCTCCCAGGCAGCCGACAGCCGGCCGATCTCATCCTCGGCTGCGCTCGCGCGGGTGCGCAGCGCGTTGACCTCGCCGGTCAGGCGGACCCGGCCCTCGCGGCGATCGGCGAGCGCCTGGCGAGCCTCGCGAAGGTGGCGATCGGCGACGGCGAGCTCCGCCTCGAGGTCGACTCGTTCGCCTTCGATCAACCCCAGTGCCGCGCGATCCTCGACCAACCGGCGCGCGAGTGCGTCCCGCTCCTCGGTGATGGCGTCGATCTCGCCCTGGCGGGTCTGCGGGGCGAGCCCGCCCACCTCCAGGTCGATGTCGGTGCCGACATGGCGGCGGCGCTCGCCGGCGAGCGAGGCGGTGCCGCGCAGCCGTTCGCGAAGACCGGCCAGGCGATACCAGGTCTCCTGGGCGCGGGCCAGCCGCGGGGTCAGGGTCGCGAGCGCCTCGTCGAGCTCAGCTTCGCGCCCGGTCGCCTCCGCGAGCTGAGCCTCCGTCCGACCGCGACGCTCGAGCAAGGCCGTTTCGTCGGCGATCTCCGCGGACAGGGCCGTACTCAACTGGCTCAGATCGTCGGCGTAGAGCCGCAAGCGGGAGTCGCGCAGCTCCGCTTGGATCACGCTCGCCCGTCGGGCGACCTCCGCTTGCTGACCGAGCGGCTTGAGCTGACGGCGCAGCTCGCCGGTGAGGTCCTGCAGGCGGTTGAGATTGGCCTGCATCGCGTCGAGCTTGCGCAGCGCCTTCTCCTTGCGCTTGCGATGCTTGAGGACACCCGCAGCCTCCTCGATGAAGCCGCGACGCTCCTCCGGAGCAGCGTGCAGGACGGCGTCAAGCTGACCCTGGCCGACGATGACGTGCATCTCCCGGCCGATCCCGGAGTCCGACAGCAGCTCCTGGACATCGAGGAGTCGACACGGCGTTCCGTTAATCGCGTAGTCCGAACCGCCGTTGCGAAACATGGTGCGCGAGATGGTGACCTCGGCGAAGTCGATCGGCAGCGCACCGTCGGTGTTGTCGATCGTCAGGACGACTTCGGCCCGACCGAGAGCGGGGCGCCCGGCCGTGCCGGCGAAGATGACGTCTTCCATCTTGCCGCCGCGCAGCGACTTGGCGCCCTGCTCACCGAGGACCCAGGCGATCGCGTCGACGACATTGGACTTTCCGGAGCCGTTCGGCCCGACCACGACGGTGATTCCGGGCTCGAAACGCAGGGTCGTCGCGGACGCGAATGACTTGAACCCGCGGAGGGTCAGGCTCTTCAGGTGCACCCGTCGGGCTCCAGGCAACGTGAGGGGTACGGGTGGGGAAGTCCACCCGTCACGTTAGCCGACGTCAGGCCAGTGCGGGCTCTGCGACTCGATCCGGAACTTCGAGGGTGAGCATGTCGTCATCGACCGTCAGACCGCTAGCGAGGGCGGCGTTCGCCGCCTGCAGGCGAGCAACCTCGTGCTCGAGCTCACGGACTCGATCGCGCATCCGCCGCAGTTCGCAGACCATGCGTCGGTCGAGATCGTGACCGATATGGCCGAGAAGGGCTTTCGCCATCGTTTCCGATCCTCCACGTTGAGGACATGTCGGTGGACGCCCTGGTAGGGCGCGCCCCCGAACGAGGTGGGTATTGGGACGAACTTCAATCCGGCCACGACGATGTAGGCGTCGCGACCGAATCTAGTGTGACGCGCGTACTGCAAGCGGTCAAGAGCCACCCGGTCATCGGGCAACGAATCCCGCGTCGCCCGACGGTCCGCGCTCACCGAGATCCGCCCAGCGAACCGCCACGCCGTCGATCCGGCCGGGTCGTGCCCGCGGGCCGACCACCTCGCCGTCGCCTTCAAGGAGCGCGAGAAGTGCCTCGCAATCCGCACGCGACCCTTCGGCGACCACCTCGACCCGACCGTCGGCAAGGTTGCGGGCCCAGCCGACCAGGCCGATCTCCAGCGCCCGCGACCGGATCCACCAGCGCATGCCCACTCCCTGCACCCGACCGCGCAGCCACGCGGTGAGCCGCACCTGCCCGGTGATCACCAGCGACCGTGGCGGGGCCGAACCTGCTCGTGCGGACACAGGTAGGACGAGCGGTTCATGAACGCCTGGCGGACGATCGCGGTCCCGCATCGCGAACAGGCCTTCCCCGCCCGACCGTAGACCTCGAGCGCGCGGTCGAACCAGCCGCTCTCACCGTTCACCGACACGTAGAGGGCATCGAAGGAGGTCCCACCGGCGCGGATCGCCGCAGTCATGACCTCGCGTACCGCCGCCAACAGCCGCGCGACCTCGGGAGGCCGCATCCTGTCGGTCGCGCGGGCGTAGTGGATCTTCGCGCGCCACAGCGCCTCGTCGGCGTAGATGTTGCCGATCCCGGAGACCAGGCGCTGGTCGAGCAGGGCGCGCTTGACCCCGGTTCGGCGACGCCGGAGGGAGGCCGAAAACCGCTCGTCGTCGAAGACCGGCTCGAACGGGTCGGCGGCGATGTGCCCGATCGAGTCCGGGACTCCATCGGCAGTGAGGGCGTCGTCGATCGCGAGGCCACCGAACGTGCGCTGATCGAGGAAGCGCAATTCCCTTCCGCCGCCGGCAAAGGTCACCCGAGCGCGCAGATGCGGCCCGGCGGGGACGTCCGGGTCGACCATCAGGAGCTGGCCGGACATCCCGAGGTGCGCGAGCAGCGCAGCGCCGTCATCGAGCGGCAACCAGAGGTACTTTCCGCGCCGGCGCGAGGCGACGATACGCCGGCCGAGGAGCCGGTCGGCGAACACCGTCGGGCCGGGCGGATATCGGCGCAGGGTGCGCTCGCCGGAGACCTCGACCGCGCTGATCGTGGATCCGACCACGGCTCGTTCGAGTCCCGCCCGGACGGTCTCGACCTCCGGAAGTTCAGGCACTCGGAGTCGCCGACAGGGCGGTCCAGGCCTGCTCGGCGGCCAGTTGTTCTGCTTCCTTCTTGCTGAATCCGCGCCCCTCACCGACCGCGGTGTCGGCCAGCACCACCTTCGCGTGGAAGGACTTGTGATGGTCCGGCCCGCTCTCGGCGACGACGTACTCCGGGGCGCCGAGGGCGCGCTCGGCGGCGAGCTCCTGAAGCGAGGTCTTCCAGTCCAGCCCCGCGCCGAGGCTCTCGGCGTCGTCAAGGGCGTCGGCGAACAACCGCAGCACCAGGGTTCGGGTGTCCTCGGTCCCACGATCGAGGTAGTACGCGCCGATCACCGCCTCGACCGCGTCCGCGATGATCGAGGGCTTGTCACGACCGCCGCTCGACTGCTCCCCCCGGCCGAGCTTGACGAAGCGGCCCAGCTCAATCGAGCGACCCACGGTGGCGAGGGCGCGCGCGTTGACGATCGCGGCCCGAAGCTTTGCCAGCTGCCCTTCGGGGAGGTCGGGGTGGCGGCGGTAGAGCTCCTCGGTAATGACCACGCCGAGGACCGAGTCGCCGAGGAACTCCAGCCGCTCGTTCGTCGGCATCCCTCCGCTTTCGTAGGCGAAAGAACGATGGGTCATCGCCAGGTCGATCAGGTCGCGGCTGACTCCGCCCCCGAGCAGGGCGATCAGGCCTGCCACGTCCTCGCCCGCGCTCGGGCCGCGATCGATCACCGGCGGGCGAGGTAGTCGACCAGGTCGCCGAGGTCGGTCATCCGGGCGAGGATCGCGTCATCGATGCGCGCGATCGGTTGCCCGGCGTCGGCGAAACTCGACTCGACCACGTCGGCGATGCTCACCCGGGCGAGCGAGTCCGCGCCGAGCCCGTCGAACCGAGTGTCCGGCGTGAGGGTGGCCGGCTCGACCTGGCACACGAGCGCGACCGCGTCCCGAACGACGCCGACCGCCTCGTCGCGCACCACCGGATTCGGCTCAGACGTCGACGACCTGGCGGCCGTTGTACGTGCCGCAGACCGAGCAGGCGGCGTGCGGGAGCTTCGGTTGACGGCATCGCGGGCACGCGACGAGGGACGGCGCGCCGGTCTTCCACTGCGAACGGCGCGATCGCGTGTTGCTGCGCGACATTCGGCGCTTGGGGACTGCCACTGCTAGTTCTCCCTCAGATCGGATTTGTCGTCCATTGTTGCTGATGAATCGCCGGAGTGCTCACTCCAGGCTCTCAAGGCCACCCATCGCGGGTCTGTGGCTTCGTGCGTGTGACCCGGTGGAAGGGTCGCGAGCCGGGCGCCGCACCCTGTGCACAGCCCGGCACACTCCTCGTCGCAGACCGGGTTCAGCGGAAGAGCCAGCACCACGGCGTCCCGAAGCATCGGCTCGAGGTCGATCAGATCGCCGTCGAGGGCGCAGACGTCCTCGTCGTCGTCCGAATCCGGGTCGTAGAGGTAAAGCTCCGCGGTGTCCAGATCGAGATCGGTGGCGAAGGCCTCGAGGCAGCGGCCGCACTCCCCCTCGAGCGGAGCGTGGACCGACGCTGTCACGAGGACTCCGTCGACCACCGCCTCCAACCGCAGTCGGAGCCGGACCGGCGCCGAGGGCGGCACCCGGACCAGGTCGAGACCCCACCCCGACGGAGCCGGGGCGGTGCACTCGAGTTCGAGCATCGAACCGGGGCGCCGGCCCAGGTCACGGGTGTCGATCACGAACGGTGAGCGCGGATTCACGCCCATCCAGCCTAGCCCGGGAGCGGTTCCACCGTCTCGGCGGAATCTCCGAGGGCCTCGAGCTCGGCGTGGCGGCCGTGCAGCTTGTCCCGCCCATGCTCGACGGCAGCCAGCGTGCGGTTGAGGATGATCTCAAAGTTCGCCAGTTTCGCGTCGACGTACTCGTCGACCTCGATCCGCATCCGGTCGGTCTCGGCCGCAGCGGCGGCGATCAGCCGCTCGGACTCGCGGGTCGCCTCCTTCACCACCTCGGTGCGCGAGACCAGACGGTGGCGCTCGGCGTGTGCCTCCTCGATGATCTGGGCCGCCTCCGAGCGACCCTGCTCGATGACCGCGCTGCGATCGTCGAGGACGCCCTGGGCCACGGTCAGCTCATCGGGCAGGTTGTGCCGCAGATCGTCGATCGCGTCGAGCACCTCGGTCCGGTTGATGATGCAGGACGCCGACATCGGCATCGCGCGGGCAGCCTCGATCACCGCTTGGAGCGCGTCGAGCTTCGCGTTGATGTCCTCCACGTCACGCCTTCTCTCACGGGCGTCACCCGAGCTGGGCACGCAGCCGACGAAGCACCGCCTCCGGAACCAGGCCCGAGACGTCGCCGCCGTAGGTCGCGACCTCCTTGACCAGGCTCGATGACAAGAAACTGTAATGCGGGTCTGCGGGCATGAACAACGTGTCGACGTCGGCGAGCGAGCGGTTCATCTGGCCCATCTGGAGCTCATAGTCGAAGTCGCTGACCGCGCGCAGCCCCTTGACGATGGCCTGGATCCCACGGGCCGT
>DATJWM010000161.1:0-7579 GCA_035501255.1 Mycobacteriales bacterium | reverse complement strand
GGCGTCGATGCCGGCGCGGGCGATGACCTCCCGCTGAACGTGACCGACGGCGTGGGCCGGATGCACCCCCGCCAAGGCGCCGTTGCGCTTGCCGATCGGAGTTCGGACCGCTTCGACGATCACTGCATCAGCCATGGTGTGCCTTTCGAGCGCTGGACGTCGCAAAAAGTAAAACACGTTCTAGTTTCTTGGGCCAGAAGTGTTGACGCCCCGTCAGATTCAAGCAAGATTAGAACAGGTTCTCATCTGGGTAAGCGGCTCACCCGAGCGGAACGAGGGATCCAACGTGACGAACTCCCTGGACGACATCGATGTCTATAGCCTCGATCAGTACATCGACGCCGTTCCCCACGAGAAGTTCAGGCGCCTGCGTGCGGAGGCGCCGGTCTACCACCTGCCGGATCCGGAGTCGAGCGCCGGGTATTGGGCGCTGACCGCGCACGCCGACGTCGTTTTCGTCTCCCGCAACCCCGAGATCTTCTCCTCGTATGAGAAGACCGCGATGCTGAACGAGTTCGACGCCGACCAGATCGACCAGCAGCGGATGTTCATGCTGAACCAGGATCCGCCGGAGCACACGAAGTTGCGTCAGCTCGTCAACCGGGGGTTCACCCCGCGGATGATCGCCCGGCTCGAGGAGCGGATTCAGCAGACCTGCGACGACACCGTCGCGAGCGCGGTGGCGAAGGGGGAGGGCGACTTCGTCACGCTGTGTGCGGCCGAGCTCCCGCTCATCGTGATCGCCGAGCTGATGGGCGTGCCCGTCGAAGATCGGCACAAGGTGTTCGACTGGTCGAACCGCATGGTCGGTGGCGAGGACCCGGAGTACGGCGTCACCGAAGAGCAACGGCTCGACGCCGCCACCGAGATGTGGGCGTATGCGAGCGCACTCGCCGCCGAGAAGCGCAAGAACATCAATGACGACATCATCTCGAAGCTGATCACCCCGGACGAGGCCGGCGAGGTGCTCTCCGAGCTCGAGTTCGACCTGTTCTTCATGCTCCTCGCGGTCGCCGGCAACGAGACCACCCGCAACGCCATCTCCGGCGGCATGCAGGCCCTGATCGAAAACCCCGACCAGTGGGCCAAGCTCAAGGCGGATCCGTCGCTGATCCCGAGCGCGGCCGACGAGATCGTGCGTTGGGTATCACCGGTCAACCTGTTCCGACGGACCGCGACCCAAGACGTCGAAGTCGGCGGCGTGACCATCAAGAAGGGCGACAAGGTGGTCATCTACTACACCTCGGCCAACCGCGACGAGTCGGTCTTCGACAACCCGGACGTCTTCGACATCACGCGTGAGCCCAACCCTCACGTCGGATTCGGTGGCGGCGGGCCGCACTTCTGCCTCGGTCGTCACCTCGCCAAGCTCGAGCTCGAGTGCATGTTCCGGTCCCTGGCCGAGCAGTGCGACCACCTCGAGCTGATCGCGGGGCCGCGCCGGCTTCGTTCGAACTTCATCAATGGGATCAAGGAAATGACCGTGAAATTCGTGCCCGCATCATGAGCGATGTCCTTACCGCACCACACTCGATCGAATACACCTACACCCGCTCCACCGGGCCGATGATCGGCGCGTTCCTCACCGGTCTACGTGATCGCACGATCGTGGGGGTGCGCGCCGCCGACGGGCGGGTCATCGTCCCGGCGATCGATTACGACCCGGTCACCAGTGAGGACCTCACCGAACTGGTCGAGGTCGCCGATGAGGGGGTGGTGACGACCTGGTCGTGGAACGACGAGCCGAGGGAGGGTCAGCCGCTCACCCAGCCGTTCGCCTGGGCCCTCGTTACGCTCGACGGCGCTGACACGCCGTTGCTCGCCGCGGTCGACTGCGGCTCGGCCGGCGCGATCTCGACCGGCGCCCGCGTGAAGGCACGGTGGGCGCAGGACCGAATCGGTTCGATCCGTGATCTCGCCTGCTTCGAGGTGATCGGATGAGTGAGCCGGAGGTGCTGGCCACGCCCGGACCCGTCACCGTGGTCGAGACACCGATCGCCCTGCATTACAGCTACACCCCCGGTGTCGCAAGCGCGCGCTTCTTGCGCTCGCTCGAGCGGGGGGTGATCACCGGCCAACGCTGCCCGAGCTGCGGCAAGGTGATCACGCCGCCGCGCGGGGCCTGCTCGATGTGCGGAGTGGCGACCGAGGAAGAGGTGACGCTGACCGGCAACGGCACGATCACCACGTTCTGTACGACGCAGATCCCGAGCCCGGGGCTTGTCCCGCCGTACGTCACCGCCTGGATCAGGCTCGACGGAGCGGACATGACGTCGATGTTTTTGATCCAGGAATGCGACCCGGCCGATGTCCGGCTCGGGATGCGGGTCGAGCCGGTGTGGGTGGCCGACTCCGAGCGCCAGGCCGATCTGGGCAACATCAGGTACTACCGGCCCAACGGCGAACCCGATGCGGCGTACGAGGACTACAAGGACTACGTATGAGCACCGAGTTCCCACGGCCGGTCGCCGTTGTCTCCTCGGCGTCGTTCGAGACACCCTCCGAGCCGGCACGCAACGAGGTCGAGATCCTGCTGCCGGTCATCAAGGAGGCGCTGGACAAGGCCGGTCTGACCAACAAGGACATCGGGTTCACCGTCTCGGGTTCCAGCGACTACCTCCAGGGCTTCCCGTTCGCGTTCGTGAGCGCCCTCGATGCGGTCGGCGCCTGGCCGCCGATCCGCGAGTCGCATGTCGAGATGGACGGCGCCTTCGCGTTCTACGAGGCAGTCGAGGTTCTGCAACACGGCAACGTCGACACCGCCCTCGTCTACTCCTTCGCCCGCCCGTCGCGCGGCGATCTGGACCGCACGCTGTCGATCCAGCTCGACCCGTACACGGTGGCGCCGCTATGGCCCGACGCGCGCGGTCTTGCCGGTCTTCAGGCGCAGGCGATGCGCGACTCGGGGAGATTCGGCGACGTGCCCGACGTGCCGAAAACGTATGTCGCGGACGGATGCACCGCGGTCGTCCTCGCGGTTGGTGACCGGGCGCGGCAGCTGACGAAGACTCCCGTGTGGGTGACGGGTATCGACCACCGGATCGAGGCACCGAACCTCGGGGTGCGCGACCTCACCGACTCGCCCTCGACGAGAGCGGCTGCTGCCGCGGCGGGTGCGACCGAGATCGACCGGGCGTTCCTTCACGTCCTCTACCCGCACCAGGAACTGCTGCTGAAGGCGGCGCTCGGTCTCGACGGTCAACCGATCGATGCGAAGCCGGGGCCGATGATGGTCGGCGGTCTCGAGCGGATCGCCGCCGCCGCAGCGGCGATCGCCGGGACCAAGCAGCGTGCCGTCGCGCACGCGACGAGCGGGGCGTGCCTTCAGCAAAATCTCGTGGCAGTCCTCGAAGGCGAGGCGGCGTGACCATGTCGAAGCGAGTAGCCGTCGTCGGCGTCGGTCAGACGAAGTACGCCGCCAAACGTCAGGACGTGTCGATCGCCGGTCTGGTCCGAGAAGCCGCCAAGCGCGCGCTCGACGACGCCGGGATGACCTGGTCCGACATCGACGCGGTCGTCATTGGCAAGGCGCCGGACATGTTCGAGGGCGTCATGATGCCCGAGCTCTACCTCGCCGACGCGCTCGGCGCGGTCGGCAAGCCGATGCTGCGCGTCCACACCGCGGGCAGTGTCGGCGGTTCGACGGGGGTCGCGGCGACCCACCTCGTCTCGAGCGGTACCCACAAGCGCGTGCTCGTCGTTTGCTTCGAGAAGCAGAGCGAGTCGAACGCGACCTGGGCGTTGTCGATCCGGTTGCCGTTCACCGGCGGTTCGGTTACCGGGGCCGGGGGCTTCTTCGCGCCGGTGATCCGTGCCTACATGCGTCGTGCCAACGCGCCCGACGACACCGGGATCAAGGTGGCGGTCAAGGATCGGCAGAACGCGCTGCGCAACCCCTACGCACACCTGAAGATCCCGGACATCAGCGAGGAGATGGTGCGCGAGTCCCCGATGCTGTGGGACCCGATCCGCTATCTCGAGACCTGCCCGTCGTCCGACGGCGCGTGCGCGATCGTGCTGGCGGATGAGGACACCGCCCGGGCGACGCCGAACCCGTCGGCCTGGGTTCACGGCACCGCGGTGCGCAGCGAGCCGACGATGGGGGCGGGGCGCGACGTCGTCAACCCGCACGCCGGCAGGGACTGCGCGAAGGACGTCTACGCGCAGGCCGGCATCACCGACCCGCGCCGGGACCTCGACTGTGCCGAGATCTACGTGCCGTTCTCCTGGTACGAGCCGATGTGGATGGAGAACCTCGGCTTCGCGGCCGAGGGGGAGGGCTGGAAGATGGTCGACGACGGAAGTACGTCGTTCACCGGCGACTTGCCCATCAACCCCTCCGGTGGCGTCCTGTCCTCGAATCCGATCGGCGCGTCCGGCATGTGCCGGTTCGCGGAGGCGGCACAGCAGGTTCGCGGCCTCGCCGGTGAGCATCAGGTGGACGGTGCGCACCTCGCGCTCGGCCACGCCTACGGCGGCGGTGCGCAGTTCTTCGCCATGTGGGTGGTCGGCTCCGAGAAGCCCGCCTGATGAGCTCGTCGGGACTGGCGGGCAAGGTCGCGATCGTCACGGGCGGTGCCCGGGGGATGGGGGCCGCGACCGTCCGCCGCCTCAAGGAGGAGGGCGCGATCGTCGTCGCCGCTGACGTCCTCGACGACGAGGGCAAAGCCCTCGCCGACTCCCTCGGCGAGGGCGTCAGCTACGTGCATCACGACGTGACCGACGAGGCGGGTTGGACCGCGCTCGTTGAGGACACCGAGCGGCAGCACGGCAAGGTCGACGTCCTCGTCAACAACGCCGGGATCCTGCGCTTCAACGCGATCACCGACACCCCGATGGACGAGCTCCGGCAGGTCCTGGAGGTCAACCTGATCGGCACGTTCATCGGGATGCGCGCAACGATCCCGGCGATGAAACGCGCGGGTGGCGGTTCCATCGTCAACCTGTCGTCCACCGAGGGCCTGGGTGCCACGTTGTTCTGCGGCGCCTACACCGCCAGCAAGTTCGGGGTCCGTGGCATCACGAAGGTGGCGGCGATCGAATACGGCAAGGACAAGATCCGGGTCAACTCCGTTCACCCCGGCGGCATCGACACCCCGATGACGCGCGCCGTCATGGGCGAGGAGGGCCGCGAGTACGTCGCGAAGCACGTCGCCGGTCTGAAGCGGATGGGTGAGGCCGACGAGGTCGCCAAGGTCGTCGTGTTCCTGGCCGGGGACGCCTCGTCGTACTGCACGGGTGCCGAGTTCGTGGTCGACGGTGGCGCCACCGCCACCGCCGGCTTCTAGCAGGAGGGTTCGACATGCGCATCGCGTACACCGACGAGCAGGTCGCGCTCCGCGACGAGCTTCGGGAGTACTTCAAGACCATCGTGACCCCCGAGGTCACCGCGGCCATGTCGCACGGCGGGCTTGCCGCGCCGGAATGCATGGCAGCGGTCGCGAAGATGGGTGCCGACGGTTGGCTCGGGGTGGGCTGGCCGAAGGAGTACGGCGGTCGCGGGTTCGGGCCGATGGAGCAGTTCGTCTTCTACGACGAGGCGCAACGGGCGGGTGCGCCCTTGCCTTTCCTGTCGATCAACACGATCGGCCCGGCGATCATGGCGTTCGGCTCCCCGCAGATGAAGGCGGACATCCTTCCGCGGATCAACAAGGGCACCTGCTTCGTGTCGATCGGCTACTCCGAGCCCAGCGCCGGCACCGATCTCGCCGGCCTCACCACCAAGGCCGTCAGGGACGGTGACGAGTGGGTGATCAACGGCCAGAAGATCTACACCAGCTTGACCGATCACGCCGACTACATCTGGCTCGCGGTCCGGACCGACCCGGATGCCTCGAAGCACAAGGGCATCAGCATCATCCTGGTACCCACCGACTCGGAGGGTTTCTCCTACACCCCGATCGAGACGATCGGTGATCACGCGACGTTCGCGACGTACTACCAGGACGTTCGCGTGCCGGTCGAGAACACCGTCGGCGAGATCAACGGCGGCTGGCAGATCATCACCACCCAGCTCAACTACGAGCGGATCTCCCTTGCTGTTCCTGCGCACCTCGAACGCAACTACAGCGAGGTTTTGGCGTGGGCGAAGGAGACGAAGCTGCCCGACGGACGGCGGGTGATCGATCAGGAATGGGTGCAGACGCACCTTGCCCAGGTGCGTTGCCGGCTCGAGGCGTTGCAGTTGCTGAACTGGAAGAACATCTGGCAGGACAGCGTCGGCAAGGTCTCGATCGCGGACTCCTCGGCGGTCAAGGTCTTCGGCACCACGACGTACTGCGAGTGCTACGGCCTGCTGCTGGAGGTGCTCGGTGCGGGCGGGATCCTCAAGGGCGGAACGCCGGGATCGGTGCTCGCCGGTCGGCTCGAGCGTTCCTATCGCGGAAATCTCATTCTCACTTTCGGCGGCGGCACGAACGAGGTGCAGCGCGACCTCATCGCCATCTTCGGTCTCGGCATGCCGCGCTCGCTGCGCTAACGCCCCTGCGAACAAGGACAAGGACTCACCGTGGACTTCGCACTCTCAGACGATCAGGTGGCGTTGCAGGGTCTCGCCCGCCAGATCCTCACTGACCAGGTCACTCACGCGCGCCTCAAAGAACTCGAAGCCGCGGGCGGCTCGGTGTTCGATCGTGCGCTGTGGAGGCGGCTCGCCGACGCCGGCATCACCGGGATCGCGATTCCCGAGCAGTACGGTGGTGCAGGCCAGGGTTTCCTCGAGCTCACGCTGGTGTTCGAGGAGGTGGGCCGAACCGTCGCTCCGGTGCCGGTCGTGCCGACCCTGGTGACGGCGTACGTCCTTGCGCGCTCGACGATCGACGCGGTGACGCCGCTGTTGCCGGGCGTGGCTGCCGGTGAGGTGATCGTGACCACTGGGTTCGGCGACCCGGCCGACATCACCGCGGTGCAGGACGGCGATGAGTGGGTACTCACGGGAGAGAAGAACTTCCTGCCGTACGGCGCTGAGGCCGACCTGACGGTGGTCGGTGCCGTGCACGACGGCCAAACCGTCCTCGCGCTCGTGCCTAAGGGCACGCCGGGCGTCAGCATCGTCGAGCAGCACACCACGAACCACGCACCACAAGCTGCGGTGACGTTCTCCGGCGTACGGCTCGATTCAGCGCACGTCGTTCGCGACGCCGGCGAGATCTACGCGGACCTGACGCTGCACCACACCGCCGCGCTGGCCATGGTCGCGGCGGGCGTCTGCGAGGCCGCGCTCCAGATGACCGCGAAGCACACCAGCGAGCGGGAGCAGTTCGGCAAGAAGATCGCCTCCTTCCAGGCGGTCGGCCAACGCGCCGCCGACGCCTACATCGATACCGAGCTCATCCGGTTGACCGCGCTGTCGGCGTGCTGGCGGCTGGCCGCCGGTTGGCCGGCGCAGGAGGAAGTGGCGATCGCGAAGTTCTGGGCCGGCGAGGGTGGCAGTCGGGTCGTGCACGCGTGCCAGCATCTGCACGGTGGCCTCGGCGTCGATCTGGACTACCCGCTGCACCGCTACTTCATCTGGTGCAAGCAGATCGAGCACGAGCTCGGTACGCCGACCCGCGAGCTTCTCGAGCTCGGCTCGTTGCTC
>DATJWM010000160.1:0-18623 GCA_035501255.1 Mycobacteriales bacterium | reverse complement strand
GCCGGTGCTCGGGCACTTGGCGGCGGCGGGTGCTGCGCTGCCGAAGTCACTCGAGATCCTCCTGACCTTCCCGTTCCCGCGAAACAGCTCGCAAGACTCGCCCGGGGATTACACGAACTTTGAAGCCGGCGTGAACCTCGCCCCGATCATCTGCGTCGCGCTTGCCAACCTCAGCCCGGCGGATCGGACGAAGGCATTCACCGACGAGGGCTCGACGATCTCCGAGCTCACCGGCGTCAGCCTCGCCACGCTTGAAGCCGAGGGAGGATGTCCGACGAGCTCGTCGGCACACGTGAGGTCGCAGGGCGCGACCGCGAGCCCGCTCGCCGGTCTGCTGAACGGTCGTGGGTCGCGATGATGCGGAGATCGACGAAGATCCAACTGGTCGCGTTCTTGGTGATCACCGTCCTCGGAATGGCGTACGTCGGTGCGACTGACATCGGGGTCAATCCGTTGCGCCCGCCGTACACCGTCTACCTCAACCTGCCGTCGTCAGGCGGTTTGTTCACCAACGCCGACGTCGCCGAGCGAGGCGTGGTCGTCGGCAGGGTTGCTGCGGTCGATATCAACCCGAGCAGGACCGGCGTCCGGGTCGCTCTTCATATCAACCATGGCGTGAAGATCTCCTCGACCGGGCTCACGGCGAGGGTGAACGACCTGTCCGCGGTCGGGGAGCAGTACGTCGAACTCGAACCGACGACGACGGCGGCGCCATACCTCGCCCACGGCTCCACGATCCCCGCGGTCGGAAAGGTCCCGACCGAGGACTCCACCATCCTGCTCAACCTCAAGAACCTGCTCGACACGATCGACGTCAACGACCTGTCGACCGTGGTCAAGCAGCTCGGCAAGGGTTTCAACGACCTCGGCCCGTCGCTGCAACGTCTGATCGACAACAGCGACGCGCTCACTCGAGCGGCGACGCGCTCGCTCCCCACGACGTTGCGCCTGATCAACAACGGCAAGACGGTGCTCGACACCCAGAACCAGGTCTCGTCGGAGCTGAAGTCCTTCGCGTCCAGCTTTGCCGACCTCACCGGTGAGGTGAGCGCGCGCGACCAGGCTCTTCGAGGGGTGCTCGACAACGGTGTCCGCGCCTCCACGCAGCTCCAGCAGCTGCTGAGTGCGAACGCTCCCGTCCTGCCGGTGCTGCTCAACAACCTCAACACGTTCACCAAGATCGAGACCGTCCGGGTGCCGTACACGCGGGCGGTGCTCGAGCTCTATCCCGCGATCGCGAGCGATGCGTTTTACGCCCTGCCCAAGCCCGGCAAGAACGGCATCTCGACTGCGCGCTTCGGTCTCGTGACGGACTTCAACGACTGGTGCGAGGCCGGCTACGGCTCGACCAAACACCGCCCGAACCGCGCGAGCGCATGGGGAGGTGCGGCGAACCTCGACGCGTATTGCCACGGAAACAACGCTGCCCTCGACAAGCAAGGCGTCGATCTGCGCGGCTCGCGCTACGCCCCACGGCCCTCCGGCGACCACGCGAACATCACCAACAGCGACCCCTACCCCGGTCCTCACTACGGACAGCCCTTCCCCGGATCGGGAAAGGTCGGCGCCTGTGGGACGCCATCGTGCTCGAGCACCGCCAAGGCTCGGTCCGCGACCGCTCGGGGAGGGTCGAGTCGAGATGTCGTGGTCCGGGTGCCGTATGACCCGAACACCGGACTCGTCGAGGGCCCGAACGGCAAGCTCTACCAGCTGGGGCTCAACGGCCCGGTCGCTCCGGTCTTTGGCTCCTCTTCATATTCCTGGCTGCTTCTCGCGCCTACCATGCGCTGAGCCCGACAGCTGAGGAGCCCTGCCCGATGACCACTGATCCGGACCTGTCACGGTCGCCCGACCGCGCCAGGACCGTCATCGCTGCGTGCGCCGCGGCGATCGTGGTTCTGGCTGCCCTCGCGGTCGTCGGGCTCGTCAAGCTCACCCGAGGCTCGACCAGCTCCGGCGACTCGTCGTACGCCGATCAGGCGACCACCGCCATGGCGGACGGAGGCCAGCTCGCGATCGACTTCTCCTCCTTCGACTACCGGACCCTCGACGCGGATCTCGCCGCGACCGCGAAACATGCCACGCCCACGTTCGCAAAGACCTACCTCGCTCAGAGCAAGTACGTCGAGGGCGCGCTGAAGAAGGCGAAGGCGGTCTCGACCGCCACGGTGAGGTCCACGGCGTTGGAGTCGTTCTCGCCGGCGGCGGGTACGGCGACGGTTCTCGTCGCCCTGAACGACACGACGAAGAACACCAAGTCGCCGGCCGGCACGGTTCAGTACTTCCGGATGCAGGTGCAGATGCAGCGCGATCACGGGGAGTGGCTCGCGAGCGATGTGACCCCACTGTGAGCACCGAGAACCCGATCGACGGGCGGGGGACCCGCCGGGCAAGCTCCTTCGTCGTCGCCGCGGTGGCAGTGGCGGTGGTCCTGGCGGTGACCACCATTCTCGTCTCGAACCACAACTCGTCGCAGCAGCGAGCGCGCCGCAACGCGGCGGCGGCCTACCTCGCGGGCCCGTCCGCCCGCGCCGCTCGAGCGGCGGCGATCGCCGAGACTCGGGCCACGCTGACCTACAACTACAAGACGCTGGCGGCGGATTTCGCTGCGGCGGAAAAGGGGCTGACCACGCGGTTCGCCCAGAACTATGCCCTGACCACCGCGGCCTCGGTCACCCCGCTGGCGAAGAAGTATCACGCGGTGAGCCAGGCGGCGGTCACCGGTGCGGGCGTCAGTGCGGCGACCGATGCGAGCGCCACGGTTCTCCTCTTTGTCGACCAAACCGTGACAAACAGCCAGATACCTCACCCACGCCTTGATCGCTCGCGGATCGAGGCCTCGATGGTGCGGGTCAACGGCCGCTGGCTGATCAACGGGATGACCCCGATCTGAGTTCGGCCGATCGATCTGCGCCCGGTGCCGTCCACCGCGCTGGCGCGCCGAACTTGACGTTGACCGGATCCGGCGGCATCCTGCCTCGCACAGTTGAATGCAGGACCGGTCGTGGCCAGGGGCCCAACCTCGACAGATAGCCCGTTCGGGGCTATGCTGCTTGTTTGCGCTGACCTCCCGACCTCAACCGACTCTGTTCGGCCATGCTGTGCTGGACCACACGGTGTTCGATTTGCTGTGCTGGACCGGGCTGTGACCGAATTCTGCGCGGGTCGCTTGGCATGCGCGCCTACAGACTGCGGGCACTAGAGAAGGACCCCACTTGGCCGCCTCGCGCTCCACCGCTCCTGCACCGTCCACCCTCGCACCTCGCCGCATCTCCTTCGCGCGGATCAATGAGCCGCTCGAAGTGCCGGATTTGCTGGCACTGCAGACCTCGTCGTTCAAATGGCTGATCGGAACGCCGGAATGGCGTGAGTCCGTCGAGCCGGGAACGCCGTCGGGTCTGGAGGAGATTCTCTCCGAGATCAGCCCGATCCGGGACTTCTCCGACACCATGTCGCTGGAGTTCCGTGAGCCCAAGTTGATGGACCCGCCGCACTCGATCGACGAGTGCAAGGACAAGGACATGACCTACAGCGCCCCGCTGTTCGTCATTGCCGAGTTCACCAACAACGAGACCGGCGAGATCAAAAGCCAAACCGTGTTCATGGGCGACTTCCCGCTCATGACCAACCAAGGCACGTTCATCATCAACGGCACCGAGCGAGTGGTCGTGTCCCAGCTCGTCCGCTCGCCCGGGGTCTACTTCGACCGCACCCTGGACAAGGCCAGTGACCGCGAGGTCTACGCGGCCAAGGTGATTCCCGGCCGGGGCGCCTGGCTGGAGTTCGAGGTCGACAAGCGCGACCAGGTCGGCGTGCGGATCGACCGCAAGCGCCGGCAGCCGGTGACCGTGCTGTTGCGGGCCTTGGGCTGGGACAACGAGCGGATCCTCGAGCACTTCGGCGAGTTCGACTCGATGCGCCTGACCCTGGAAAAGGACCACACGACGACGCCCGACGAGGCGCTGATCGACATCTACCGCAAGCTGCGTCCGGGCGAGCCGCCGACGCGTGACGCCGCGGAGACGCTGCTGAACAACCTGTACTTCAACGAGAAGCGCTACGACCTCGCGAAGGTCGGCCGCTACAAGGTCAACAAGAAGCTCGGGCTCGACGTGCCGCAGGGCACGGGTGTCCTGACCGAGGCCGACATCGTGGCGGCGATCGACTACGTCGTCCGCCTCCACCACGGCGACGAGGGCTACGAGACCGACGACATCGACCACTTCGGCAACCGGCGTCTGCGCACGGTCGGCGAGCTCATCCAGAACCAGGTCCGCATCGGCCTGTCCCGGATGGAGCGGGTCGTCCGCGAGCGGATGACCACCCAGGACGTCGAGGCGATCACGCCGCAGACCTTGATCAACATCCGCCCGGTGGTGGCCTCGATCAAGGAGTTCTTCGGCACCTCTCAGCTGTCCCAGTTCATGGACCAGACCAACCCGCTCGCCGGGCTGACCCACAAGCGGCGCCTGTCCGCGCTCGGGCCGGGTGGCCTGTCCCGCGAGCGCGCCGGCTTCGAGGTCCGCGACGTCCACCCCAGCCACTACGGCCGGATGTGCCCGATCGAGACTCCGGAAGGGCCGAACATCGGCCTCATCGGCTCCTTGTCGACCTACGCGAGGGTCAACCCGTTCGGGTTCGTGGAGACCCCGTACCGCCGGGTCGAGAAGGGCCGGGTCACCGACCACATCGACTACCTCACCGCGGACGAGGAGGACCGGCACGTCATCGCCCAGGCGAACGCGCCGCTGAACGCGAACAACACGTTCGCCGAAAGCCGGGTCCTCGTGCGCCGCAAGGAGGGCGAGGTCGACTACGTCGAGCCGGCCAGCGTCGACTACATGGACGTCTCGCCTCGCCAGATGGTGTCCGTCGCCACCGCGATGATCCCGTTCCTGGAGCACGACGACGCCAACCGCGCTCTGATGGGCTCGAACATGCAGCGCCAGTCGGTGCCGCTGTTGCGGGCCGAGTCTCCGCTCGTCGGGACCGGCATGGAGTACCGCGCCGCGGTCGACGCCGGTGACGTTCTCGTCGCCGAGCAGGGCGGGACGGTCGAAGAGGTCGCCGCGGACTACATCACGGTGGCAGGCGACGACGGCAGCCAGCGGGTCTACCGGCTGGCGAAGTTCCACCGCTCGAACCAGGGCACCTCGTTCAACCAGAAGCCCATCGTCGACGAGGGGCAGCGGGTCGAGCAGGGTCAGGTCATCGCCGACGGTCCGTGCACCCAAAACGGTGAGATGGCGCTCGGCAAGAACCTCCTGGTCGCGTTCATGTCCTGGGAGGGCCACAACTACGAAGACGCGATCATCTTGTCCTCGAAGCTCGTGGAGGATGACGTCTTGTCCTCGATCCACATCGAGGAGCACGAGGTCGACGCGCGGGACACCAAGCTCGGCCCGGAGGAGATCACTCGGGACATCCCGAATGTCTCCGAGGAGGTCCTCGCCGACCTCGACGAGCGGGGAATCATCCGCATCGGTGCCGAGGTCGTGCCCGGTGACGTTCTGGTGGGCAAGGTCACGCCCAAGGGCGAGACCGAGCTCACCCCGGAGGAGCGCCTCCTGCGGGCGATCTTCGGGGAGAAGGCGCGCGAGGTTCGGGACACCTCCTTGAAGGTGCCGCACGGCGAGTCCGGCAAGGTCATCGGCGTCCGGGTGTTCAACCGCGACGACGGTGACGAGCTCCCGCCGGGGGTCAACGAGCTGGTCCGGGTGTACGTCGCTCAGAAGCGCAAGATCACCGACGGTGACAAGCTCGCCGGCCGGCATGGGAACAAGGGCGTCATCTCCAAGATCCTTCCGGTCGAGGACATGCCGTTCCTCGAGGACGGAACCCCGGTCGACATCGTGCTGAATCCGCTCGGTGTGCCCGGTCGGATGAATGTCGGCCAGGTCCTCGAGACCCACCTGGGGTGGATCGCGAAGTCCGGCTGGCAGCTCGGCGGGACCAAGGAACCCTGGCAGAAGCGGCTTGCCGAGATCGGTGCCGACGCGGCCGAGCCGAACACCAAGCTCGCCACCCCGGTGTTCGACGGCGCGCACGAGGACGAGATCTCCGGTCTGCTGAGCTCGACCCTGGTCAACCGCGACGGCCAGCGGATGGTGGGTGAGGACGGCAAGGCCCAGCTGTTCAACGGTCGCACCGGCGAGCCGATCGGGCAGCCGATCTCCGTCGGCTACATCTACATCTTGAAGCTGCTGCACCTGGTCGACGACAAGATCCACGCCCGGTCGACCGGCCCGTACTCGATGATCACCCAGCAGCCGCTGGGTGGGAAGGCGCAGTTCGGCGGCCAGCGCTTCGGCGAGATGGAGGTCTGGGCTCTCGAGGCCTACGGCGCGGCCTACGCGCTGCAGGAGCTGCTCACCATCAAGTCCGACGACGTCCTCGGCCGGGTGAAGGTCTACGAGGCGATCGTCAAGGGTGAGAACATCCCCGAGCCCGGGATCCCCGAGTCGTTCAAGGTCCTGATCAAGGAAATGCAGTCGCTGTGCCTCAACGTTGAGGTGCTGTCCAGCGACGGCATGCAGATCGAGCTCCGGGAGACCGATGAAGACGTCTTCCGCGCCGCCGAAGAGCTCGGCATTGACCTCAGCCGGCGGGAGCCGAGCTCGGTCGAAGAGGTCTAAGCACCCACGACAACCCCAGACAAGCTGAATCCCGAAGGTCAGAGGGAAAGAAGGAACACCTTGCTCGACGTCAACTTCTTCGACGAGCTGCGCATCGGTCTGGCGACCGCGGACGACATCCGGCTGTGGTCGCACGGCGAGGTCAAGAAGCCCGAGACGATCAACTACCGCACGCTCAAGCCTGAGAAGGACGGCTTGTTCTGCGAGAAGATCTTCGGTCCCACCCGGGACTGGGAGTGCTACTGCGGCAAGTACAAGCGGGTGCGCTTCAAGGGGATCATCTGCGAGCGCTGCGGCGTTGAGGTGACCCGCGCGAAGGTACGTCGCGAGCGCATGGGTCACATCGAGCTGGCCGCGCCGGTCACCCACATCTGGTACTTCAAGGGTGTCCCGAGCCGTCTCGGCTACCTGTTGGACCTCGCGCCCAAGGACCTCGAGAAGATCATCTATTTCGCCGGCTACCTCGTCACCGAGGTCGACGTCGACGCTCGCCACCGCGACCTGGCGAGTGTCGAGGCGCAGTTCTCCGTCGAAAAGTCGCGGATCACCGACAAGATGAACGCGGACATCGACACCCGGCTGAAGAAGCAAGAAGCCGACATGGCTCAGCTCGAGGCCGAGGGCGCGAAGGGCGACGCCCGGCGCAAGGTGCGCGATTCCGCCGACCGTGAGGTCAAGCAGATCCGCACCCGGGCCGAGCGGGCGATCGACGAGCTCGATGCTGTGCTGGACGCGTTCAAGGGACTGGCCGTCAAGCAGCTGATCACCGACGAGCGGACCTTCCGCGAGCTGCGGGACCGCTTCGCCAAGGGCGCCAAGAACGACGACGGCACCTGGCGAGTCGTCCCCGGGACGATGGGGGAGTACTTCGAGGCCGGGATGGGCGCCGAGTCGCTGAAGAAGCTGCTCGAGAGCTTCGACCTCGAGGCCGAGGCCGAGTCCCTTCGCGACACGATCCGCAACGGAAAGGGGCAGAAGAAGGCCCGCGCGCTGAAGCGGCTGAAGGTCGTGAGCGCGTTCCTCAACACCCGGAACTCACCAATGGGCATGGTGCTCGACTGCGTTCCGGTGATCCCGCCGGACCTGCGGCCGATGGTTCAGCTCGACGGTGGCCGCTTCGCCACCTCCGACCTCAACGACCTGTACCGCCGCGTGATCAACCGGAACAACCGGCTGAAGCGACTGCTCGACCTCGGGGCCCCCGAAATCATCGTGAACAACGAGAAGCGGATGCTTCAGGAGGCCGTCGACGCGCTCTTCGACAACGGCCGCCGCGGGCGACCGGTCACCGGCCCGGGCAACCGGCCGCTGAAGTCGCTGTCGGACATGCTGAAGGGCAAGCAGGGCCGGTTCCGTCAGAACCTGCTCGGCAAGCGGGTCGACTACTCGGGTCGCTCGGTCATCGTCGTCGGGCCTCAGTTGCGATTGCACCAGTGCGGCTTGCCCAAGCAGATGGCCCTCGAACTGTTCAAGCCGTTCGTCATGAAGCGGCTCGTCGACCTCAACCACGCGCAAAACATCAAGTCCGCGAAGCGGATGGTGGAGCGCGCGACCGGAAGCAACGCCCGGTACTCCATGGTCTGGGACGTGCTCGAGGAGGTCATCACCGAGCACCCGGTGCTGCTCAACCGCGCACCGACGCTGCACCGGCTCGGCATCCAGGCTTTCGAGCCGCAGCTCGTCGAGGGCAAAGCGATCCAGATTCACCCGCTCGTCTGCACCGCGTTCAACGCGGACTTCGACGGCGACCAGATGGCCGTGCACCTGCCGCTGTCGGCGGAGGCCCAGGCCGAGGCGCGGATCCTTATGCTGTCGAGCAACAACATCCTCTCGCCGGCATCGGGGCGGCCGATCACCTCGCCGACCCAGGACATGGTTCTCGGGATCTACCACCTCACGACGATGGCCGACGGCGTCACCGGTGAGGGCCGGGTCTTCAGCTCGGTGGCCGAGGCGATCATGGCGTTCGACGCCGGTGAGCTCGACCTCCAGGCGAAGATCAAGGTTCGCATCGACGGCCTGCCCGCTCAGGTGGGATCCGAGCCGGTCGCCCCGGCGGTCCAGCGGGGCGCCGACGCGGCCGCCCGCCCGTTCGAGGCCCCGCAAGGGTGGGAGATCGGCGACCTCACGCTGATCGAGACCACGCTGGGACGGGCCTTGTTCAACGAGACCTTGCCCTTCGATTACCCGTTCGTCGACTTCGAGGTGCGCAAGGCGCAGCTCGGCGAGATCGTCAACGACCTGGCCGAGCGCTACCCGAAGGTCCAGGTCGCGGCGACACTCGACGCGCTGAAGGAGGCCGGGTTCCACTGGGCCACCCGCGCCGGCGTCACGATTTCGATCTCCGACGTCGTGACCCCGCCGGAGAAGGAAGCGATCCTCGCTCGCTACGAGGACCTCGCCGAGAAGGTGCAAAAGCAGTACGAGCGAGGCGTGATCACCGACGATGAGCGTCGCCAGGAGCTCATCGAGATCTGGACCCGCGCGACCAGCGAGGTGGCCGGCAAGATGCGGGACAACTTCCCGAAGACCAACCCGATTCAGATGATGGTCGGCTCCGGGGCCCGAGGCAACATGCTTCAGGTCCAGCAGATCGCCGGCATGCGTGGTCTGGTGGCCAACCCGAAGGGCGAGATCATCCCGCGGCCGATCAAGTCGAACTTCCGCGAGGGTCTCACCGTGCTGGAGTACTTCATCGCCACGCACGGAGCCCGCAAGGGTCTGGCCGACACCGCGCTTCGGACCGCGGACTCCGGGTATCTCACCCGGCGGCTGGTCGATGTCAGCCAGGACGTGATCGTGCGAGAGCACGACTGCGGCACTGATCGCGGCATCGTCGTACCGATCGCCATCACCAACCCCGACGGCACGATCGTGCTCGACCGGGACAACGTCGAGACGCGGGTTTACGCCCGCACGCTCGCCGAGGACGTCGTGGTCAGCAAGAAGACCCTGGCGAGCGCCGGCGACGATCTCGGCGACGTGCTGATCGCAGCGTTGGTCGACGCGGGCATCACCGAGGTGCGGGTTCGTTCAGTGCTGACCTGCGACTCCAAGGCCGGCATCTGCGGATTGTGCTACGGCCGGTCGCTCGCGACCGGCAAGACCGTCGATCTCGGCGAGGCGGTCGGAATCATCGCCGCCCAGTCGATCGGGGAGCCGGGAACCCAGCTCACGATGCGGACGTTCCACACCGGCGGGGTCGCCGGTGAGGACATCACCCACGGTCTGCCGCGTGTCGTCGAGCTGTTCGAGGCGCGTCAGCCGAAGGGCCGCGCCCCAATCAGCGAGGTGGCCGGTCGGGTCGCTGTCGAGGAGACGGACAAGACCGCGAAGTTCGTGATCACTCCTGACGACGGCGGCGAGCCGGTCGAGTACCCGCTGTCCAAGCGGATGCTCGCCTGGCGTTGGTATGACACCGAGGGTGAGCGTGCGCGCGGCCAGTGGCGGGTCGAGGACGGTCAGCACGTCGAGGTCGGAGACCAGCTGCACGCCGGCGCGTCCGACCCGCACGAGGTGCTTCGGATCCTCGGTCCGCGTGCGGTCCAGCTGCACTTGGTCAAGGAGGTCCAGGACGTCTACCGCTCGCAGGGTGTGACGATCCACGACAAGCACATCGAGATCATCATCCGCCAGATGCTCAAGCGGGTGAACATCCTCGAGTCCGGCGACACCGAGCTGCTTCCGGGCGAGCTCGCCGAGCGGCCCAAGTTCGAGGAACAGAACCGCAAGGTCGTCGCGGACGGCGGCGCTCCCGCCTCCGGCCGGCCGGTGCTGATGGGCATCACGAAGGCGTCGCTCGCGACCGAGTCCTGGCTGTCCGCGGCCTCCTTCCAGGAGACGACCAGGGTCCTCACCGATGCGGCGATCCACGCGCGTTCGGACAGCCTGCTTGGCTTGAAGGAGAACGTCATCATCGGCAAGCTCATCCCGGCGGGCACCGGCATCAGCCGTTACCGCAACATCCGGGTTGAGCCGACGGAAGAGGCGAAAGCCGCCGTATACACGATGACGCCGTACGACGACTCCGGTTACGAGTTCGGCACCGGGAGCGGCGAGGCGGTTCCGCTGGAGGACTTCAGCTTCGGGCAGCGCCCGGGCTACGCCGGCGGTGAGTACTCCGGCGGCTACCGCTAACCGAGCCTGCTGCTCGGCATACTTGCGGGGTGACCGAGACACCCGGCGACGATCCACAGACATCGTCGTCGGGTGTCACACCGTCCGGGTCCGTCGATCCCGCCCCGCCTCTTCCCGTCCAACCGGCCCCCCCACCGGCCCCCCCACCACCGGGCGCATCGGCCCCACCGGGACCGTGGGACGCACCCGCAACGTCTGCACCGATGCCACCGCCGTACGCCGCGCCGCCGGATTGGCAGCCACCCCCGCCTCCCGCCGGGCCACCGATGCCGGCCGGAGCGTTCCCGCCTCCTGGCCCGGTGTGGGCCGGGTCGCCTCCACCGCCCCCCTGGGGACCGCAGCAGTACGGGCCGCCGGTGTACTACCCCGGCTACGGCTCGCCCCAGCCGGCGGGCGTCAACAGCTTCGCGGTCGTCGGGTTCGTCTGCTCGATCGTGTTGGCCGTGGCGGTCGGGATCGGGTCGATCCTTGGCATTGTCTTCGGGATCATCGCGCTGCGCGGGATCGCGCGAACCCGCGAGCGTGGCCGGGGGCTCGCGATCGCCTCGATCGTGATCGGCGGGATCGGGATCGGATTTTGGTTGCTCGCGCTGATCGGCGCGATCACGAGCACGGGCGGGTCGGGCGGCGGACCCGGGCTAGGAACCTAGCCTCACCGCCCGGCGAAGCCGGGCGTAGGCGGTCGTGAGATCGGCCTGCTGATAGTGGGCGTTTAGGCCGCTGGGGTTGGGCAGCACCCACACCTGCGCGTCCTCGAACGCCACCGGCTGCGGGCCAATGGTCGCCTTCGGCTGAGCAAAAGCCACTCGAAAGGTCGATATCCCAAGAAACGCGACGAACTGCGGCCGCCACTGCCGCACGAGCTCCGCGAGCGGTGTGACCCCGGCCCGAATCTCGGCGTCGCTCAGCTCGTCCGCGCGGGCAGTTGCCCGCGCGACCAGGTTGGTGATCCCCAGCCCGGACGCCCGAATCGCGCTGAGCTCGCTCGGTCGCAGCTGCCGGTCGGTAAACCCGGCCGTGTGCAGCGTGCGCCAGAGCCGGTTACCGGGCCGGGCGAAGTGTTGGCCCGCCCAGCCCGACCACAGCGACGGGTTGATGCCGACGAGCAGCACCGGAATTCCCGGCTCGCCGAGGTCCGGGATGGTCGCGCCGTACGACGCCTGAAGCTCGGCCCGAGTGGGTCGTCGTTCCTCGCTCGTTGCCGCCCCCATTCGGGCAACCTACCGACCGCGACGGGCTCCTTTGACCCGGTGCGCCGCGCTCGGTAGTCTGTCCGCTTGTGCCCGGCGCATGCTGGGTGCAGCGTCGTGCAATCCGACACGCTTGAGACCAGCGCCGAGGCCCGTTTCCCGGGTGCAGGCGGCGGGGCCGGGTGTCGGACCTCCGAGCAAACCGAGGCGCTCAGATCCTGAGCGCGGGCGGAGCACGGAACGTGCGACACACCCGACCGCGTGGGTCGGTGCCACCGAACCGCGAGCGCAACGAACACACCGCAGACAACAAGAGGAGTACGGCGAGTGCCTACGATCTCTCAGCTGGTCCGCAAGGGCCGGCAGGACAAGATCGGCAAGACCAAGACGCCGGCGCTGAAAGGCAGCCCGCAGCGTCGTGGGGTCTGCACGCGCGTCTACACGACGACGCCCAAGAAGCCGAACTCCGCGCTACGCAAGGTGGCCCGTGTGCGGCTGACCAGCGGGATCGAGGTCACCGCGTACATCCCGGGCGTTGGCCACAACCTCCAAGAGCACTCGATCGTGCTCGTCCGCGGCGGCCGGGTGAAGGACCTCCCCGGCGTTCGGTACAAGATCATCCGCGGTTCGCTCGACACCCAGGGTGTGCGCGGCCGCAAGCAGGCCCGCAGCCGGTACGGCGCAAAGAGGGAGAAGTAAGCGATGCCGCGTAAAGGACCGGCCGCAAAGCACCCGGTCATCGTCGACCCGGTGTACGGCTCGCCGATCGTGACCTCGCTGGTCAACAAGATCCTGACCGGCGGAAAGCGCTCGCTCGCGCAGCGCATCGTCTACGACGCCCTCGAGGGCTGCCGGGAGAAGACCGGCACTGACCCGGTCGTCACGCTCAAGCGGGCGCTGGACAACGTCAAGCCCGCGCTCGAGGTCAAGAGCCGCCGGGTGGGTGGCGCGACCTACCAGGTGCCGGTCGAGGTCAAGCCGGGCCGCAGCACCACGCTCGCGCTGCGCTGGCTCGTCATGTACTCCCGCCAGCGCCGCGAGAAGACCATGACCGAGCGGCTCACCAACGAGTTGCTCGACGCGAGCAACGGCCTCGGTGCCGCGGTCAAGCGCCGCGAGGACACCCACAAGATGGCCGAGTCCAACAAGGCATTCGCCCACTACCGCTGGTAGCCCGGGCCCCGTCGATTTTGAGGAAGAGCAGACAGTGAGCACGCAGGTCGAGACCCGCCTCGCCAAGACCCGCAACATCGGGATCATGGCGCATATCGACGCGGGCAAAACCACGACGACCGAGCGGATCCTGTATTACACCGGCATCACCTACAAGATCGGCGAGGTGCACGAAGGCGCCGCGACGATGGACTGGATGGAGCAGGAGCAGGAGCGCGGCATCACGATCACGTCGGCCGCGACGACCTGCTCGTGGAACGACCACACCATCAACATCATCGACACCCCTGGCCACGTCGACTTCACCGTCGAGGTGGAGCGCTCGCTGCGGGTCCTCGACGGTGCCGGCGCGGTGTTCGACGCCGTGGCGGGTGGGGAGCCGCAGAGTGAGACGGTCTGGCGCCAGGCCGACCGTTACGGCGTACCTCGGATCTGCTTCGTCAACAAGATGGACCGGGTGGGCGCAGAGTTCCACCGGTGTGTCGAGATGATCGTGAGCCGGCTCAACTCGACTCCGCTCGTGACCCAGCTGCCGTGGGGCGTCGAGGCGGACTTCAAGGGCGTCCTCGACCTCGTCGAGATGAAGGGCTTGCTCTGGCAGTCCGACGACAAGGGCTCGACCTACGACACGGTGTCGATCCCGACCGATCACGCCGAGGCCGCCCGCGAGTGGCGCGAGAAGCTGATCGAGACGCTCGCCGAGAACGACGACGAGATCATGGAGCTCTACCTCGATGGCCAGGAGCCGTCGGTGGAGCAGCTCAAGGCCGGCATTCGCCGGGCGACGATCGCGGGCTCGCTCAACCCCGTCCTGTGCGGCACGGCATTCAAGAACAAGGGCGTCCAGCCCATGTTGGACGCGATTGTCGACTACCTGCCGAGCCCGCTGGACATCGAGTCGATCAAGGGGCACGCGGTCAACGACAGCGAGACGGTCGTCGAGCGGCACGCGGACGACAGCGAGCCATTCTCGGCGCTTGCGTTCAAGATCATGTCCGACAAGTACTTCGGCAAGCTCACCTACATTCGCGTCTACTCCGGAAAGCTCGACTCCGGCAGCCAGGTGCTCAACAGCACCAAGGGCCGCAAGGAGCGGATCGGCAAGATCTACCAGATGCATGCGAACAAACAGGAAGAGCGCCCGACGATCAGCGCCGGCGACATCGTCGCGGTGGTGGGCCTGAAAGACACGACCACCGGCGACACCCTGTGCGACGGCAACAAGCCGGTGATCCTCGAGTCGATGGACTTCCCGGCTCCGGTCATCCACGTCGCGATTGAGCCGAAGACCAAAGCCGACCAAGAGAAGCTCGGTACGGCGATTCAGCGGCTGTCCGAGGAGGACCCGACCTTCCAGGTCCGGACCGACGAGGAGACCGGCCAGACGATCATCGCCGGGATGGGTGAGTTGCACCTGGAGGTGCTGGTCGACCGAATGCGCCGTGAGTTCAACGTCGAGGCCAACGTCGGCAAGCCCCAGGTCGCCTATCGCGAGACGATCCGCAAGCGGGTCGAGGGTGTCGAGTACACCCACAAGAAGCAGACCGGTGGTTCCGGTCAGTTCGCCCGCGTGATCATCGACCTCGAACCGACCCACCCGGACGGCGAGGACGGCGGCGGCGGCTACGAGTTCGAGAACAAGGTCACCGGTGGCCGGATCCCGCGGGAGTACATCCCGTCCGTCGACGCCGGCTGCCAGGACGCGATGGAGTTCGGTGTGCTCGCCGGCTACCCGATGGTCGACGTCAAGGTGACGCTTCGGGACGGCGCTTATCACGAGGTCGACTCCTCTGAACTCGCCTTCAAGATCGCCGGTTCGATGGTCTTCAAGGAGGCCGCGCGCCGCGCGGATCCGATCCTGATGGAGCCGATGATGGCCGTCGAGGTCACCACCCCTGAGGACTTCATGGGTGACGTGATCGGCGACCTGAACTCCCGTCGGGGCCAGATCCAGGCGATGGAGGAGCGGGGCGGTGCCCGGATCGTGCGCGCCACGGTGCCGCTGTCGGAGATGTTCGGCTACGTCGGCGACCTGCGGTCGAAGACCCAGGGTCGCGCCAGCTACAGCATGCAGTTCGACTCGTATGCAGAAGTTCCAGGCAATGTCGCGAAGGAAATCATCGCCAAGGCACACGGCGAGTAAGCCCCCAAACAACCTCACCAGCAGTCGCAAGACCCAGAACAGCAGTCCTATAAGGAGGACACGCAGTGGCTAAGGCCAAGTTCGAGCGGACCAAGCCGCACGTCAACATCGGAACCATCGGTCACATCGACCATGGCAAGACGACGCTGACGGCTGCCATCACGAAGGTGCTGCACGATAAGTACCCGGACCTCAACGAGGCCTCGGCGTTCGATCAGATCGACAAGGCTCCCGAGGAGCGCGAGCGCGGCATCACGATCTCGATCTCCCACGTCGAGTACCAGACCGAGAAGCGCCACTACGCGCACGTCGACTGCCCTGGTCACGCCGACTACATCAAGAACATGATCACGGGTGCCGCGCAGATGGACGGCGCGATCCTGGTCGTCGCGGCCACTGACGGCCCGATGCCGCAGACCCGCGAGCATGTCCTGCTCGCTCGCCAGGTCGGCGTCCCCTACATCGTCGTGGCGCTGAACAAGGCCGACATGGTCGACGACGAGGAGATCCTCGAGCTCGTCGAGCTCGAGGTCCGTGAACTGCTCTCCAGCCAGGAGTACCCGGGCGACGACCTTCCGGTCGTGCGAGTGTCCGCGCTCAAGGCCCTCGAGGGCGACTCCGAGTGGGCCGACAAGATCATGGAGCTGATGGACGCCGTTGACGAGTCGATCCCGCAGCCGGTCCGCGAGATCGACCAGCCGTTCCTCATGCCGATCGAGGACGTGTTCACGATCACTGGCCGCGGAACGGTCGTCACCGGCCGGATCGAGCGCGGTGTCGTCAAGGTCAACGAGACCGTCGACATCGTCGGCATCCGCCCGGACAAGCAGACGACTACGGTGACCGGCGTCGAGATGTTCCGCAAACTCCTCGACGAGGGCCAGGCGGGCGAGAACGTCGGCCTGCTCCTGCGCGGCATCAAGCGCGAGGAGGTCGAGCGCGGCCAGGTCGTGATCAAGCCGGGCACGACGACCCCGCACACGAACTTCGAGGCTCAGGTCTACATCCTGTCCAAGGACGAGGGCGGGCGGCACACGCCGTTCTTCAACAACTACCGCCCGCAGTTCTACTTCCGTACCACGGACGTCACCGGCGTCGTCACGCTGCCCGAGGGCACCGAGATGGTCATGCCGGGCGACAACACGGAGATGGCGGTCGAGCTGATCCAGCCGGTCGCGATGGACGACGGGCTGAAGTTCGCGATCCGCGAGGGCGGTCGCACCGTCGGCGCGGGACGGGTCACCAAGATCCTCAATTAGCAACCGGTCGCGGCGGTCGGGAACCCTCCGGCCGCCGCGATCCGCGCAAGGCAAGGCCCAGCGGGTTTCGAGAAGTGTTTGACACGAGCAGAGGAATGTGACGGTAGCGATGGCGGGACAGAAGATCCGCATCCGGCTCAAGGCCTACGACCACGAGATCATCGACTCGTCGGCGCGCAAGATCGTCGAGACGGTGACGAGAACTGGTGCGCAGGTCGCTGGCCCGGTGCCGCTGCCCACGGAGAAGAACGTCTACTGCGTGATCCGTTCCCCGCACAAGTACAAGGACTCGCGCGAGCACTTCGAGATGCGTACCCACAAGCGGCTGATCGACATCCTCGACCCCACGCCGAAGACCGTCGACTCCCTGATGCGCCTCGACCTGCCCGCCGGCGTCGACATCGAGATCAAGCTATGAGCAAGCAACGGAAGGGCATTCTGGGGGAAAAGCTCGGGATGACCCAGGTCTGGGACTCGGCGAACCGACTCGTTCCGGTCACGGTCGTCAAGGCGGGACCCTGCGTCGTCACCCAGATCCGCACCCCCGACACCGACGGGTACGACGCGATCCAGCTCGGCTTCGGTTCGGTCGACCCACGCAAGGTCAACAAGCCGCTCGCCGGCCACTACAGCAAGGCGGGTGTGCCACCGCGCCGTCACATGGCTGAGATTCGCACCTCCGACGCGGCCTCCTACACCCTCGGTCAGGAGGTCACTGCCGACGTGTTCGAAGCCGGTGCCCTCGTCGACGTCGTATCCACGTCGAAGGGCAAAGGCTTCGCGGGCGTGATGAAGCGCCACGGCTTCGCCGGACTCGGCGCCGGCCACGGCGTCCAGCGCAAGCACCGGTCGCCGGGTTCGATCGGCGGCTGCGCGACTCCGGGCCGGGTGTTCAAGGGTCTGAAGATGGCCGGCCGCCACGGTGGCGAGCGCACCACGATCCTCAACCTGAAGGTCCACTCGGTGGACGTCGAGCAGGGTGTCCTGCTGATCAAGGGCGCGATCCCCGGACCAAGTGGCTCGATCGTGCTCGTTCGCGACGCCGCCAAGTCGTCCATTCCGCGCGGAGGTGCTTCCTGATGGCCACGGCCAACGTCTCGTCTCCCGCGGGCGACGTCACCGGCATCATCGAGCTGCCGGCGTCGTTGTTCGACGCCGAGGTGAGCATCCCGCTCGTCCACCAGGTGGTCGTCGCGCAGCTCGCGGCCGCCCGCCAAGGAACCCACGACACCAAGACCCGGGGCGAAGTGCGCGGTGGCGGCCGCAAGCCGTACCGGCAGAAGGGCACGGGTCGTGCCCGGCAGGGATCCACGCGTGCACCACAGTTCGTCGGCGGCGGGACGGTGCATGGACCGACACCACGCTCCTACGCGCAGCGGACACCGAAGAAGATGAAGGCCGCGGCTTTGCGCGCGGCCCTGTCGGACCGGGCGCGTGGAGGCAGAGTGCATGTCGTCTCGGGCCTCGTTGAGGGCGAGACGCCGTCGACGAAATCCGCCGCGTCAGTGCTCGCTGCCGTCGCCGAGAGCCGCCACGTGCTGGCCGTGATCGACCGCAGCGACACCCTGGGCTGGAAGAGCGCCCGTAACCTTTCCAACGTTCACGTGATCGCTCCTGACCAGCTCAACACTTACGACGTCCTCGTCAGCGACGACGTGGTGTTCACCGAGGCGGCGCTCGAGACCTTCGTCGCCGAGCGGGCGGCAGAGGGCGAGACCGTCGTGGTGACGCCGGTCAAGAAGACGGCAGCCAAGAAGACCGCGGCGAAGAAGACCACGGCCAAAACGACCACGGCCAAAACGACCACGGCGAAGAAGGCCACGGCCAAAAAGGCGGCGGCCACCACGGCTGTAGAGGCGGACGAGCCGGTCGCCGACGAGGCGACCGTGGCTGAACCGGCCTCCGACGAGCCGGCCGTGGCCGATGCCAGCGTCGAGGAGCCAGTGGCCGAGGCGAGCGTCGAGGAGCCAGTGGCCGATGCCAGCGTCGAGGAGCCAGTGGCCGAGGCGAGCGATGAGGTGACGGAGTAAATGGCGACCATCCCCGACCCCCGCGACGTCCTGCTCGGCCCGGTGATTTCGGAGAA
>DATJWM010000159.1:0-25333 GCA_035501255.1 Mycobacteriales bacterium | reverse complement strand
CGTCAGCGGCGCCGCTGACGCCGCCGGCTACCGGAAGTTCGCCGCCTTCGCTCGCGGGCTCTACGACCTCGAACGGCGACGGTTCATCGATCGCAACTACGACTCGCCCGCGGGTCTGCTCACCCCGGCACTCGGCCGGTTGGCAGCGCTCGGAGGGTTCCGCAAGCTCGCTCCCGTCGTCGCGTCGTACCTGACCGACCCGCGGCTGCAACGAATCTTCAGCTTCCAGGCGATGTACGCCGGCCGTTCGCCATACGACGCGCTCGCGATTTACGCCGTCATCGCCTATCTGGACTGCATTGCGGGCGTGTGGTTTCCCGCTGGTGGGGTGCACGCCGTCCCGGAGGCACTCGCGGGTGCGGCAATCAAACACGGCGTTGTCGTCCGTTACGGCACCCGGGTCACGCGGGTCGAGATTCTCAACGGCCGCGCGGTCGCGGTCCACACCGCGGACGGCGATCGGATCAGCGCCGACGTCGTCGTCCTCAATCCCGATCTGCCGGTCGCCTGGCGAGATCTCCTGCCGGGAGGCGATGCGCCCCGACGCCTGGCCCATCTGACCTACTCGCCGTCGTGTGTCCTTCTCCTCGCCGGGTCGAGGAGGACCTACCCGAACGAGGCCCACCACGCTCTCCATTTCGGGGAGGCGTGGAAGGCGACGTTTCGCGAACTGATCGACCTCAAGGTCTTGCAGTCCGATCCGTCGTTACTCGTCTCGACGCCGAGCGTCACCGACTCGACGCTCGCACCACGAGGCCGATCCGCCCGGTGCGTGCTCGTGCCGACACCGAACCTCGAGGCAGGTCTCGACTGGACCCGACTCGGCCCTCGCTACCGCGACGAGGTCGTGACCCATCTCGAACGCATCGGGTACGACGGCTTCGGCGACTCGATCGAGGTCGAGGACTTCACCACACCCGACGACTGGGCACGACGAGGAATGGCCGGCGGCACCCCCTTCGCTTCGGCGCACACCTTCGGGCAGACCGGTCCGTTCCGCCCGTCGAACCTTGCCTACGACAACGTGGTCTTCACCGGCTCCGGGACCCGGCCCGGAGTGGGCGTACCGATGGTGTTGATCTCCGGCCGGCTCGCCGCCGAACGGATCGTCGGAAGTGGGGTGCGATGACCCGGCACAACCGCGCAGGCGCGGACCTCCACCGGGCGTACGCCGCCTGCCGATCCATCAACGCGCGGTACGGGCGCACGTTCTTCCTGGCGACTGCGCTCCTCCCTCCCCACAAGCGTCCGGCCGTGCACGCTCTGTATGCCTTTGCCCGCCGTGCGGACGAGACCGTCGACGACCTCTCCACTCATCCCACGGTCGCCCAACGCGAGGCGGCTCTGGACCGGTGGGCCGCCCTCTTCCGCGCTGCGAACACGAGCGATCCGGTCCTGGTCGCCGTCCACGACACGATGAAGCGCTTCGAGGTCCCGATCGAGTTGTTCGACGACTTCCTGGCGTCGATGCGGATGGACCTGACCACATCCGAGTACCCCACCTGGGCCGACCTCAGCGACTACATCCATGGATCCGCTGCGGTGATCGGGGTGCAGATGCTGCACGTGCTCGGCACCTCCACGCACCGATTCGAGATCGCCGAGCCGTACGCCCGAGACCTCGGGATCGCGTTTCAGCTGACGAACTTCCTTCGCGACCTCGGCGAAGACCTACGCCGAGGACGTGTGTACCTGCCGAAGGAGGATCTCGCGGAGTTCAGCGTCACCCGCGACGACCTTGCCGCGGGGGTCGTGAACGGCGGAGTACGGCGGCTGATCGCGTTCGAGATTGCCCGCACCCGCGAGGTGTATCGGTCGGCCGAACCTGGAATCCGCCTGCTCGAACCGTCCAGCCGCGAGTGCGTGCAAACCGCCACTACGCTGTATCGCGGCATCCTCGACGAGATCGAGCGAGCCGACTACCAAGTCCTCACGCAGCGGGTCGCGGTCGGCGTCGGGCGGCGAGTCAGGGTCGCGTTACCCGCGCTCATCCGCGCGAACCTGACTCGCCGCCGCATCAACCGCGGGTGATGGTAAGTCCGACGATCGACGTCCCCAAAAGACCCACCAGGCCAGGGTTTGGAGGACGAGTGCGAACCCGAAGAGCAGGTCCTCGACCGGCGCATAGGCGATGCGCCAGTGACCGAGCAACGAAGGCGTGGTGCTCCCGGCGATGGCGTGCGGGGAGTACACGACGAGCCGGCGCCCGGTGAGGATGCCGTTGACGATCAGCTGAAAGGCCACGACGATCCCGTACGACGCCCAGAAGACCTTCCGTCGTACCAAGCTCGTTCGGAGCACGGCGAGGTCGAGAAGAGCTGAGCCGACAACGGCGAACGTTGCCGCCGCCGTATAGGTCATTGCTCGTCACCGGCCCTCCACTCCGGTCGGAGCCGGCGTACGGCTTCGAAGGTGAGGATCGAACAGGTCGGAATCACGATGAAGAAGACGACTTCTTCGATCGGGAGGTTTCCGAGCCGCACGCCGGTGAGGTGCCGGTAGCTCCACTCGCCGGCATGAATCGCCAGCGCATCCCAGGTGAGAAAGACGAGCAGGACCGGGATCAGGGTCAGTGCGAGCCGGCGCCACCGGCGGTACACCCTCGCCCCGAAGACGAATTCCAGCGGCAGCGTGATCAGCACGCACGCGGCCATGACCAGCAGGTACGCCACCTCAAGCCCTCAACCGGCCGGCGAGCGAGCGCGCGGCGGCACCCGGGTCGTCCGCCTCGGTGATCGCACGAACGACGACGACTCGGGTCGCGCCGGCGGCAAGCACCTCCTCGAGCGTCTGTGGACCAATGCCGCCGATGGCGAACCACGGCCGGTCGCCCGCGAGTCGAGCGGCGTGGTCAACCAGCGCAAGCCCGGGCGCCGGGCGACCGGGTTTCGTCGGCGTCGGCCAGGTCGGACCGACGCAGAAGTAGTCGACCCCCGGCTGCTTCGACGCCACGTCCGCCTCGGTGTGGGCGTGGGTGGATCGACCGATCAGGATCCCGTCGCCGAGCAGCTCCCGCGCGATCGGGACCGGAAGGTCACCCTGCCCGAGATGGAGGATGTCCGGCCGCACGGCGTAGGCGATGTCGGCTCGGTCGTTCACGCTGAACAGTGCGCCGTGCCGCGCGGCGGCGTCCGCGAACTCCTCGGCGAGCGCGATCTCCTCGGCGGCCTCGAGCCCCTTCTCGCGGAGTTGGATGATGTCGACACCGGCCGCAAGGACGGCATCGAGAAACTCGGCGCGATCGCCCTGCCGGGTCCGCGCATCCGTACACAGGTACAGGCGGGCCGAGGCGAGTCTGGCCCCGCGGGTGTCGGTCACGGCCGTCTCCGGCGGCGGGTCAGAAGGCGAGGGTCATCGCGCGCCGCTTGACGGCGTGATGACGACCCTCGGCCATCAGATCCACCGGGCGGCCGGGCAACGACGGCTCGTCGGTCAACAGCCAGCGCAGCGACTCGTCGGGCGTGTACCCCGCGTCGGCCAGGACGGTGAGTGCGCCGGACAGCCCCTTGAGCAATTCACCGTCGTGCACGAACTCGATCGGCACGCACCGCACGGGCGGGTCACCCCGCCCGACCGCGACCAGCCGACCCTCCCTGATCCAGTCCCGCACCTTCGAGACCGGAACGCCGATCCGTTCGGCGAGATCGGGCAGGGAGAGCCAGCCGGTGGCCAGGTCGTCGAGGTCCACGTCCAGCAGAGTACGACGGACCACCCCCGCTCGGCGTACGCTCGGAACCGGCACGGGAGCCCGCAGGGGCTGAGAGGGCGACGGCGCGCAGCGCACCGAACCGACCGTTGAACCTGATCCGGGTAATGCCGGCGAAGGGAGCAGGAGGACCGTGAGCACGACCGGGCAGTCGCCGACGTCGGTCGATGTTGTCGTGGTGGGTGCCGGGGTCATCGGGCTGTCGAGCGCCTGGCGGCTTGCGCGGTCCGGTGTGCGCGTGGCGATGATCGACCCGCACCCGGCGTCCGCCGCGTCGCATGCGGCCGCCGGAATGCTCGCTCCGGTCAGCGAGGTGACCTACGGCGAGGCGGATCACCTCCGACTGGCGATGGCGTCCTTGCAGCGGTTTCCCGGTTTCGTCGCCGAACTTGAGGCGGATAGCGACTCCGAGGTCGGGCTCCGGCAAGACGGGACGATCATCGTCGCGAACGATGCTGGCGATCGGGCGATGCTCGCGGAACTCCACGCCTTCCAGACCGCGCTCGGCCTCACCGCTCGACTGGTCGGCTCGCGGGAGTGCCGGGAACTCGAGCAGACGTTGAGCCCCGACGTGCGCTGCGGGCTGGTGGTCGACAGCGACCATTCGGTCGACAACCGCAGGCTGTGCCACGCCTTGCAGCGCGCGGCGGTGCGGGCCGGAGTCGCCATCGCGGTCGACCGGGTCAGCTCGCTGGCCGTCGACGGTGGCCGCGTCAACGGCGTTCGGTGCGCGTCCGGTGAGGTCATCTCCGCCTCGACCGTCCTGCTCGCCGCCGGCCCGTGGTCCGGATCGATCGGCGGCGTCCCGCGCGAGATGCAGTCGGTGGTCCGGCCGGTCAAGGGCGAGATCGTGCGCCTGCGGGCCCGATCCGGCGTCCCCCTTCCGCGGCGTACCGTCCGGGGAATCGTCAACGGTCACGACGTCTATCTCGTGCCGCGCGCAGACGGCGAGCTGGTGGTCGGGGCGACCGTCGAGGAAGCCGGGTTCGACGTCACCGTGCGGGCCGGTGCGGTGCGAGAGTTGCTCCGCGACGCACGCGCGGTGTTGCCACTCATCGACGAGCTCGAGTTGATCGAGTCGATGGCGGCGTTGCGCCCGGGCTCTCCGGACAACGAACCCTCGATCGGTCCGACCGGCCTCCCGGGGTTGTTGGTCGCGACCGGTCACTATCGCAACGGAATCCTGCTCGCCCCGATCACTGCGGACCTTGTCCTGACCCTGGTGACGGGCACCGGGGGGGTTGATGACCACTCCCTCATCGACGCCGTATCACCGCGACGGTTCGACTCGGCCGGGTCCAGGCGATGACGCCGGCCACCCAGTCGGTCTCGGTGAACGGCGAGATCCGTCACCTCACCCATCCGACGACGGTCGAGGACGTCGTCCTCGCCCTCAGTCCGACCGGGGAGGGCTGCGCGGTGGCGCTGAACGGAGCGGTGGTTCCGCGCAGCGACTGGGCTTGCGCGCGGGTCGCCGATGGCGACCGAGTGGAGGTTCTGACCGCGGCGCAGGGCGGGTGACATGGACGACCCGTTCGCAATCGCCGGCGTCGAGCTGCCCTCCCGACTGCTGATGGGGACCGGAGGGGCGACCAGTCTCGGGTCACTCGAAGCGGCCCTGGTCGCGAGCGGGACCGCTCTGACCACGGTAGCCATGCGCAGGGTCGACCCGCGTGCGGCCGGTTCGGTTCTCGAGGTAATCCGCAGGCTGGGGATCCGAGTCCTCCCGAACACCGCGGGCTGTTCGACCGCCGCGGAGGCGTTGCTCACCGCCCAGCTCGCCCGTGACGCACTGGACACCAACTGGGTGAAGCTCGAGGTCGTTGCCGACGATCACGCCCTCCTCCCCGATCCGGTCGAGTTGCTCGACGCCGCCGAGCGCCTCGTCGACGACGGCTTCGTCGTCCTGCCTTACACCAACGACGATCCCGTGCTCGCTGCGCGTCTCGAGGCCGCCGGCTGCGCCGCGGTGATGCCCCTCGGCGCACCGATCGGATCCGGACTGGGGATCCGCAACCCGCACAACATCGAGATGATCGTCGAACACGCCCGCGTGCCGGTCATTCTGGACGCCGGGCTCGGCACGGCGAGCGACGCCGCCCTCGCGATGGAACTCGGCTGCGACGGCGTACTGATCGCCTCGGCGATCACCCGATCCCGGGAACCGGCGATGATGGCCGCGGCGATGGCGCGGGCGGTCGACGCCGGGCGGCTCGCCGCCCGGGCCGGGCGGATCCCAACCCGCAAACATGCGGTCGCCAGCTCCCCACTCGACGGGCGAATCTCACGCGACTGATCCGCAAACACGGCGACGGAAACACTGGCCTCACCGGCCCGCGTGGTCAACAGTGGGATGCGCTCGGATTGGAGGAGTCGCGATGTCCGTTCGAAGCGCCGGGATCGCGGAGACGGTCGACCGGATCGAGCGAGCCGACGGCCTCGACCCGATCGTTACAGCCGCTCGACGGGCCGTCCGGGCGGCGCTGCGCCCGACGGCGCTGCGCGACGCCTTGCACGGCGTGCGGCTGGGCCACCCCGTGCACCCGGTGCTCACCGACGTCCCGATCGGAAGTTGGTCCGCGGCCGCCATCCTCGACGCCGTTCCCGGCACCGGCAACGCCGCAGCGCTGCTGATCACGGTGGGCTGCGTCGGCTACCTTCCGACGGCCCTGGCCGGCTGGGCGGACTGGGCCGAGCTACACGACGATCAGCAGCGGGTCGGCCTCGTGCACGCCCTGGTCGCGGCAAGCGCGTTCGGGTGCTACGTCGCCTCCCTCAGCTCCCGCCGTGCGGGAAACACGGTGCGCGGCAAGGCGTGGTCCTACCTCGGATTCGCGCTCGTCAACAGCGCCGGCTACCTCGGAGGCCATCTGGCCTACCGCCAAGCCGCGGGCGCAAGCCGGGTGGAGTCGATCCCACGCACCTTCCCGGCGGGCTGGCATCCGATCGGTGACCTCGACGACCTGCCCGACGGCGGCCTTGTACGACGAACGGTCGCCGGCACCGATCTGGTGGTCGTGCGACGGGGACGGCACGTCAACGCCCTCGCCGATACCTGTTCACACCTGGGAACTTCGTTGGCCCGCGGGGCATTCGCCGCGATCGACGGGCAGGGATGCGTGCGGTGTCCCGCGCACGGATCCACCTTTCGCCTCTCCGACGGCGCGGTCGTTCACGGACCGGCGACCGCCCCGGCTCCTCGGTTCGACGTACGGATCGTCCGCGGCGAGGTACAGATCATGCTTTCCGGCGCTCGATGACCCCGGTGAATCCAGGCAGCGACGCGGCGTTCACCACGTCAGCGATCGCCTCGCCCACCACGGCGCGCCGAACGTTGTCCTCCAGGCCGCGCAACAGCCGCCCCTGAGCCTCGCGGGTCGCGCCCGCGGCGTGTGGCGAGAGCACGATCCGGTCCTCCTCGAGCAGCGGCGAGTCCGGTGGAAGTGGCTCGGTCGCGAACACATCGAGGGCAGCTCCGGCGATGGCGCCCGAGCGGACTCCGGCGAGAAGCGCGTCCTCGTCGAGGATGCCGCCGCGCGCCGCGTTGATCACAAACGCTCCGACCGGAAGTCGCGCAAGCTCGCGCGCTCCCAGCAGTCCGCGCGTCTGGTCGGCAAGTGCAATCACCACCACGAGGACCTCGGAGCGCGTCAGCAACTCATCGAACGGCAGCCAGCGCGCGCCACCCGACTCCCCGTCGTCGCGCCGGTGACGACTCCAGTAGGCAACGTCGGCTCCCAGCACGTGGAACCGGTGGGCACATTCACGCGCGATCCGACCCATCCCCAGGATGCCTACCCGCCGACCTGCGAGCTCCCCTCCACCGCGACGAGAGATCTCCAGCTGCGGCCATCGGCCGACCCGAACCGCGTGATCGGCGAACGCCAGTGAGCGCAAGGCGGCGAAGGTTGACCCCACGCACCACTCAGCCACGCTGACGGCGTTGGCAGCACCCGCGTTTGCGACCGCAATCCCGCGCTTCGAACAGGCGTCGATGTCGATCGAGTCGACACCGACACTCGGTTGGTGGACGAAGACCAGCCGCGGCGCAGCCGCCACAAAGTCCGCGTCGAGGCGGATCTGTCCGCTCCAGTCCCCGATCACGACGTCCGCATCGCGGGCCGCGGCGCGCGCCGCGGCCGGTGAGCGGTCCACGGGCACCTCGAGGGAGATACCCAGCTCGCCGACCAACCGATCCCACAGCGTCCGATCAACCGGGGGGAGAGCAAGAACCGCCCACGGATCGGACATTGCTCGATCCTGCCAGACGCCGGTTCGTCACTTCAGTCCCTCTTGTCACATCAGTAACAGAACAACTAGTCTGTCCCGCGCGTCACTGTTCACCTCCCCGAGGAGACGCGCCATGGTCCTTCCCCTCGTCCATCCGGTCCTGCGAACCTGCTGGCGATACCGAGCCCTGGCCGTACCGGTCGCCCTTGCGGTCGCGGCAACCGCCTCGGTTTCCGGCGCCGCGACCTATCAGGTCAGACCCGGTGACACGCTGTCCGCCATCGCGCTCCGCTATCACACGACAGTCGCCCGCCTGGTCACGATCAACCACCTCCCGGGCGACGGGGATCTGATCTATGCGGGCCAGACCCTTCGTCTGTCCGGCCGCGTACCGGCCCGGCAGCACGCGGCTCGCACCACGGTCACCTTCCACACCGTCGTGCGCGGGGACACGCTCGACCGGATCGCCGCCCGCTACCACGTCAAGCCGGCCGTGATCGCCCGCCGCAACCACCTCCCGTCCTCCCTCGTCGTCGTCCTGGGCAGCCGACTGGCGATCCCGCATCGGATCGCGGTGCACGCCGCTCCCGGGGCCGCGCACGCGCCAACAAGCGCGGCCGCCCGCCAGGACCGCAACCTTCTTGCGCGCGAAAGCGAACCGTCCCGCGATGAGACCGCGGCGCTGATCCGGTCCACCGCGACCTCCTGGGGCGTCGATCCGCGACTCGCGCTCGCCATTGGGTGGCAGGAGTCGGGGTGGAGCATGCGCGCGGTGTCACCGGTCGACGCCATCGGCGCGATGCAGGTCATGCGATACACCGGCTCGTATCTCGCCGCGAACGTCGTCCATCGACCCCTTGACCTGTTCAACGCCAAGGACAACGTGACCGCGGGAGTCGCATTGCTGTCCGTTCTCACCCACGAAGCGAGCTCCACATCGCAGGCGATCGCCGGCTACTACCAGGGCCTGAGCTCAGTACGAGAGCACGGCATGTACGCCTCGACCAAGCGGTACGTCGCCGATGTCCTGGCGATCCGTGCCCGCATGTAACGCCCGTCCCGACCCCACGATCCCGAACACGCTCCGATGACCGCACGCCACGACCGACCACACTCGCCTCACGGACCGATGACGCGAGGCCACCTAGACTCATGGTGATGGACACGGTCCTGAGCGACCCTCTGGTCGGTCGGCTACTTGAAGGTCGCTACGCCGTCGAGGCATTCCTCGCCCACGGCGGAATGGCCTCTGTCTACCTCGCGACCGACAACCGGCTCGAACGCCGGGTCGCCGTCAAGGTGCTGCACGCGCACCTCGCCGACGACCGCGAAACGGTCGCCCGGTTCGAGCGCGAGGCCCGTGCCGCAGCTCGGCTTTCCCATCCCGACGTCGTCTCGGTCTACGACCAAGGCAGCGACGGCGGACGGACCTTCTTGGTCATGGAGTTCGTGCCGGGGGCGAACTTGCGGGCGATCATGCGCGAGCGGGGTGCGCTGAGCACCCCCGAAGCTCTGGCCGTCCTCGACCATGTCCTCGCGGCCCTGTCTGCCGCCCACGCGGCCGGTCTGGTCCACCGCGACGTCAAACCGGAGAACGTGCTGGTCACCGCCGACCATCGGGTGAAGGTGGCCGACTTCGGCCTCGCCCGGGCAGTTGCGGGCACGACAGTGACGACTACCGGTTCGGTGCTCATGGGCACCGCGACCTACCTTGCGCCGGAGCAGTTTGAACACGGGGTCGCCGACGCCCGATCCGACGTCTACGCAGCCGGCGTCATGCTCTTCGAAATGCTGACCGGGACAACGCCGTTCACTGCGGACAACGCCTATGCGCTCCTCACCAAAGCCTCGTCGGAGGACGTCCCGCCGCCCAGCACGCGCTGCGCCGGCGTACCCCCGCAAGTCGATGCGCTCGTGACCTGGGCCACCTCACGCGATCCGGAGGAACGACCGAGGGACGCCGGCGAGATGCTGGCCTCACTGGTTGATATCCGAGACCGGCTCGACCTGCACGGTACGGTTCCCGCACCGCCGGTGAACCTCACGACGAAGGTCAGCGAGGGACGCCGCGCCGATGCTCGCCCGGGCGGGGCCACCCATGTTGTCGGCGCCCCACCCTCACCACGATCCGCCGGCGACACCACGGACTGGCAGCCGCCCGGCGTCGCTCCCGTCACCACAAAACGCTCGCGTCGCCCAATTGTCGTTGCTGCGATCGTCACGATCGCCGTACTGCTGTCCGGGCTGGCCGGATGGTGGTTCGCCCTCGGGCGCTACACCCGCGTACCTGGTGATCTGGTCGGGCAGAGTCAGGCCGCCGCCAACCACGCCATCCTTGCGGCCGGCCTGCATCCCAAGTGGCTGACACCGGTGCACAGCCAGACCGTCCAAACCGGGCTGGTCGCGTCGGTCTCCCCCAGCGGACGGATCGAAGACGGCGGGACCGTTGACCTGCGGCTCTCCCTGGGGAAGATCAAGCACATCCTTCCGGATCTCAGCGGAATGACCCCGACGGTGGCGACCCAACGCCTCACGGACTTGCACATGGACGTCGGTCAGACGACCTATGTGTGGAGCGCGACGATTCCGCGCAACGAGGTCGTCGGCACCAACCCCAAGTCCGGCACGAACGTGGCCGAGGGCTCCGACGTGACCCTTCTCGTCAGCAAGGGTGTCGAGCATGTCACCGTCCCGCCGGTTGCCGGAATGTCCCAACAGAACGCGACGCAAGCGCTGACGAACGCAGGGTTCACGGTCGCGACTGCTCAGCGCTACAGCTCCTCGGTCGATGCCGGCACCGTCATCCGCAGTTCGCCCGCCCAAGGCGCCTCGCCGGCCAAAGGCTCAACCGTGACGATCTACGTCTCGCTCGGCGTCCACACCTACAAGGTGCCCGACGTTCGGCTCCATCGGCTGAGCACCGCCGAACAGATCATCGAAGACGCCGGCTTCACCCCGAAGCCGGAGGCGGCGCCACTCGCCGGCATCGGTCTCGGGGTCGTCATCAAGGAACCGCTCGCGTCGTCGATGCAACCGCACGGGACGACGATCGTGCTCGAGTACTTCTAACTCCCCCTGGCGGCACGATCGGTGTCAGCCGGGGATCGCGAAGCGTTGCGGATTGGCATGTGAGGCGAACGCGTATCCGAACGCAACTGCAGCGAGCAGCACCGCGACGACCGCAAGGACAACGGCGCCCCCGACGAGCGCGCGAACCCACCTCGGCGCTTCCGCCGCCTCGAGGTCATCCTCGACCGACTCGCCGTCCGCGTCGAGGAACGCGTCGATCTCTTCCCGCCGCAGCCGCGCGGCGGCGACCCACGCCAGGACGACCGCGATCACCGCGAGGACAAGTCGAACCGTGGTGCTGAGTCGGATCGCCGACAGCGTCGTCAGGTGCTGAGCGGTCCGGGTGGCGAAGTAGGTGTCGGCGATGTCCGTCGCGGCCTGGACCTGCGCCATCGACACGAGGCCGACACCGAACGCAGCGAGGGCGAGCGCCGCCGGGCTGAACACCAGCGATCCGACGGTCGACCCCGGCAGATCAACCTCGCCGCCGTCATCGTCGTACTCGTCGAACTCGTCGTCGAGCTCAACCACCTCGATCTCGTCGGCCGAGCCGGATCCCGGACTCGCCTCGTCCTGTCCCTCGGAGTTCACGGCCTCAGCATGCCGTATCGCGCCCTGTGTGTGAGGCTCAGCGGGGATGTCTGCCCACAACCGGATTGCGACGCTTGGACTCCTTGGCGTCTGTTGCGTCTGGGGTGCGACGTTCGTCGTGGTCAAGGACGCCACCGAGCGGATGCCGGTCATGGACTTCCTCGCCTGGCGATTCGCCATCGCCGCGCTGGTCATGCTCGCCGCCCGGCCCCGCGCGTTCGGCGCTCTCACCCGGGCGGGCAAGAAGGCGGGCGTCACGCTGGGGTTGGCGCTCGGGGCCGGGTACGTCGCGCAGACCTTCGGACTGCAACGCACCCCGGCATCGGTCTCCGGATTCATCACCGGCCTGTTCGTGGTGTTCACGCCCCTGTGCGCCGGGCTTCTGCTGCGAAAGCGGATCGACCGCGTGACCTGGCTGGCGGTGGTCCTTGCGACCGCCGGGCTTGCCCTGATCTGCCTGCATGGCGCGTCGGTCGGTGTCGGGGAGGCATTGACCCTGCTGTGCGCGGTCGCGTTCGCGCTTCACATCGTTGGCCTCGGGGAATGGTCGGCATCCCACGACGCTGCCGGACTCGCCGTTGTCCAGCTCGCGACGGTCGCGATCGCGTCGATCCTGATCGCCGCTCCGACGTCGCTCGCTCCTCCACCCGACGCCGGCGTCTGGGGAGCGGTCCTGCTCACCTCGATCGCCGGAACCGCACTCGCCTTCTTCATCCAGACCTGGGCGCAAGCCCGGCTGACACCGACCCGGGCTGCCGTCATCTTGACGATGGAACCCGTGTTCGCCGGGATCTTCGGGGTGGCGATCGGCGGCGACACGCTCACTGCTCGCACGCTCGGTGGTGCTGCCCTTGTGCTTCTCGCGATGTACGTCGTGGAACTCGGGCCGCGCCACTCCGCGGACGCCGAAGTCCCCCGGCTGGAGTGACCGACTTTTGCGCGAACTGATGCGCTCCTGCGCCCGATCGGCTACCATCGTTGCCGTGACGCGCTGGTTCTTTACCTATGACACCGGGTCCGGGCTTTTGCTCGGTCGGGTGGAGTAGCGCGCACTCCGCATCGACGAGCCCCGGGCAACAGGCCCGGGGCTTTTTTGTTGCAACAAACTGCGCCGCGATTGGCTAAGGGGACACGGAGATGGTGGTGGTCATGACAGCCGAGGCAACCGTCGAGGACATCGACGCGGTCGTCCGCACGGTCGAAGATGCCGGCGGCTCCGCGTTCGTCAGCCGCGGCGTTCACCGCACGATCGTCGGGCTGGTCGGCGACATCGAGCAGTTCGAGTCGCTCAACCTCGACGCCATGCCCGGCGTCGGCAACGTGGTCCGGATCTCCGCGCCGTACAAGCTGGTCAGCCGCGAGAACCATCCGCAGACCTCAACGGTCACGGTCGACGGCGTACCGATCGGCCCCGACACGTTCACGCTGATCGCCGGCCCGTGTGCCGTCGAGACGCCCGAACAGACGGTCGCGGCGGCGCGGATGGCCAAGGAGGCGGGCGCGGCCTTGTTGCGCGGCGGCGCCTACAAGCCGCGGACCTCGCCGTATGCGTTCCAGGGCCTGGGACACCGCGGCCTGGAGATCCTCGCCGAGGCGAAAGCGGAGACCGGGCTTCCGATCGTCACCGAGGTCGTCGACGCGCAGGACGTCGATCTGGTCAGCAAGTACGCCGACATGCTCCAGATCGGCACCCGGAACATGCAGAACTTCGCGCTCCTTCAAGCGGCGGGCAGCTCAGGCAAACCGGTCATGCTCAAGCGCGGCATGAACGCCACCATCGAGGAATGGCTGATGGCGGCCGAGTACATCGCACAACGCGGCAACCTCAACATCGTGCTGTGCGAGCGCGGGATCCGCACCTTCGAATCGGCCTACCGCAACACCCTCGACATCAGCGCCGTGCCACTCGTGCATTCGCTCTCGCACCTGCCGGTGATCGTCGACCCGTCCCATGCCGGTGGGCGGCGCGAGCTGGTGGTTCCGCTTGCGCGGGCGGCGATCGCGGCCGGGGCGGACGCGGTCATGGTGGACCTGCACCCCGAGCCGGGTGCCGCACTCTGCGACGGACCACAGGCCCTTGTCGACGTCGATCTGCACGCGCTCGCGACCGCCGTCCGCGACCTCCCGCCCATCCTCGGCCGCCGGGTGGTGACCTCCCGCTGACCGCGAAACCGGCGTGACGCCGCTATCCCCACGCCGTACCGGCGTGACGCCGCTTCGCTGGTCAGCCGGCGAGTGACGCGCGGATCACGTCGATCGCACGGTCGATGCCGTCGTCATCCACGTCGAGATGGGTGACGAGGCGCACGCGTTGCGGGCCGATCGTCGAGATCAGGACGCCGTGCTGCGCGCAGAGCGCTTCCAACGTCTGCGAGTCGACCGGCGTGCCGCGCACATCGAGCAAGACCATGTTGGTCTCCACCGCTGCCGGATCGACGACACCGTCGAACTCCTTCGCGATCGCCTCCGCCAGCCGGCGCGCCCGCGCGTGATCCTCGGCCAGCCGCTCGACGTGGTTGCGCAGCGCGTAGAGCCCACCGGCCGCAATGACGCCCGCCTGCCGCATCGCGCCGCCCAAACGGTGCCGCAGATCGCGGGCACGCTCGAGCTGCTCGGCGTCCTTCATCACAACGAGCGAGCCGACCGGCGCGCCAAGGCCTTTGCTCAGGCAGACGGACATGGTGTCGAACAACGCGCCGTAGTCGGACAGAGGTACGCCGGTCGCGACATGTGCGTTCCAGATCCGCGCCCCGTCGCAGTGCAGCCGCACCGAGTGCTGATCGGCAAGGGCCCGCAAGTCGAGGAGAGTGGCTAGGGGGTACACCGACCCGCCCCCGCGGTTATGCGTCTGCTCGACCGCGATCGCGGCCGTGACGACGGTGTAGTAGCCGGCCGGGCGAACCTGCGGCGCCAGGAGTGTCGCCGACAGCAGACCCCGTTCTCCCGAGACGGTACGGGTCTGAATGCCGCCATGGGCAGCGACGGAACCGCCCTCGTAGGTCACGAGGTGGCCGTCGGCGTCGCAGATCAGCTCCTGACCGGGCTCGCACAACAAGCGCACCGCGATCTGGTTACCCATCGTCCCGCTCGGTACGTACATCGCCGCGCCGAGACCGAACAGATCCGCCGCCTCGGCTTCCAGCGCGTTGATCGTCGGATCCTCGGAGTAGACGTCGTCCCCGACCTCGGCGGTCGCCATCGCCTCGCGCATCGCCGGGGTGGGCCGGGTCAGCGTGTCGCTGCGCAGATCAACCACCTCGGACACTGCTCGCCTCCCGCGCCTGGTCCGGTCGCGCGACCGGCCAAGCCCTAAGGTAATCGGCGTGTCCCGCGACGTCGTCGCCCTCGTGTCGGCCGACGACTTCATCGCGGCGATCAGGGTCTACGCCGACCGAGTCAACGACTTGCTTCGGCGCGGCGGAACGCCCGCACTCGAGGCCATCGAGATCTGCGAGACCGAGGCCCTCGCGCTCCTTGACGCCGTGGTCACCGCACCGAACACGGTGATCGACCTCGCGGGCTGGTGGTTCGCTCGGGCGATCGACGTCACCGGGCGCCGCGACACCGACACCGGCGACCAGCCATTGGACGAGCCGACCAGTGTGCTCGCCGGAACCGAAGGCGAGGAGCAGGTGCGGGCCGCACTGACGACGTTGCCGCGGGCAGAGCGCACCGCTGTCATCCTCCGCGACGGCTACGACCTGCCCCCGCAGGCGATCGGAGTCGCCCTTCGCCGCGGCGCCGCCTCGGCCACCGAGCTGACCGCGAACGGACGCCTGCAATTGGCCGCGCGCTACGGCGACGCCCCGGCGCCGGATCTCGCCGGTCACTCCGGACGCACGACCGTCGACCTGGCGACGTTGAGCAAGCTGGCCGACGGAACGCTCGAAGGGCCACGGGCGGCCTCGCTCCAGCGACACGTCGAGAATTGCCCTGCCTGCGCGGAGGTTCTGCATGCCCTCGAGCATGGACGCCGTCTGGTCGCCGCGCTCCCGATCATCGCCATGGACGACAGCGCCCGTCAGTCGATGATCGACCGAATCGCCCATCGGGCGACCGAACTTCTCCCGACCCACGACGAGGTCCTCCGTCTCGTCGACACCGATCCTGGCGCGGACCCGGCGATTTCCCCGGTGATCGTCGTGATCACCCTCGGGCTCGCGCTGGTCTTGGGTGTCTCGATCGCCGTTCTGCTCGCGAACGCCGGCTGACCTACGACGCGCGAAGCATCTCCGCGACCAGGAAGGCGAGCTCGATCGACTGCCCGGTGTTCAAGCGGGGGTCGCACGCCGTCTCATAGCGCCCGCCGAGGTCGTCGTGGTCGATCTCGAGTGCACCACCGAGGCACTCGGTCACGTCCTCGCCGGTGAGCTCCACGTGGATCCCGCCCGGGTGCGTCCCGAGCGCGTGGTGGACGTCGAAAAAACCGCGGACCTCCGCGATCACGTCGTCGAACCGACGTGTCTTGTAGCCGCTCGGCGAGGCAAAGGTATTTCCGTGCATCGGATCGCAGATCCAGGTGCACGCCACGCCCGCGGTCCGGACGGCATCGATCAGAGCAGGGAGCCGCGCACGAACCTGCGTGGCACCCATCCGGGTGATGAAGCTCAGCCTGCCGGGGATCCGGGCCGGGTCGAGCCGGTTCGCAAGCTCGACCGCGTCGTTCGGGGCCGTCGTCGGACCGAGCTTGACCGCGATCGGATTGGCAATGCCGCTCGCGAACTCGACATGGGCACCGTCGAGGGCCCGGGTTCGCTCGCCGATCCAGACCAGGTGACCCGACAGGTCATAGCGTGCACCGCGATCCTCGTCGTACCTCGTCAGTGCGTCCTCATACTCGAGCAACAGGGCCTCGTGGCTGGCGAAGAACTCGACTCCGTGAATCGGCGCCTCGTGGTCGAGGTCGACCCCGCAGGCGCGCATGAACGCCAGCGCGCGATCGATCTCCTTGGCAAGGCGTTCGTAGCGTTGCCCTGCGGGCGATCGGCGGACGAAGTCCTTGTTCCAGTCGTGGACCTTGCCGAGGTCCGCCAGCCCGCCGCGCACGTGCACGTGCAGGAGCCGCAACGTGGCGGCACTCGAGTAGTAGGCCTGCAACATCCGCCGCGGGTCGGGGGTGCGTGCCTCAGCGGTCGGCTCGAGGTCGTTGACCGCGTCACCGCGGTACGACGGGAGCCCGGTGGAGGGATCGATGTCCGCACTGCGCGGCTTGGCGAACTGACCGCCCATCCGGCCGATCTTCACGATCGGCAGCCCAGCGCCGTAGGTCAAGATCACGGCCATCTGCAGGATGGTGCGCAGCTTGTCCCAGACCTGCTGGTCGGTCACGCCGGAGAACGTCTCGGCGCAGTCGCCCCCCTGCAGCACGAAGGCGTGACCTGCTGCGACGGCGGCCAGGCGTTCGGTCAAGGTGTCGCATTCGGCTGCGCTGACCAGCCCCGGCGCCGCCGCGATCTCGGCGGCAACGTCCGCCGCCACCCGGGCGTCGGGCCACCGCGGTTGCTGGGCCGCCGCGAGCCCGCGCCACGTCACTGCTCCATCGTGCCCGATCAGCCGAAGAACACCTCGACCTCTTCGTAGCGCTCGAGCGAGACCACCTTGAGTTCGCGGGTGGCGTCAGCGAGCGGCGCCCGGACGATCTCGGTCCCTCGCAGCGCGACCATCACCCCCGACTCGCCCTCGTGGACTGCGTCGATCGCGTGCAGACCGAAGCGGGTCGCGAGCACGCGGTCGTAGGCCGTCGGAGTGCCGCCGCGCTGAACGTGACCGAGCACGGTCGCCCGCGCCTCCTTGCCCGTACGAGCCTCGATCTCACGCTCCAACAACGACCCGATGCCGCCGAGGCGGACGTGCCCGAACGCGTCCAGACCCTGATCCTGCAGCTGCATCGTGCCCGCGGCGGGGACCGCGCCCTCGGCCACCACGACGATCGGCGAGTAGCGGGTGGCGAACCGGTGCTCGATGTAGGAACAGACCTGGGCAATGTCGAACGGGCGCTCCGGAATCAAGATCACGTTCGCCCCTCCGGCAAGGCCGGAGTGCAACGCGATCCAGCCGGCGTGGCGCCCCATGACTTCGACGATCAGCACGCGGTGGTGGGACTCCGCCGTCGTGTGCAGGCGGTCGATCGCGTCGACCGCGATCTGGACCGCAGTGTCGAAACCGAACGTGTAGTCGGTCGCGCCGAGGTCGTTGTCGATCGTCTTCGGTACGCCGACCACCCGCAACCCCTCATCGGCGAGGGCAGTAGCGACCCCGAGGGTGTCCTCGCCACCGATCGCGATCAACGCGTCCACGCCGAGCGAGGCGAGGTTGGTGCGAATCGTCTCGATCCCGCCCTCGGTCTTCAGCGGATTCGTCCGCGACGACCCGAGGATCGTGCCGCCTCGCGGCAGGATGCCGCGCGTCGCGGCAACGTCGAGCGGCATCGTGAGCCCCTCGAGCGGGCCTTTCCAACCGTCGCGAAATCCGACGAATTCGTGTCCGTAGGTGTCGGTCCCCTTGCGAACCACCGCCCGAATCACCGCGTTGAGCCCCGGACAGTCGCCCCCACCGGTCAGTACGCCGATTCGCATGACGGAACCCTACGGCCTGCGATCGACCCCACTACGCTGCGGGCCCATGACCGTCCTGTCGATCGACGCCGGGACGACCGGCGTCACGGCGCTGATCGTCACGTCCGAGGGTGAGGTCGCGGCGCGCGGCTACGCGGAGTTCGCCCAGCACTTCCCCGCCCCGGGCTGGGTGGAACACCAGCCGGAGCAGATTTGGCAGGCGACCCTGAGCGCCTGCCGATCGGCGCTCGACACCGCCGAGGGTTTGCCGCCGCCAACCACGGTCGGGATCACCAACCAGCGCGAGACGGCGGTGCTCTGGGATCGAACCACGCTCGCGGCGCCGAGACCGGCGATCGTCTGGCAGGACCGCAGGAGTGCGGCGATCTGCGAGCGGTTGACCGAGGCCGGACATGGGCCGCGGGTGAGCGAGCTCACCGGGCTGCGCCTCGACCCCTATTTCACCGCGACCAAGCTCGCCTGGCTCGCCGAGAATGACGCGCAGGTGTGGGCCGACGTCCGCACCGGCCGGATCTGCATCGGCACGGTCGACTCCTATCTGGTGGCGCGCCTGACCGGCGGCCGCGTCCACGCCACCGACGTCAGCAACGCGAGCCGCACGTTGCTCTACGACCTTCGCCTGGGCTCGTGGAGCGAGGAGCTCTGCGAGTTGCTGGCCGTTCCGCCACGAGCGCTACCGGAGGTCCGCCCCTCCAGCGGGGCGTTCGGCCAGACCGACCCCGACGCGTTCCTCGGCATTGACCTGCCGATCACCGGAGTCGCGGGAGACCAACAGGCGGCGCTGTTCGGCCAGGTCTGCTTCGGCGCCGGCGACAGCAAGTGCACGTACGGGACCGGGTCCTTTGTTCTCGTCAACACCGGCGACACCGTGGTGCGGTCGGAGGCCGGCCTGCTCACGACGGTCGCCTGGGATCTCGGTGCCGGTCCGACCTATGCCCTCGAGGGCTCGATCTTCGTCACCGGCGCGGCCATCCAATGGCTCCGCGACGGTCTCGGCATCATCGACCGCGCCGACGACGCCGAGGCCATCGCCCGCAGCGTTCCCGACTCCGCCGGCACGGTCTTCGTCCCGGCGCTCACCGGCCTCGGAGCGCCGTACTGGGACCCGGACGCCCGCGGGTCCATCACGGGCATCACCCGGGGTACGACGCGCGCCCACCTCGTCCGCGCAACGCTGGAGGCGATCGCCTTCGAGGTCCGTGACGTGATCGACGTCATGACGAGCGACGCGCAGCTGGCGCTACCGTCGCTCGCGGTCGATGGAGGTGCGGCCACCAACAACCTGCTCTGCGAGCTCCAGGCGACTCAGCTTCAGGTGCCGGTGCTGCGACCGCGCGTCACCGAGACGACCGGACTCGGCGCCGCGTTCCTCGCCGGGCTGGCCGAAGGAGTGTGGGCGAACCTCGACGAGCTCCGGGAGACCTGGGCGCTCGACCGGCGATTCGAGCCCGACCCCCGCGAGGACGCCGACTACGACCGCTGGCAGGACGCGGTCGGTCGGACGCGCAGCAACGCTCGTCAGACCCGGTAGTGCGCGAGCAGGAAGCCCGCGATGAGGAACAGCGCCGCGTAGAAGCCGACCAGGGAGGTGACCCACCCCGTCAGCAGCGCGATGACCTGGGTCGATCCGCGACGGGCGGCAAAGACTCCGGTGACTACCAAGGCGCCAATCAGAACCGCGAGACCGGCCCACCATGCATCGGCCCAGGAGGCGACGATCAGCGCGGCGGTGACGGCGACAAGGGCCTCCGGCACGCCGAAGGCGAACCAGCCGCGCGGGGCGGAGGGAAGGTGGACGACCGCAGCCGGGGAATGCCGCATGTGATTCACGATAGGGACGATCGGCCGGATTACCGGTAGCGACACGACCGTGCATTCGGCCGTCCGCCTTGACTCAGGAGGCCCGACGCGCGATCGCGTACTCGGTGTCGGCCACGACCCCGGCCCGCGCGGCCTCGTCGGCCTCGGCCCGTTCTTGCTTCGCCTTCGTGGCGTAGACGTCGACGTACTCCTGGCCGGAGAGCAGCATCAGCTCGTACATGATCTCGTCGGTGATCGAACGAAGAACGAAGCGGTCGTTTTCCATGCCGGCGTACCGGGAAAAGTCCAGCGGCTGCCCGACCCTGATGCCCACGCGCATCACCTTCGGCACCACCTGCCCAGGGGGCTGGATCTCGAAGGTGTTGATCATCGCGACCGGCACTACGGGCACTCCGGCCTCGAGCGCCATCCGGGCGATACCGGTCTTGCCGCGGTAGAGCCGGCCGTCCGGTGAGCGTGTGCCTTCCGGATAGACGCCGAGTACCTGACCCTTGGCGAGGATGTCGACGCCGGCGGCCAGCGCGGCCTCACTGGCCCGGCCGCCGGCGCGGTCGACCGGGACCTGGCTGATCGCTTTGAAGAACGCGGCGGTGAGCTTGCCCTTGAGCCCGCGACCGGTGAAGTAGTCCCCTTTGGCAAGGAACGTGACCCGACGATCGACCATCAGTGGCAGAAAGAACGAATCCGAGAACGACAAGTGGTTGCTCGCGAGGATTGCACCCCCGGACGTCGGCACATTCTCGATGCCTTCGACCCATGGCCGGAACACGATCCGCAGAGCTGGGCCGACCGCGATGCGCTTGAGGAACCAGTAGAACACCGCTACCGCCCTCCTCTCACGCCCGGCACTCGCCTGTTGAGCACTCGCCTGGCATCACGCTGCTCGAGCATGACCCTAGGCAACCGCCCCGGCCGACGGCAACGGTCGCACCGCCAATCCTAGGGCGAGCGCCCCGCCGTCGCAGGAGGCGATCACGGTCCGGCGCGTGGCAGGATGAGCGACATGCCGCCCTTCGCCCCGGAGGACATCGCACCCTTCGCGCGCGCGGGCGGCCCGACCGGAATCGTCCTGTGTCACGGCTTCACCGGTACGCCGGCAAGCCTGCGGTCATGGGCCGAAGCCCTCGCCGACGCGGGCCACACGGTAGCGGTGCCGCTGCTTCCCGGCCACGGCACGAGCTGGCAGGACGCCAACCGGCACACGTGGGCCGACTGGTACGGCGCGCTCGAGCAGGCCTTCGACGAGGTTCAAGCGGCGTGCACCACGACCTTCGTGGCAGGGCTGTCGATGGGTGGCACTCTCGTCACCAGGCTCGCCGAGCTGCGCGGATCGCAGGTGACGGGCGTCATCGTCGTCAATGCGGCGTTCTTCTCCCGCCGGCTCGACGCCAAACTGGTCCCGCTGCTGCGGTACGTCCTGCGCTCCGCTCGCCCGGTCGGCAACGACATCAAGCGGCCGGGTGTGACCGAACCGGCGTACGACCGGGTCCCCGTTCGCGCCGCTCACCAGATGATGGTGGGCTGGAAACAGACCACCGCCGCCCTGCCGCGCCTCACCCAGCCGCTGCTCGTCCTGACCAGCCGCGAGGACCATGTCGTCGAGCCGGGCAACTCCGAGCTGCTGCTCGATCGCGCGGGTTCGACCGACAAGGAGCGCATCTGGCTCGAGGACAGCTACCACGTCGCCACGATGGACAACGACCTTGAGTTGATCATCGATTCCACGCTTGCGTTCATCAAGGCGCACACTTAGGTCATGGCCGAATACGGATCTGGCCCACGCTCGGGCGCACGCGACAACGGTCTACGCTGCGCCGGCTACGTCGCGGTCGGCGATCTCGACCCACGGATCGCCGATGCGCTGCTCGATCGCCTGCGCGATGAGGGCATCGCCGCCTACGTCCTGCCCGCCCCCGGCGAGCGCGGGGGGTATCTCGAGCTTCGTCTGCCCGATCGCCCGACCGACCGTCTCTTTGCCGACACGACCTACGCCGAGCGGGCCCGGGAGGTGCTGCAGAACGAGGCCGACACGGCGGCCGGTCACACCGCAACCGAGGCGGAAGCGACGACCCCGCCGACCGAGAGTCCCCGACCAGCGGACACCGAGATCGACTTCGACGCAGCCTGGAAGGAAGTCCTCGGGTCGCTGCAGTCCGGCGCCCCGGCGGGGGAAGGCCCGTGGCCGGCCAGCGAGGAGGTGTCGCAGTCCTCGGCCGTCCTGGACGAGTTGGAGGTCGACGATCCCGCACTGGAGGATCATTTCGTCCCGCCACCGCCACCTCCGCTTCCGCGGCTGCGCAAGGTCACGATCATCGGCTGGCTGGCAATCGCGTTCGGCATTGTGCTCATCGTGTGCGGTCTCGACGGTTCCGCACTGGTCTGGATCGGCGCCCTGTCCATCCTCGTCGGGGCCGGAACGCTCATCTGGCACGTGAAGGATGGCCCGGGAATCGACTCGGGATGGGACGACGGCGCGGTCCTGTAGTTAGAGTCGGGCCGTGCAGGACAGCCGCGCGGTCCAGGTCAGCGAAACCGTCGAGATCACCGGACACCTGATGGACTCGGGCGTCCTCGCCCTGATCCTCGACGACGTGCTCGACTACGGGGGCGACTACACGGTCGAACGGATCGACCTCGGCAAGGCCCACGAGGACGAGTCCCACGCGGTCATCAACGTCGGAGCGGACAGCGAAGAGCGGCTCTCCCGGATCCTGATGCGCCTGCAGGTGCACGGGGTCAACAAGGTCGACCCCGGTGAGGCAACCATCCGGCCGGCGCCCGAAGACGGCGTATTTCCCGACGACTTCTACTCGACGACGAATCTCGAGACCGTCGTGCGGCTCGGCGGCCAGTGGGTTCCGGTTGAGCAGCCGGAGATGGACTGCGGCCTGATCGTCACCGGCAGCCGAGTTCGGACGGTTCCCGTCAGCGACGTCCACGCCGGTGACCAGATCGTGTGCGGCGCCGGGGGCGTACGGGTGGTCCTCCCCAGCCGTGAGCACAAGAAGATCGAGGGGGACTTCGGCTTCATGAACTCGATCGTGTCCAGCGAAAAGCCGCAGGCTCTCCTGGTCCGACAGATTGCCGAGCGGATGCGCGAGGTCAAGGCCGAAGGCGGCCGGATCCTGTGGGTGGCCGGCCCGGCGGTGGTCCATACCGGCGCCGCCACACCCATGGTGGCTCTGGTCGAGCACGGTTGGGTCGACGTGCTCTTCAGCGGCAACGCGCTCGCGACCCACGACATCGAAGGTTCGTTGTTCGGCACCTCGCTCGGAGTCGACCTGTCGGCCGGCGTTGGAGTGGCGCACGGCCACGAACACCACATCCGCGCGATCAACGCGATCCGAGCCGCAGGGTCGATCAAAGCCGCGGTGGACTCCGGAGTGCTGACCGGCGGTGTGATGCACGCGATGGTCAAGGCGGGCCGGCCGTTCGTGCTCGTCGGTTCGGTGCGCGACGACGGGCCGCTCCCGGACGTCTACACGGACGTGATCGCGGGCCAACGCGCGATGCGAACCCAGTTGCCTGGAGTCGGCTTCGCGATCATGGTGGCGACGATGCTGCACTCGATCGCCACCGGCAACATCCTTCCTGCCTCGGTGCCGCTGGTGTCGGTCGACATCAATCCCGCGACCGTGACGAAGCTGGCCGACCGCGGAAGCGGCCATGCGGTCGGGATCGTCACCGACGTCGGCCTGTTCCTCGAACAGCTCGCCCTGGAGCTGGTGCCGGGATACTCCCGGCCCTGAACCACTACCCCTACTGGGTCACGACCGCGAGGACGGGTCGATGGTCGCTTCCGGCGCCGACGGCAGGTGACCCAACCGCCTCGCACGACACGACCGTCAGTGACGGGTCGGCGAAGATCGCGTCAATTCTGCGTCGGGGCGCCGAGGCGGGCGAGGTCAGGCCGGTGCCCCGGCCGGAGACCGCGAAACAGTCCTGGTAGCGCGACGCGAGCTCGGTGAACACCGGGCCGTCCGGGTCTTCGTTGATGTCGCCGCCCACCACGAGCGGCGCCGGAGCAGACGACGAAAGGGTCTCGGTGACCACCGGGACGTGGGCTCGGCGCTCCGCGGGATCCGTGCTGAAGTGCAGCGTGGCGACCCCCCAGATCACCCCTCCGACCGACCGGATCGTCGCCGACACGACCACGCGCTGGTGGCGGCGAGGGGCCTTGGGCAGCCTGACGAAGCCCGTGTCGAGGAGATCGACGCGCAACGCGGTCATGATGCACAGCCCGCCGGGACGGTCGGTAGTGGCGACGACGAGGCCGGCCTTACGGGCAAGCGCCGCCCGCTTCGAGCGCCAGCGCAGGAACCGGGGGGCCTCCTGGACGAGGAGGACGTCCGGCGCGCACGCCCGGATCACCTCGGCAAGCGCGTCGACGTCGTCGCGCAAGGAGCGCACGTTGTAGGTCATCACGCGCAGCTCGCGCGGGCGGTGGGCAGACACCATCAGGGATGGCGAGCGAGGTCGGCGGCGCCGATCAGTCCTGCCTGCGGTCCGAGCCGCGCGAGGACGATGTCCGCCCAGGGGCGGAAGCCTCGGCCGGTCAGCGCGGAGGCGTAGGTCGCCCGGGCCGAGCTCAGCAGCAGGTCGCCGGCGTCGGCCACCCCGCCACCGATGACGAACCGGCCCGGATCGAGAAGGGCGGCGAGGTCCGCGAGACCCTGACCAAGCCAGCGACCGACTTCCTCGAAGCAATCGATGGCGGCCGGATCGCCTTCCTGCGCGGCCTTGGTCACGACCGGGCCGTCGATGCTCGCGAGATCACCGTGCGCCAGCTCCAGCAACCGCCCGGCGTCTTCCGGGCGTTCCTGGGCGAGTTCCCGGGCGGCCCGCACGAGCGCCGATCCGCTGCAGTACTGCTCGAAGCAGCCTCGGTTGCCACATCCGCACAACCGCCCGCCCGGCACCACCCGTACGTGTCCCGGTTCGCCCGCGAGGCCGAATCGGCCGCGATGCAACTTGCCGTCGAGCACGAGTCCGCAGCCGATTCCGGTGCCGATCGTGAGCATCACGACGTCCGGCTGACCCTCACCCGCGCCGAAGCGATACTCGCCCCACGCGGCCGCATTGCCGTCGTTTTCCACCACGACCGGAAGGTCCAGCCGGGCAGCGACATCCTCCCGGATCGGCGTCCCTCGCCACGCTTGCAGGTTCGGCGCGAACAGCACGGTCGAGCGGTCGACGTCGACGAAGCCAGCGGCGCCGATCCCGACCCCGCTGACCTCGTGCTCGACTCGCAGCTGACCCACGATCTCCACGGCCACGTCCACGATGTGGCCGGGATCGCGACTCGGGGTTCGTCGGCGAGCGGTTGCCAGCACCCGGCCGT